>NZ_LRQV01000102.1 GCF_001567585.1 Micromonospora rosaria
GGGCCCGCGCCGACCGTGTACCGGCCGCAGCCCTCGGCGATGAGCCGGCGGCCCATCTCGGTGACGACCGAGCTGTTCGGCTGGGCCCGGAACCAGGCGTCCCCGGGGAACGGCTCGTAGGTGCTGCCGGGCGCGCCGCCCTGCTCGTAGGAGCCGGAGCCCTGGCGGGGCACCCGGAGCTGGTCCCAGGTGGTCCGGCCGGGCCAGCCGTCAGCGTCGGCGCCGGTGAAGCCGAGCTTGCGCTGCCAGTTCGCGTACGACGTGCGGTCCGCGCCGGTCCACCGGGGCCCCGGGCCGGACAGGTACGCGCCGCAGCCCTCGGCGACCAGGCGGACGCCCATCGCGGTCACCACCGGGCTGGTCGGGTTGGCCTGGAACCAGGCGGCCCCCGGGAACGGCTCGTAGCCGACCGGGCCGGCCGAGACCCCGCCCTCGGCGGGCACCCGCAGCCGGTCCCAGGACGTGCGGCCCGGCCAGCCGTCGGCGTCCGGGCCGGTGAAGCCCAGCTTGCGCTGCCACATCGCGTACGCGTCCCGGTCCACGTCGGACCACTGGGTGCCCGGACCGATCCGGTACGGGTTGCACCCCTCCTGGACCAGCCGGACGCCCATGGCGGTGATGATGCGGCTGTTGGGCCGGCCCTGGAACCACTCGGTGCCGGGGAACGGCACGTGGCCGCCGACGGGGGTGCTGCCCCCGGTCTGGGGGTCCAGGCTCGATCCCCGGCTCGGGATCGTCAGGCGGGTGCCGACCACGAACGCGTAGCTCTCGGTCACCACCATCGGCAGGTTGTTCGTGGTGGCCAGCGTGCCCCACGGGACGTTGAACTTGCGGGCGACCGAGCCCAGCGTGTCACCGGGCGCGGTGACGTACTCGACCGGTCCGCTGTTGCCGGGCTCGAAGGTGCCGTCCCGGGTCATGTCCCACAGTTCCGCGCCGGGGCACTCCGTGGGGTGCCCGTCCCGGTGGCCGCGGATCTCCGTGCCCGCGCCGCCGTAGTGCCGCAGGTACGTGATGGCGTCGCGGATGCCCTGCTTCATCTCGGCGGTGGGGGCGGTGTCCCAGATGCCGCCTCCGGAGCTGCCCCACCAGGAGCGGCCCCGGCCGGTCAGCGCGAGGATCGCGTAGTGGTCGCGGTTCAGGCCCGGCTGGGAGTCGCCGTTGGCCGCGCACTGGCGGTTCAGTCCCCGGCCCTCGAAGACGTACCCGTGCCGGCAGACCGCCAGGCTGTAGCCGATGTCCGACCAGCCGTTGCCCTGCTGGTGGTCGCGCTGGATTCCCCGCACGGCCCCGGCGCACTGCGAGTGCAGCCACTGGATCGGGTAGAGCGACCCGACCCAGTGGATCTTGACGCCCCGGTTGGCGGTGATCGGCGGATCGTTGTTCGTTCCCCGCGGACGGGCACCCCACGCGGCTCTGCTGACGAATTTCATGGCGGCGTTTCTCTCTGTCGAATGACCGGCGGACTCGGGAAAGGGGGGCCAGTGGCTACAGGGTGTAGGCGGCGGCGCCGAGGCCCAGGCGGTCGAAGCCGCCACCCTCGGCGATCGCCCGGTCCGCGAGCACGGCCGTGTGCGGGGCGGACAGGCCCCGGCGGGTCACGTAGTGACCGTGGACGAGCGCCCACGCCGGGCTGGTCGCCGAGGTGCCCCAGGTGCCGAGGGTGGGCGTCTGCGTCGGCTCGAGTTCGTACCGGGCGACGTCCTCGCTGGCCGCGAGGAGCCGGTTGTCGTGGCTGGCGTAGAGGTCACGGCCCTGGTTCCAGGCCATCTCGCAGATCACCGCGAGCAGGCCGAGCCCGGTGACCGAGTACCGGTCCGAGTGCCCGCCGTCCCACACGTAGGGGATGGCGTGCATGACCCGGGGCGTGTCGGTGACGAGCGCGGTCGCCTGGTCGACCATGGCGGTGTCGTCGCAGAAGACCCCGATGGCCAGCACCGACGCGATGTGGGCCAGTTCCCAGTTCGTGGCGTACGAGGACGTGCAGGACTCGTCCGGCGCGGTCAGGTGGGCGTGGCTCACCGGGTACAGGACGTCGGTCAGCATCGTGCCGAAGCGGGCCGTGTCGAAGCCCGGCCGGTCCCGGACGAGTTCGGCGGCGTTGGCCAGCACGAAACCGTAGATGCCGGACGTCTGCCCGAGTTCCGGCGCGCCGGAGACCGACGTGAGCGTCTGCGACCAGGCGTTGAGGATGTCGCGGGCGGTGTCCGCGTGGGCGGTGTCCCCGGTCAGCCGCCACAGCACCGCGTTCTGGTAGGCGGTGTGCGCGTCGTCGAGCAGGTGGGTCCAGTTCTCCCCGGGGCCACCGGTGTTCAGGGTGGCCACCGGCGTGGCCGTCCGCCCGGGGCGGGACCGGGCGTCCGCCCGTACCGCGCTCCAGCCGGACGCCCACGGCGCGCTCGTCGCGCCGGTTCTGGCCCGCAGGTCGGTGAGGCCGGCGGCGGTGTGCAGCAGGCCCGGATGGACGACGGCCGAGGCCCGTGCCGGCGGCGCCGCCCACGTGCCGACGAGGCTCGTGGCGCTCACCCCGGCGCTGACGACCGCCACGGTACGCAGGAACGTCCGGCGGCTGGCTCTGCTCGGGACCGGATCAGATGGCATGAACGGCTTCCTTCGGGGCAGGGGAGGTCACCGCGTACCGGCTGGCGGTGCCGTCGGTGCGCGGTGGACGTCGTGCGGGAGGGGCTGGGTGCCCCACGCTAGGGCCGGGTTCGGCCACGAGCCAGAGGTGGGGAGCGAAACCTCCCCGGTCCGCCACCCCACCGTGCCGGGGGAGGAAACCGTCCCCGGTTCGTCACCTGGTGGCAGCCGAGCGTCGGCGCTGTGCTGGAGGGGCCGACGCCACGAGGCGGCGGCCGGGTGCCCGTGTGGCCCGGCGGGCGAAAGGGGGGGTCCGCCGGGTCGCGCGCCGGCCCGCTGCCGGTGCGTCGACAGGCGCGTCGGACGCCTCGGTCATAATGGACCGCGATGGTCCACACTGATCAGACGGTGCCCCGCCCCGCCGAGGGTGCTGGCGGCCGGGGGCTCGACCTGGGCGTCACCGGGTGCGTGGACGCGGTGGAGGTCGGCCGGGGCGGCTTCGGGATCGTCTACCGGGCGTGGCAGCCGGACTTCGACCGTTGGGTCGCGGTCAAGGTGCTCGCCGCGGACTGGCACGGCCCGTCCCGAGCCCGTTTCGAGCGGGAGCTGCGGACGCTGGGCCGGCTGTCGGACCATCCGCACATCGTCACGCTGCACCAGGCCGGGCGGACCGTCGCCGGCAACCCGTACCTGCTCATGGCGTACGAGGAGGGTGGCTCGCTGGCGGACCGGCTGGCCGCCCCGGCCCCGGCCCCGGCGACCGTGCCCGGCGCGGCAGTCGCGGAGCCGCCCTGGGCGGCGGCGGTGGCCGGCGGCATCGCGGTGGCCGGCGCCCTCGAGACCGCGCACCGGGCCGGCGTGCTGCACCGCGACGTCAAGCCCGGCAACATCCTCGTCTCGCGGTACGGCGAGCCGAAGCTGGCCGACTTCGGCCTGGCCCGACCGCACACGGAGGTCCCGGCGGCGGGCCGGCGGGTCACCGCGAGCGTGCCGCACGCCGCACCGGAGGTGCTGCGGGGCGAGCCCGCCTCGGTGGCCTCGGACGTCTACGCCCTCGCCTCGACGGTGCTGCACTGGATCCGGCGCGCCCCGGCGTTCACCGCCGACTCCGAGGCCGACCTGCTGCGGCGGATCGCCGTCGACCCCGTACCCGACCTGCGGCCCGACGGGGTGCCCGAGGCCGTCTGCGTGGTCCTGGAGCGGGCCATGGCCAAGGACGCCCGGCAGCGGCAGCCGTCCGTCGAGGTCTTCGCGCAGGAGCTGCGGCAGGCGCAGCGGGCGGCGGGGCTCGCGGTGACGCCGTTCGTGCTCGGCGCGGAGTCCACGACGGTGCCGGCCGGCGAGCCGACCCGGCCCCGGTTCTCGCTGACCGCCCGCCGCGCCGCCCTCGCCCCCGACCTCACCGCGACCGTCGCGCGGCCCCGGCGGTTCCGTGGCCGACCGGTGGCCCGTGCCGTCGGGATGCTGGTCGCCGTGGCCTCGGTGCTGGCCGTCGCCGGGTCGGCGGCGCCCTCCCCGACCGGCCGGGTGACGGTGCCGGCGGAACTCGCCGTCGGCGAGCAGGAGGTGCACGCCTCATCGGACGAACACACGGTGACCGTCGGCAACAGCGGCACCCGGGCGGTCCGGCTGACCGGGGTGGTGCCGGCCGGCCCGCACGGCGGCGACCTGCGGCTGACCGGCGAGGGCTGCACCGCGCGTGACCTGGCCCCGGGGCAGCGCTGCGAGGTGCGGGTGGTCTTCACGCCACAGGAGCCGGGGGTGCGGGCGCCGTTGCTGGCGGTGACCGTGGCCGGGCGGGCGCACCCGCTGCACGTCCGGGTGGTCGGCGCGGGCCGGCTCCGCCCGGCCAGCAGGGACGACGCGCCGCCGGGCCGCTGCTACGACGACGCGTTCCAGGTCGGGCCCTCCGCGTACGGGCACGCGGGCGGACTGCGGGCCCTGTCGGTGAAGCAGTACTGGTCGCCGGGGTGCCGGGCGACGATGGCGTACGTCTGGGTGTGGCAGCAGTACCGGGACACCGCGCAGCCCGGCGGCGGGACGTGGCTGCTGGACCTGGCGGTCCGCCCGGAGACCGGGGACGGCGGGGCCCGGCAGCGGGCGCAGGGGCAACCGCACGAGTTGTGGACGACGCCGTTCCCGGTCGACGGCGGCTGCACGGTGGCGACGGTCACCCTGATCCACCGGCTGACCGGAGAGTCGATGACGGCGACCACCGGGCCGCACTGCGGGTGAGCGTGGGCGGGTACTTCGAGGTCCACCTGAAGGGGACGGTGCGCCTGGTGCCGCTGACCACGGACGCGATCACCATCGGGCGGGCGCCGGGCAACGAGGTGACCATCGACAGCAAGCTGGTGTCCCGGCTGCACGCCCTGGTGGAGCGGTTCCCCGCCGGCTGGTCGATCCGGGACCTGGGCAGCACGAACGGCACCACGGTCAACGGCAGCCCGCTGCGTCCGGCGCAGATCCTGCGCGACGGGGACCGGGTCGAGGTCGGGCCGGCCCGCCTGGTCTTCCACGCCCCGGCGGGGCAGAGCGGCACGCGGACCGTCGGGGTGGAGCCGCCGCCCCCGCCGCCCCCGCTGACCCCCCGCGAGCAGGAGGTGGTCGCGGTGCTCTGCCGGCCGTACGTGATGGGCGGGACGGCGTTTCCCGAGCCGCCCACGGTGCGGGCGATCGCCGCCGCGCTGCACATCACCGAGAGCGCGGTGAAGAAGCACCTGTCCCGGCTGTACGACAAGTTCGGCCTGACCGGCAACGACGACCGGCGGCGGTCCCGGCTGGCCGGGGAGGCCGTCCGGCGGGGGGTCGCCGGCCCCGGCTGACCGGTGTCACCGTCCACGGCCTCCCGGGTGTGTTGCGCCGGTCGGGTGCCGGGCCGTCACCCTCCGGCGGACATCACCGAGGGCGATGGTGATCTCACTCAAGGCTACCGGCTTCGGTGGGGTGTGTTGTAACATCGAGATCCGTCTTTGCGGATTGTTGTGGTGATTCCGACGTGGGGGATTGATGGCGTGCTCGGGTGGGCTGGTGCGAACTGCGGTGTGCCGGTGATCCGTCGCGGGCGGCGTGGTCGCGACGGTGCCGCGCGCGGTGGCGGCACGCTCCCGCCCGGCCCGGAGCGGTGATCGGGGGCGGGGTCGCGGCTGACCCGTCGGTAATGGTCTGGTCGACACCATCGTCTCCGGATGTTTCGGTGCCGACTCGGGTCGTCTGTGGAATCGGCGGGATGGCTCGTGCGGGGCATGGGAAAAGGATTGTCCGCGCGGCCGGACGGTGTCCACGGGCCGACGGCGCCGGCGGGTGCGCCGGCCTCGGCACCGTCCGGGCCACCCGCGATCTCTCCCTGTCCCCACCAGGGGATCTTTGCGCCCTGTCGGGCCGTGCCGAGGTGGACGACCCGTCGGCTCGGATGTCGAGGAACGGGGTCCGGACTCTCCGGTGAAATTAACCTGGATGACACCTCCGTGGATCTGCCAAGAATAGAATTGTGCTGCCGGGCCGGGTGGCGCACGTGGTCGACCCGATGGCTCGTCGTTTCCGTCCGACCGGTGTTTTCGATCAAGGGTTGGCGGCCGTGGCCCGGCATTGATCGGTGTTGTGGGAAGTGATGTCCGAGATTGATTTTGACCAGGGTGCGGCCCGCTGTTCCGTCGCCTTCTGGTGGTGTTCATAACGTGGACCCGGGTGTGGCGTGGCACGACGCTGCTGGTCGTCGTGCGCCGTTTCGCGACCTGAGGTTCAGGTGGGAATTCCGTCGCCGAACGTTCTTTCCGGCGGCGAACTGTCTTCGGTGAGAATGCTCGGTATAGGCCCGGAGTCCGGGTCAGAGGTGTGGGTCGGGCGACAGCGTGAGCTGCGCGTGGTGCGGACCGCGGTGGCGCGGCTGGCGCAGGGGGCCGGCTCGGTGCTGTGGTTGGTCGGCGAGCCGGGGATCGGCAAGTCGGCCCTGCTGACGGCTGCCGCGACGGAGGCTGCCGGCCGTGGGTACCAGGTGTTCCGTGCCACCGCCGACCAACTGTCCCAGCAGTCGTCGTTGAGCGTCCTGCTGACCTGTCTCGGTGTCCGGCAGGGCACGGATCCGTTGCGCGCGGAGATCACCCAGGCGCTGCGCCGGCCGCCGTCGCCGCTGTCCGCCACCGGGTCGGCCCTGGCCGCCGTGGCGGAGATGCTGGTCGCGCTCGTCGACGAGTCGTGCGCGGTCGCGCCGACCGTCCTGATCGTCGACGACGCGCACCGGATGGACGGGCCGTCCACGGTGGTCTGGCGGCGCCTGGCCGCGCACGCCGAGCAGGCTCCCCTGCTGCTGGTCGCCGCCCACAGCCAGGACCCGGCCCGTCCGCCGGGGCGGACGGCCGCCGTCGGTCGTAGCCACGAGCACCTGCTGCGGCTGGCCCCGTTCGACGAGGAGGAGGTCGCCGACTTCCTGGCCCAGTTCCTCGGGGCACCCCCCGGCGCGACCCTCACCCAGTGGGCGGGCGCGGCGATGGGCAACCCGCTGCACCTGCGGGAGCTGGTCGACGTCCTGCTGCGGGAGAACCTGATCGAGGTCGTGGACGGGCACGCGGACCTCTGCGACGGCGGCGCCGACCGGGTCCCCCCGGCCCTCACCGACTCCCTGGTCGCCCGGCTCAGCCTGGTGCCGGCCGCCGCGGACACGGTCCGCACCGCCGCGCTGCTCGGCACCGAGTTCGCCGTCACCGATCTGAGCGTCGTGCTGGGCCGGCCGGTGCGCCAGCTCGCCCACGAGTTGCAGAGCGCCGTCGCGGCCCGCATCCTGGCCAGCTCGGGCGAGCGCATGGTGTTCTGGCACCCGCTGATCCGTCAGGCGCTCTACGACACCATCCCGCTGTCGCTGCGCCGGGCGCTGCACCTGGACCTGGCCCGGGAACTGGCGGCGGCCGGCACCGGCCCGGTGTCGGTGGCGCAGCAGTTGCTGGCCGCCGGTGTCGTCGAGAGCCAGTGGGTGCCGGACTGGCTGGAGACCTGGGCACCGGCGCTGACCGCGAGCGACCCGGCCGTCGCCGTCCGGCTGCTGGAGACGCAACTCGGGCAGCTTCCCCCCGACGACCGGCGCCGGCCGGCGTTCGTCGTCGCGCTGGCCCGCGCGCTGCACGCGGTGGGCCGGTGGGACGAGGCCGCCGAGCGGGCCCGCGAGGCGGTCACCGTGGCCACCGGGTCGGACGAGTGCTGCGAGATGTGCTGGCTGCTGGTCCGCGCGCTCAACCGGCGCGGGAGGACCGGCGAGGCCGAGGTGGTCCTGCGCCAGGTGCTCGCCCGGCCGGACCTGTCCGACCCGTGGCGCGGGCGGCTGCTGGCGGCGCTCGCGCTGGTCGAGCGGGCCGGTGCCGGCGCGCTCGACGAGGCCGACGCCACGGCCCGTGGCGCGCTGGCCGCCGGCGAACGCTCCGGCGACCCGTACGCCACGGCCTACGCCTCGACCGTGCTCTCGCTGACCAGTTCGGTGCGGCGCGACCACGGTGCCGCCCTCCGCCACGCCGACCGGGCGCTCGCCGTGCTCGCCGGGCACCCGGAACACCCGGACCTGGAGATGTACGCGGTGCACTGGCGCATGTTCAGCCTCCAGAACCTGTCCCGCTGGGCGGAGGCCGAGACGGCGCTGTGGCAGTCGGGGGAGATCCGCCGCCGCGCGGGGTACCGCGCGGGCGTGGCCACCGGCGTGCCGGAGGCGGTCCTGCTCTACTGGTGCGGCCAGTGGGACGATGCCCGGGCGGCGCTGGCCCGGGTCGCCGACGAGCCGTCGAGCCTCTCCTACGCGGGCCTGCGCCGGGGCGGCCCCGCGTTGCTCGGGCGGGGTGTCGCGGCGCTGATCGCCGTCCGCCGCGAGGAGCACGCTGGCGTGGAGGAGCACCTGCGGTCCGGCGCAGACGGGCCACTGGACAGCGTCGCCGACCGGGAGAGCAGAGACTTCCTGCTGGTCGCCCGCGCCCTGCGCGCCGAGCAGCAGGGTGACCTCCGCCGGGCGCTGTCGACCCTGAGCCCGTTGCTGCACCGGTGGCCCGGCGAGATGACGCTCACCCACCAGTGGCTGGCGGACCTGATCCGGCTGGCGCAGGCGCTGGACGACCGGGCGACGGTGGCGGCGGTGCTGGACCTGGGTCGGGCCGAGGCCGAGGCCGAACGGGTGCCCGGCCGCGCCGCGGCCATGCAGCTGCGCTGCGTCGGTCTGGCCACCCACGACCCCGAGCCGCTGCGGGCGGCCGTCGCGCACTACCGGTCGGCGGGGCCCAGGATCGAGCTGGCCGCGACGCTGGAGGATCTCGCGGTGGTCCTCGCCGGGCACGGGATGGCCGCCGAGTGCCGGGCCGTGGCCGCCGAGGCCGTCGAGCTGTACACCGGGATCAACGCCCCGTGGGACATCCGGCGCACCGAGGCCCGCCTGCGTCGGCAGGGCGTCCGGCGTGGCGCGAGCGGTCCCCGCGCCTCCCGGCCGGCGTCGGGCTGGGCGGCGCTGACCGCCACGGAGCGGCGGATCGCCGTCCAGGTCGCCGAGGGACGCTCGACGTCGGAGATCGCCACCAGCATGTTCCTGGCCCGGCGTACGGTGCAGACGCACATCTCCCGGGCCCTCGCGAAGCTCGGTCTGCACAGCCGGGTCCAGATCGCCCGCGAGGTGCTGCGGCACGCCGAGCCGCAGACCGGAGCGAGATGACGATTGAATCGACGAACGCCGACCTGTTTCCTGCGTCAGGTGACGCATGTCTTGTCCGTCCACACCCGGCACGCTGAGCACATGACCGCGAGAGCGCAGGCGGGGGCGGCGACCGGGGACGTGACCACCGGTCAGCCCGCCGCCGTCCAGATCGAACTGGAGGGTGGCCCGACGGGCCTCCCGCCCGAGATCCGGCGGCAGTGGGTCCCGCCGGACCTGCCCAAGGTGAAGATCCCGTACAACGGCGGCTACGAGCACTTCGAACGCCTCGACGTCGAGGAGTCGGGACGCCTCGTCTTCCGCTGGACCTACCGCTCCCGGATCGCCGAGTAGCCGTCCACCCGCCCCGGACACCACCGGATCCGGTCGGGGCGGGCCACGGCGTGGGCGAAGTCCGGACCACGTCCGTCGTCGAATGTCAGTGCGCCGTCACGGCGTGTCAGGTCCCGGCTGGTCGAGCCGACAGCGCCGACCCAGCGGGACGGAGATGAGGGTGACGCACATGGTGGATTCTGTCTTCGTCATGCCCGGCACGGTGGCCGCGCCCCGCACGGGCATCCTGCGTGATCTGCACAGCCGCTACGAGACCGTCCGCGAGACACTGGCCCGGATCGACAAGGCGGCCCGGGAGATGGGGCTGCCCGACATCAGCGCCCGACTCGTCGAGGACGACGGGCAGGGCGAGCGGCGGCACAGCCCCGAGGTGCAGTACCTGGAGATCTTCTCGGTCAGCATCGCGACGTACCACATGCTGATCGCCGAGGGGGTCGAGCCCGTCGCGATCGTCGGGCAGAGCATCGGCGAGCTGTGGGCCCTGGCCGCCGCGGGGCACCTGTCCGTGGCGGACGCCGCGCGGCTGGCGGTGGCCCGGTCCCAGGTGCTGACCCGGCAGGGCTGGGACGGCAAGATGCTCGCGGTCGGAGTGGACGGTCGTCGGGCGGAGTCGCTCGCCGGTCTGATCGGCCATCCCCACCTGGTTCTGGCGTGCGAGAACACGCCACGGCAGAGCGTCCTCAGCGGCCCGATCCGGTTGATCGAGGAGGCGGAGCGGGTGGCCGACGCGCTCGGCTGGCCGAGCGTCCGCCTGGAGGTCCCGCACCCGACCCACACCCCGGCGGTCGCGTCGGCCGCGCGGGAGCTGCTGACCACCGCGCCACGGGTGCCGTACGGCGGCGGGCGCTGGCGCGTCTGCTCGCCGTGGCTGGGGCGCGACGTCGGCGACGACGACCCGGTCGACCTGGTGGCCGGCGCCCTCACCGCCCGGGTACGGATGCTGCACACGGTACGGGCCCTGCACGCCGCCGGCGCCGACGCCTTCGTGGAGTGTGGGGAGTGGCCGGTCGTCTCCAGGTTCGTCGAGGCCTCGGTCCCGGGGGTGCACTGCGTCGTCCCGCTCAGCGAGCGTGATCCGGTCGAGGCGGTGCGGGCGCTGGTCACCCGGCCCACCGACGGCGGCCCCGCCCGGCCACGGCCGACGGCGGTACCGGAGGACGCGCACCGCCCCGTGATCCGCGTCGGCGGACCCCCGCCGGTCAGCCTGGTCCCGGCGGCCCCCACCGCGCCGGCGGCCCACCCCGCGCCGCCCGCCCCCGTCGCCCCGTCGCCCGTGGCCCCGGCAGCTCCCGCCGCCCCGGTGGCCCCGGTCGCCCCGGCGGTCGTGGCCCCGGTCGCTCCGGTACCCGTGGCGCCGGTCGCGCCGGCCGTGGTGGCGCCGGAGCCCGCGCCGACGACGGCCGGGCCGACGACGGCCGGGCCGGAGTACGCGGCGGTGCTGGCCGAGGTGCAGGCACTGTACGGCGACTACCTGGGTTACCCGCCGGAGCTGCTCGGTGAGGACGACGGCCTGGAGGCCGACCTCGGGGTGGAATCGCTCAAGCAGGTCGCCCTGCTCGGCCGGGTGGCCGACCGGTTCGACCTGCCCGACCTGCGGTCGAACGCCTCCCTGCTGACCGTCGGCACGCTGCGACGGATCGCGGAGGCCGTCGTGCGGGGCAGGGCGGAGGCGGCCGGACGATGACCGCCACGGAGAGCCTGCACGGCCGGATCGCCCTGGTGACCGGTGCCGCGAAGAGCCTCGGCGCGGACATCGTCCGTCGACTGGCCCGGGACGGCGCCCACGTGATCGTCAACTACTTCCACTCGGTCGAGCAGGCGACGCGGCTGCGGGCGGAGCTGGAGCAGGCCGGGCACAGTTGCGAGTTCATCCGCGCCTCGGTGGCCAAGACCGCCGAGATCGACCGGATGTTCGACCTCGTCCGGGACCGGCACGGCGGCCTGGACATCCTGATCAACAACGCGGCGGGCGGGGCCTTCCTGCCCCTGTTCGACATCGACGACACGTACTGGCAGCGGGCCTGGTCCACCAACGTGATGGCGGCCTACCACTGTTCCCGCCGGGCGGCCGAGCTGATGTCCGGCCGCCCCGGAGCGAACATCGTCTGCCTGTCCAGCGTCGGGGCGCACCAACCGGTGCCCGGTTACGGTCCCGGCGGGGTCACCAAGGCCGCCCTGGAGTCCCTGGTCCGCTACCTGGCCCTCGACCTGGTCGAGAAGGACATCCGGGTCAACACCGTCCTGCTGGGCTCCGTCGCCAGCGAGATCGTCGTCAACCTCGACGACCCGGCGGCGGCGCTCGGCGACCCGGCCGGCACCAGTGACCTGATGCGGCGCACCATCTCGACGCCGGAGGCCGCCAACCTGATCGTCCACCTCCTGCACCCGGACAGCGGGTTCATCACCGGGCAGACCATCGTCGCCGACGGCGGTATCGGCATCGGCGGGATGCAGGGCCTGCGGCTGCACAGCAAGCTCGCCGCCCACGTGGGGGCGGCTGCCCGCCCCCGCCCGGCCCCGCCGGCCGGAGCGAGCACACCGGAGCGGGCCCCCGACCCGGTCCCCGCCCCGGTCGCCGCGCCGGCCCCCACCCCCGCGCCGGTCGCCCAGCCGTCACCCGCGCCGGTCGCCCAGCCGGTCGCCGCGCCGATCGTTCAGCCGTCACCCGCGCCGGTCGCCCAGCCGGTCGCCGCGCCGGCCCCCGACCCCGACCCCGCCCCCGCGCCGGTCGCCGTCGCGGACCGTACGGGCCCGGTGGACCCCGGGGCCATCGCGGTGGTCGGTCTCGGGCTGGCCCTGCCCGGCGCGAACAACCCGGCGGAGTTCTGGGACCGGCTGCGGGAGGGCGCCCTGCTCTCCAGCGAACCGTCCGCCTTCCAGCTCGACCACTTCTGGTCGCCCAGTCCGGAGGCCACCGACAGCTTCTACGTCCGCGAGGCCGGCTACATCCACGACTTCGTCCCCGACCCCGCCTCCGTCGCCGAACCGGACGGGAACCTCGGCCACCCCGGGTGGCCCCGGACCACCCGCTGGCTGCGGCACTGTGCCGTGCAGGCGCTGGCCGGGGTACGCCGGCACCCGGGCGACCGGTGGCTCGCCGCGACCACCGGCATCCACGACCAGACCGGACTCGGCGAGCAGGGCGTCGTGCTGGGTGACGAGTACCGGCGTCTGCTGCGGGAGACGATCCCGTCCAGCGGCGACGGTGACTGGCTCGCCGAACTGGCCGACCACGCGGTCAGCACCTACTACGGCGGCGACGGCGGCGACCCGAAGGCGTACCTGCCCGCCTCGGTGTCCCGCCACGCCCTGCGCGGACTGGTCCCCGCCGACGCGCAGCACCTGACCCTGGACGCGGCCTGCGCCACCGGCCTGTTCTGCCTCGACGCGGCCGTCAAGGCGCTGCGCGAGGGGAGCTGCGACGTGGCCCTGGTCGGGGGGACCTCGGTGATCGAGCCGATCGGGTTCACCCTCTTCTGCCGGGCCCAGGGGATCACCACCAGCGGCCGGGTCCGCCCCTTCGACCGGGCGGCCGACGGGACCCTGATCGGCGAGGGCGCCGTCATGCTCACCCTCAAGCCGTACGCGCGGGCGGTCGCCGACGGTGACCGGGTCCTCGGCGTCATCCTGGGCACCGGCCTGGCCGCCGACGGCCGGGGCAAGGGCATCCACGCCCCCGCCACGCGGGGGCAGGAGTTGGCGATCCGGCGGGCCTGGACCGACGCCGGCGTCGAGGCCGCCGACGTGGACTGGGTGGTGGCGCACGGCACCGGTACCCCGGTGGGCGACGAGGTGGAGCTGCGCTCGCTGCTCGCCCGGTTGGGGGAGCGGGACCGGCCGTGTCTGCTGACCTCGAACAAGCAGGTCTTCGGGCACACCGGGGTGCTGGCCGGTCTGGTCTCGGTCGCCCACGCGCTGGTCGCCCTCGCGCACGGCGCGGTACCCGGTCAACCCGTGGTCACCGATCCCCATCCGCTGCTGGGCGAGGGCACCCGGCTGACGGTACCGGTCGTGGACGCACCCTGGCCGGCGGACGGGGCACGCCCGAGAGTGGTCGGGGTGTCCTCGTTCGGCCTCGGCGGCGCGGACGCCCACGCGGTCCTGTCCGACCGGCCACCGGTGGCTGTCCCCGCCGGCCGGCGCGGCGACGGTACCCGCCCCGCCGACACCGAGGACCTGGTGGTCGTGGGGTGGAGCACCCACCTGCCCGGCCTGGACCGCGCCGGGGTGCCCGCCTGGCTGGGCGGTGACGGCCCGCCCCCGCAGGCCGGCTTCGGCACGCCGTACCCGCTGCCGTCGCCGCTGGAGGTCCGCATCCCGCCGCGAACGATGAAGCACATGGACCCCGCCCACCTGATGGTGCTCCAGGCCCTGGGCCCGTTGCTGGCCGACCTCGGCGAGCCGGGCGCCCGCCTCCTGCCCGACACGGCCGTGCTGGTGGGCGCGACGCTGCCGACCACCCACAACGCCCGGGCGGCGCTGCGGGTGCACGCCGGCGAGTGCGCCACCACCTTCGACATCCTGCCCGACCCGGCGCAGGCCCAGACGCTCAAGGAGTACCTGGCCAAGGCGCTCGCGGAGGCCGAGGGGGTGATCCCCGCCGACCTGAACGAGGACGACTTCACCGGCGCGGTCTCCTGCATCCTGTCCGGCCGGGCGGCCAACTACTACGACATCCGGGGCTTCGGGACCAGCGTCTACGCCCACCGGGACTCCACCCACTGCGCCCTCGACCTGGCGCTGCGCCAGCTCCGCCACCGCTCCTGCGAGTTGGCCCTCGTCGGCGCGGTGAGCCTGCGACCGATCAGCGGCTGGGACCGCCACCTCACCGGTCTCGTGCCGGCCGGCCGCTCCGTCGCGGAGGGCGCCGCCGTCGTGGCGATCACCCGGCGGTCCACCGCGCGGGAGCACCACCTGCCGATCCTGGGTGTGCTCGCCACGGCCGTCGACGTCGCCGGGCAACCGGCCACCCCGGCGCACGCGGTACCCGTGCTGACCGACGCCCACCACACCTACCTGGCCCTGGACGCCCTGCTGGCGGTGCTGCGCGGCGTCGTCACCGGGACGGACACCGTCGTGACCCCCACCGCCACCGGGTCACCGCTGATCCGGTTCACCGCACCGGCCGAACCGGACCGGCGGCGCGCGCCCCGGGACGGGTCGGCGTCGGTAGACCTCGTCCATCCCGCCCCGCAGCGGGCGGCCCCGCCGGACCCGACGCCACAGCGGGCGGCCCCGCCGCACCCCGTGCCGGAGCGGGCCGCGGCGGCGGCCACCGCCACCGCGGACGCCGGGGCGGAGGACGCCGGGGAGGTCACCGGCCGGCGGCAGACCATTCACCTCCGTCCGTCGACCCCACCACGGCCGGAGACGGCCGCCGTGGCCGTCCCCGCCGGCAGCGTCGTCATCACCGACGACCCGGACCTCGCCGCCGCGGCCGGCGGGCCGGACATCGCCGTCTGGTCGCCCCGGCCGGACGGCGGACCCGCCGCGCACGTCCCGCCGGAGCAGGCCCCCGACGCCCTGGCCGGGCTGCCGTTCGTCCCCCGCCACATCCGGGTGCTGTCCCGGCTGTCCACCCCCGGCGAGGACACCGACGACGCCGAGGCCGCCCGCGCGGAGGACCTCCAGGACCTGGCGTTCACCACCCTCCAGGCGGCGCTGCCCGCCCTGCGGGACGGCGGCTCGCTCAGCGTCGCCCTGCTCGGGGCGGTACCCGCCGGACTGCCGCACCCGCTGAGCGGGCTGTTCACCGGCCTCGTCCGCTCCGTGCGGGCCGAGGTCCCGCAGTGCGACGGGGTGGCCCTGCTCACCGACGCGCCGGACGCCGCGACCGCCCTGGACCGGCTGGCGCGGGCCGGCACCGCCCGGGTACCGACGCACACCCTGGCCTGCGTCGGGGACGACTGGTTCGAACTGGCCGTCACCGACGACGACAGCGCGGCACCGTACCGGCCGGGGGAGGCGTCGCTGCCGCCCGGCGCGGTCGTGGTGGCCTTCGGCGGGGCCCGGGGCATCACCCCCGAACTCCTCGACGCGCTGGCCCGCACCAGCGACCGGCCGTACCTGTACGTCGTCGGCCGTACCCCGCTGCCGGCGACCGACGACGCGCTGCCGCCGCAGGCCGAGTTCATCGCCGCCGAACGCCGGCGTCGTCCCGACGCGTCGGTACGGGAGCTGCGGTCCGCCTACGAGAAGGCCCAGGCCGGCCTGGAGGTGCGCCGCACGGTGCAGCGGCTGGCGCGGCTCTGCGGACCGGACCGGGTCCACCACCGGGTGTGCGACGTGTTGGACGCCGACCGCACCGCCGCCGTCCTCGGCGAGATCCTCGACCGGCACGGCCGGATCGACCTGCTCGTCAACACCGTCCTCGACCTGCGCTCACGCGCTCTGCACGCCAAGACCCTGACCGACTTCCGGGCGGTCCGCGCCACCAAGGCGACCGGTTACCGCAACCTCAGGCGGGCCCTGGCCGGACGCCCGCCCCGGCTCTGGTGCACCTTCAGCACCCTGGCCACCCTGGCGCCCGCCCCCGGCGACATCGACTACTGCGCGGTCAACGAGTACCTGGCGTACGCGAGCGCCTGGGCCCAGCGGCACGCGCCGGCCGGACACCGGGAGGTCGCGATCCTCTGGAGCGGGTGGCGGGAGGTCGGGGTCGCCAGCAGCGTCACCATGCGGGAGACGCTCAAGCGCAACCGGATGGACGCCTACATCAGCACCGCCCAGGGGTGCGCCCAGTTCCTCTCCGTGGTGACCCGGCCACCCGCCAGTGGCGTGGCGTTCTTCATCCGGGAGGAGGAGCGGGTCCTGCTGGGCCACCGGGGGATCCGTACCGAAGACGACGGCGGCCACCTGCCGATGCCCGTACCGGACGCGCCGCCGCCCTCCGTGCCGGACCCGTCGCTGACCAGCCCGCTGCTCGACGGCGTCCTGATGGCCGGCCGCACCTGGGCGGTGTTCACCAAGACCTGGGAGCCGCGCACCCTGGCCGAGCGGGACGGGCGGTGGATGCGCCACCACCGGGTCAACGGGGAGTACGTGCTCCCGGGCACGTTCGCCCTGGAGGCCGCCGCCAGCGCGGCCGGGCGCCTCTGCCCGGACCTCGTCGTCACCGGGTTCCGCGACCTGGTCTGCCGGGCCTCCGTGACGGTCCGGGAGGCCGGGCCACCCCGCACCATCGCCGTCGAGGCCCGGGTCACCGGCCGCGAGCGGCACCGCGCCGAGGTGTCCGTCCGGATCACCACGCACCGGATCGGCCGCACCGGCAAGGTCCTGCGCTTCAACGACCTGCTGTGCGAGACGAGGGTGCTGCTGGCGGACCGGTTCCCCGCGCTCGCCACGCCGGCCGACGGGTGGGCGCACGAGCCCGAACCCGACTTCGCGATGCCGGTCTACTCCGCCGACCTGCCGATCACCCTCAGCGGTCCGTTCGCCGGCACCAGCGACTACGCCCGGGGACCGGACGGGACGAGCGCCCGGTTCAGCCTGGACCACGCCGCCTGGGCCCCGGCCCTGGCCGGCATGACCGTGCCGGCGATCCTGCTGGACGCGATGGTGCACCTGCTGCTGCTGCCCCCGCGCGGCGACCGTCCACCCCTGGTCGGTCCGATGGCCGGCATCGACGTGGTCGACCTCGCCGTGGCGGGCAACGACTGTCAGCTCAGCGCGGCGCACCCGACGATCCGGCTGCACTGCGCGTTCGGCACCGGAGCGCTGACCGCCCTGACCGGGGACGGCCGGGTGCTGGCCCGGATCACCGGGGTCAGCGCCCACGCCACCGACCACAGCGGGCGACTCGTCCGGCCGCATGCCGGCGAGCCCCAGCCGGCCCTGTCCTGACAGCCGAGGAGGCAGCGGTGTTGTGGCACGACATCACGATCGCCGGTACCGGCGCCTGGATACCACCGATCCGACCCGAGGACGACGCCGGGCCCGCGTCGCCGGGCGGGCCGCCGTCCATGGCGGTGGCCAACGGGTTCACCTCGGCCGCGGTCTCGACGGGGGAGACGGCGACCCAGATGGCGGCCCGCGCCGCCCTCAGGGCGCTGCGCCACGCGGACGTCGCCAGCGCCGACGTGAGTCTGCTCGCGCACGCCACCTTCCAGGACGAGGACCACTACACCCCCGCGCCCTACCTGCTGCGGGTGCTCGGTGGCGCCCACACCACCGGGATCGAGGTCGGCGCCGCCAGTGACGGCGGAGCCGCCGCGCTCGTCACCGCCGCCGAACACCTCACCGCCCGGCCGGCCGCCACGGCCGCCCTGGTCACCGCCGGAGCCCGGTTTCCGCACGAGCGGTGGGGCCACGTCCGGCAGATCGGCTACGTCGCCGGTGACGCCGGCGCCGCCGCCGTGCTCACCCGGGGGACGGGCTTCGCCCGACTGGTGGCGACCGCCCAGGCCACGGCGCCGCACCTGGAGGTGCTCACCCGGGCCGGGCAGCAGGGCGCGGCGGCCGACTCCGGGCGGCGGTTCCTCGCCGAACAGACCGGCCTCATGCCGCACATCGACGTGCTGCAACGCTCCACCCGCCGCTGCATCGAGACCGTGCTCGACGAGGCCGCCGTGACGCCACCGGAGATCTCGCACGTGGTGGCCATCGCGATCGGGTCGGCCGTGCTCGACCTGGTGCTCTCCGGTCCGCCGCTCAACCGCCGCGCCGACGACACCAACTGGACCTTCGGCCGGCACCTCGGCCACGCCGGCCCGTGCGACGTCCTGCTCGCCCTCGACCGGATGTTCCGCTCCGGCGCGCTGCGGGTCGGGGACCGGATCCTCGTCGTGAGCTTCGGGCTCGGCTTCCGCTGGACCACCGCCCTGGTCGAGGTCACCCGTGCGCCGGCCGGCGTGGCGGCCCGCCGGTGAGCGCCGCCGTACGGCCTGGCCGGTCCCCATCGAAACGAGGTTGTCCATGACAGACACGACGACGGCGACCGTCGCCTCGATCCCGGTCGCGCCGGGTGCCCTGCCGCTGCTGGGCCACGCCCTGCCCCTGCTGCGGGACCCGCTGGCGTTCATCCTGTCCCTGGCCGAGCATCCGAGGATGGTCCGCATCCGGCTGGGCCCGAGCTCCGCCGTGCTGGTCTGCGATCCGGCCCTGACCCGGCAGGTGTTCCTCAACGACCGCACCTTCGACAAGGGCGGCCCGATCTACGACCGGATCCGCGAGGTCATCGGCGACGGCCTGTCCACCTGCCCGTACCGCCTGCACCGGCGGCAGCGGCGGCTGTGCCAGCCGTCCTTCCATCCCGCCCGGCTGCGCGGGTACGCGGCGGTGTTCGCCCGCGCGTCCGAGGTGACGGCCGCGTCCTGGCGCGACGGCGAGGTCCTCGACGTCACCCGGGAGATGATGATGCTCACCACCCGGGCCACCATGGAGACGATGTTCAGCGGGGCGCTGCCGGCGCAGACCGTGCGGCAGGCCCTGGCCGACACCAACACCGTGGTGAGCGCGTTCTTCCGCCGGATGATGACGCCGGCCCTGCTGCGCCGGGTACCGACGCCGAAGAAGCGGCGGTACGACCGGGCCCGGGCCCGGCTGTCGGCCACCATCGCCGAGATCATCGCCGCCCGCCGGGCCGACCCGACCGACCACGCCGACCTGCTCTCCGCGCTGGTCGGGGCGGTCGACGTGGAGAGCCGGGACGACGAGCAACGGCTGAGCGACGCCGAACTGGCCGACCAGGCCCTCACCTTCTTCCTCGGTGGGATGGAGACCACCGCCATCACCCTGGCCTGGGCGCTGCACCTGCTCGCCACGCATCCGGACGTCCAGCGCCGCCTCCAGGCCGAGACCGATGCCGTGCTGGCCGGTGGGCCCCTCGGGCCCGAGCACCTGCCCGCGCTCGACCTGGCCGGACGGGTGGTCACCGAGACGCTGCGGCTGTACCCGCCCGCCTGGATGATGACCCGTACCGTCACCCAGGACGCCGACCTCGGCGGGGTACGCCTGCGGGGCGGCAGCACCCTCGTGCTCAGCCCGTACCTCATCCACCGCCGGCCCGACCTGTACGCCGAGCCGGACCGGTTCGACCCGGACCGCTGGCGCGACGTCGCACCCGACCGGGCCACGTACATCCCGTTCGGCGCGGGTGCCCGCAAGTGCATCGGGGACCAGTTCGCCCTCACCGAGGCGATCCTGGCCCTCACCGCCGTCGTCGCCCGTTGGCAGCTCGCACCCGTCGGCGACCAGCCGTTCCGGCCCACGGTGGAGACCAGCCTCAGCTCGCGCGGACTGCGCCTGCGCATCAGCGGCCGGCGAAGGGTCGCCGCCGACGTCGCCGGGTCCTCCGCCGCCGCGCCACGGCCCGTGTCTGCGCCGCCATCCCCGCCACCGGGCGCCGGAACCTGCCCGGTGCAGCACGAGGAGTGATGCCATGAAGTCCCTGGTGAAGCAGTTGCTGCGGAGCCGGGCGGTCCGCCGGCACACCGCCGCCCCGGCCGACCGCCTGCACGCGCCCACCCGCCCCTACCCGAACGGGTGGTTCTGCGTCGCCTTCAGCGACGAGGTGCGGCCCGGATCCCTCACCACCCGCCCGCTGATGGGCGGTGAGGTCGTCGTCTACCGGACGAGAGCGGGCCTGCTGCGGGCCGTGCGACCCCAGTGCCCGCACCTCGGCGCGCACCTCGGGGTCGGTGGCCGGATCGACGGGGAGGACATCGTCTGCCCCTTCCACAAGTTCGCGTTCGACCCCTCCGGCGCCTGCGTCCGCACCGGGTACGACCTGCCGCCGCCGAAGGCGTCGCTGACCCGGTACCCGGTGCGCGAGGTCAACGGCTCGATCTACGTGTGGTGGCACGCCCTCGGCGTCCCGCCGCAGTGGGAGGTGCCGGTCTTCCCGATGGACGGGCGGCAGCCGTTCAGCCACGACACCTTCGACATCGCCGGCCACCCGCAGGACGTCATCGAGAACGCCTTCGACTGGGGGCACCTGCCGGCGCTGCACGGCCTGCGGGACCTCGTCATCGAGGGCTCGCCGGTGGCCGGGGAGCCGATCGCCACGGTCACCGCCACCGCCCGGGGCACGGTCATGCGCCGGATCCGCCAGTCCTACACCCTCACGGTCATCGGGCTGGCCACCATCGCGGCCCGGACGCGGTTGCCCCGGGACGCGGGCAACCTCTACGTCATGCTGCACGCGACGCCGGCCGGTCCGGGACGCATCCACCTCCGGTTCGGCACCAAGCTGGAGCTGACCGGTCCCCCCGGCCTGCCGGAGCCGATCGGCCGGGCGGCCGCGCTGCCCGTCGCCCGGCTGCTCAGCAGCATCGCCCAGCGGGTGGCCTCCGTGGACACCGGCGCGGACCTGCTGATGTGGCACCACCTGGAGCACGTCGAGCAACCGAAGCTCGCCCGGGGGGACGGCCCGATCGGCCGGTACCGGCAGTGGGCCCGGCAGTTCTACTCGGAACCCCCGGGCGGCCCGACCGCACCGGTCCGCCGGTCCGCCGGTCCGCCCGCCGTGGCCGACGGCGACGGGCACCCGAACGGCACCGCCGACGGGCACCCGAACGGCACCGGCGAGGGGATGGTGACCGGCGACCGGGCGGCGGACCGCTCGGAGGTGTGAGCCCGCCACCGGTCCAGGGCGGCGTCACCGGCCCCGGGCCGGATCCGGTCGACCGTGGCACCGGGCCGACCGGCGCCGGAACGAAGGGAGACGAGATGGCAGGGCAGAACGGTACCCCCGACGCCGGGCGGTGGCTGGCCGTGCTCGGCGCGGGGGTGATGGGGACGGGCATCGCGGCGCTGGCGGTCGGGCACGGGGTCGCGGTGACGCTGGTTGACGTGGACCGGAGCCGGCTGGACGCCGCCCCGGCCAGCGTCGACCGGCAGGTACGGCTGGCCCGACTGATGGGTGCGTTGCCGCCGGAGGCCGTGCCCGGCGACCTGGTCACCGGCCTGTCGCTGGCCGAACTGTCGACGGTGGCCGCCACCACCCCCGCCGCGGTGATCGAGGCGGTCACCGAGGATCCCGATGCCAAGGCGAAGGTGCTCGCGGACGTCTCCGCCCTGGTGGCCCCGGGCACGCCGATCGTGTCGAACACCTCGTCGATCCCCATCGACGAACTGGCCCCGGCGACGGCGCGGCCGGTGGACCTGATCGGCATCCACTTCATGAATCCGCCCTATCTGATCCGGACGGTCGAGGTGATCCGGGGCCCGCGCACCGGCGACCCCACCCTGGAGCGGGTGCGGATGCTGCTCGCCGCGTTGGGCCGGGACCCGATCGTGGTCGACGACGCGCCGGGCTTCGTCACCAGCCGGATCCTGCACCCCATGATCAACGACGCGGTCCGGGTGGTGGCGGCGGGCACGGCGACCGTCGAGGCGGTCGACCAGCTCATGCAGGGCTGCCTGGGCCACCCGACGGGTCCGCTGCGCACCGCCGACCTGATCGGGCTGGACAACCTGGTCGACTCGCTGTGGGTGCTGTACGGCCGTACCGGCGACGAGGGGTGCCGCCCCTGCGACCTGCTGCTGGAGCTGGTACGGGCCGGCCATCTCGGCCGCAAGAGTGGACGCGGCTTCTACGAGTACGAGGGAGACCGCCACGAGCACGAGGGGGAACTGTCATGACCACGTCGTCCGACCGGGCGGTACCGGAGACCGCCGGCGGCTCCGACGCCGTCCAGGCCGAGCTGCTGCGTTTCCTGACCGCGCGGACCAGGAAGCCCTGGACCGCCGACGCGGACCTCTTCGCCTCCGGCGGGTTGTCCTCGCTGTTCGCCATGGAGCTGGTGGTGCATCTGGAGCGGACGTACGGCATCGCCATCCGCGGCACCGACCTGCGGCTGGAGAACTTCCGTACCGTCTGGCGGATGGCCGCGCTGGTCGACCGGCTCCGGCAGCCTGCCCCCGGTGGCCGTGGTGAATGACGCCGTCGCGGTGGCGGCCTCGGCGGTCACCGCGCTGGTCGGCCATCGGGCCGCCGAGTGGGACCGGGCGGGGCGGCTGCCGACGGAGGTGGTGCGCAAGCTCGGCGCGGCCGGCCAGCTCGCCCCGCAGATCCCGACCCGGTACGGCGGACCGGGCTGGAGCAGCGCGGACACCGGGGAGTTCACCGCCCACGTGGGCAGCCTGTGCAGCTCGGTGCGGAGCGTCATGACCTCGCAGGGCATGGCCGCGTGGGCCGTCGAGCGGCTGGCCGGCCCGGCGCAGGCGGCGGAGCTGCTGCCCCGGCTGGCCACCGGCGACACGGCGGCGGTGGCCTTCAGCGAGCCCCAGGCGGGCAGTGACCTGTCCGCCGTCACGACCACCGTCGCGGTCGACGGGGACAGCCTGCTGCTCACCGGCCGCAAGGTGTGGGTGACCGCCGCCGACCACGCCGATCTCTTCCTGGTCCTCGCCCGGCTGGGCGAGGGCGGCGCGGTGGTGGTGGTGCCCCGTGGCGCGCCGGGGGTCCGGGTCCGGCGGATGGCCGATCCGTTGGGCTGCCGGGCGGCCGGGCACGCCGAGGTCCGGTTCGACGCGGTACGGCTGCCGGCCGGCAGCCTGCTCGGCGACGGCGGGCAGTCGCTGTCCCTGCTGGCGACGACGGCCCTGACCTACGGCCGGATCTCGGTCGCCTGGGGCTGTGTCGGGATCCTCCGGGCCTGCGTGGCGGCGGCCGGCGAGCACGCCGGCCTCCGGCACCAGTTCGGTCGGCCCCTGGGGCGGCACCAGCTCGTCGCCCGGCACCTGGCCGAGCTGTGGGCCGCCGAGCAGGTCGCCACCCGGGTCTGCGAGCACGCCAGCCGCTGCTGGGACGACGGTTCCACCGACCTGGTCACCGCCACCGTGCTGGCCAAGTACGTCAGCGCCGGCCAGGCCGTGCGGGGCGCGGCGGCGGCCGTGCAGGTGCTGGCCTCGGCCGGCGCGCAGGACGGGCACCCGGTCGCGCGGGCGTACCGGGACGCCAAGCTGATGGAGATCATCGAAGGCAGTACCGAGATGTGCCAGCTCCTGCTGGCCGACCACGTGCTCAGCCGGTGGTGACGGCACCCGGCCTGGTGACCCGTCCCGCCCGTGATCGCCGAGGAACGTCGGCACCAGGGGAGTGGAGCATGACCGACACCGTCGCACCCACCATCGTGAAGTGCCTGGTCTGGGATCTCGACGACACGCTCTGGCAGGGCACGCTGCTGGAGGACGAGCGGGTCGTCCTCGCCGACGCGGTCCGCGAGGTGGTCACCGGCCTGGACGCCCGGGGCATCCTGCAGTCGGTGTGCAGTCGCAACGACCACGACCTCGCCTGGGCGCGGCTGGAGGACCTGGGCCTCGCGGAGTACTTCGTTGTCCCGGAGATCGGCTGGGGCCGCAAGTCGGACGCCGTCCGGCGGATCGCCGAGCGGCTGGACTTCGCGCTCGGCGCCGTTGCCTTCATCGACGACCAGCCGGCCGAGCGGGCCGAGGTCGCCTTCCACCTGCCGCAGGTGCGGTGCTACGAGGCGCGGCACGCGATGACGCTGCTCGGCCGGCCCGAGTTCAGCCCGGCCACGGTGACCGTCGACTCGGGCCGGCGTCGGCAGATGTACCAGGCCGGGTTCCGGCGGGCCGCCGAGCGGGCGCGGTTCACCGGGGCGGACGAGGACTTCCTGCGCTCGTTGGAGCTGGTGCTGCGTATCGGTCGGGCCTCGGCGGAGGATCTGTCGCGGGTCGAGGAGCTGACCCTGCGGACCAGCCAGATGAACGCCACCGGGGTGCACTACCCGGACCGGGTGCTGCGCGCCCTGCTCGCCGACCCCCGGTACGAGGTCCTCGTCACGACGCTCACCGACCGGTTCGGGCCGCACGGGGCGGTCGGCGTGCTGCTGCTGGAACGGGCCGACCGGGTGTGGCACCTGCGGTTGCTGGCCACCTCGTGCCGGGTGGTGTCGTTCGGGGTGGGCACGGTCGTGCTGAACTGGCTGGTCGACCAGGCCGCCCGCGCCGGGGTGCACCTGCTGGCCGACTTCCGGGCCACCGACCGAAACCGGATCATGGAGATCACCTACCGGTTCGCCGGCTTCGACGAGCAGCCCTGCGACTGTCGTGCCGGGGTGGCCGGCGACGCCGACGGGGACGTCCAGCGGCTGCACCTGGTCGCGCGGCGGCGGCCGGCCCCCACGACGGTGCGGCTGACCGCCCCGGACCTCACCGCCGGCGGGCCAGCGTGATGCCGTCGGCCACCGCGAGCATGCAGACGTCCACCCGGTGGTCGTCACGGATGCGGGCGTTGACCTCGCGCACACCGGTGGTGTCCGGGTCCTCGGCGAGCGGATCGAGGACCCGGCCGAAGAAGAGCGTGTTGTCCACCACCAGCAGTCCCCCCGGCCGGACGAGTCGCAACGCCTGTTCGTAGTACCTCGGATAGTTCGCCTTGTCGGCGTCGATGAAAATGAGGTCGAAACTGCTGGAACCGCCGTCGGAAATCATCGTGTCGAGTATTTCCGCGGCCTCGCCGACGCGGACCTCGATGCGCTCGGAAACGTCCGCCCGGTGCCAGAACTCCGCGCCGATCTCCGGCCACCGGTCGCTGATGTCACAGGTGACCAGTCGACCGTGCGGGGGCAGGGCGCGAGCCATGCAGAGGGTGCTGTACCCGGTGAAGGTGCCGACCTCCAACACGGCTGTGGCCCTGGTCAGGGCGACCAGGAGGGCGAGGAACTGGCCCTCCTCGGCCATCACCTGCATGGTCTCCCCGCCGGGCAGTTCGGTGGTGCGCACCCGGAGGTCACGGAGGATGTCGTCTTCTCGGAGCGAGTGTTCCCTGACGTATCCCAGGAGTTCCGGACCGATCCCGAGTTGATTCGCCATATTGGCCACTCTAGATTGGTTAATGGGGTCGTTCAAGGGTCTGTTGTCGTCGGTGCCGATGATTTTCCGGCCGTGGCGAATCCGGCGGTCGGCAATCGGTCCGGAAAACGCGCCGCGAGCACGGCCGGGGGTGGTCCGGGGCGGGGCCGATCCGGCCACGGTGGCTGCGCGACGCCGTCCGGGCGGGCGCGGTGCCGG
>NZ_LRQV01000103.1 GCF_001567585.1 Micromonospora rosaria
CCCGCCGGGTCGCGGGGCGGCGTGGGGCGACCCGCCGGGTCGCGGGGCGGGGCGGTCGCCCCGCAGCGGCGGACCCGGGCCACCACCCGAGGCGACACCGACCCGCTGCTCCCCGCGTCCCCGCCCCCGGCGCCGGGCGCGTCACCGACCGCGCCCCCGAGTACGCCGCCGAGCGCGTCACCGACTTCGGGGCCGGGCGCGGCGGGCCGGGAGACGCCCGCCGCCCGACCCGCCGACCCCGTGACGGTGGACTCCCCGCCGGTCGAGGGCGGCCCGGCGGTCGAGGGCGGCCCGGCGGTCGAGGGCGGCCCGGCGGTGGAGCCGACGACCGGTGCACCGGTGGACGCCGTGCCGCGCCGGGTGCCGGTCCGCCAGCACCGGGAGGCGCAGCCGGCCGTCCCGACGACCACCGACGCCGGGGACGGGGACGGGGACGGGGCCTTCTGGCTGCCGATCGAGGAGGTGCACTGGGACGGCACCCCGATCCAGCCGGAACCGACCCGGCCCCGCAGGGTCCCGGCGCTGCGGGCTCTGGCCGTGCGGTGGCGTCGGGGCACCCGCAGCCCGCACCCGCCCGACCCGCTGCCCGGCCTGGCCGCCGTCCTGGCGTTGAGCCTGCTGGCAGCGTTCTTCGCCTGGGTCAGCGCCGGGCCGCTGTGGCTGGCGGTCGGCCACGCCAGCGGGGGTACGGCGGTGGTCGGCGAGTGCACCGGCGGCGGCCTGACGCAGCGGTGCCGGGGCATCTTCGTCGCCGACGGGGGCGGCTTCGTCGCGCACGGGGTCCGGCTCAGCGGGGTACCGGCCGGGCAGACCGGCCCGGGTGCCGCCCTGCCGGCCCGGATGACCGGCCCGGCCGGCGGCACCGCGTACGTCGGCTCCGGCCCGGACCGGCACCTGCGCTGGCTGCTCGGGCTGTTGGCGGTGGGCGGCTGCGCCGCCGGGATCGCCCGGTACGGCGGGGCGACCCGGCTGCCCGACCGCCAGTCCCGCCGCTGGGCGGTGGCCGTCAGCCTGGCCGGCCCCCTGGTGATCACCCTGGGCTTCCTGGTGGCGGCCTGGTGACTCGGCCGGTGGTGTTAAGAAGGGGCCCTTCCTCTACCGCAGGCGTTAACAGGGGGCCCTTCCTTACACCTGGTGCACGACGGTGTAGACGTCCCGGCGGCGCAGCCCGTACCCGGTGGCGACCTCGGTGATCGCGTCCCGGCGGGAGAGGCCGGCGGCCTCCCGGTCGGCCACCGCCGCCCGCAGCGTGGCGTCGTCGGGCCGCTGCGCGACGGCCGGCGGGGCCCCGGCGACGACCAGCGTGATCTCGCCCCGGGGGGCGCTCTCGGCGGCCCAGGCGGCCAGGTCGCCGAGCGGGCGGCGGACCACCTCCTCGTAGGTCTTGGTCAGCTCGCGGCAGAGCGCGGCCGGGCGGTCGTCGCCGAACGCGGCGGCCAGGTCGGCGAGCGCCCCGGCGATCCGGTGCGGGGCCTCGAAGAACACCAGGGTCCGCTCCTCGTCGGCCAGCGCCCGCAGCCGGGACCGGCGGGCGGCCGGGGTGCGGGGCAGGAAACCCTCGAAGCAGAACCGGTCGCAGGGCAGCCCGGAGACGGCGAGCGCGGTGGTGACGGCGCTGGGGCCGGGGGCGACGGTGACCGGGACGCCCGCGTCCAGCGCGGCCCGGACCAGCCGGTACCCGGGGTCGGAGACGCTGGGCATGCCGCCGTCGGTGACCAGGGCGACCAGGTACCCGGCGCGGAGCGCGTCGACCAGTTCGGGGGTACGCCGTTCCTCGTTACCCTCGAAGTAGGAGACGATCCGGCCCTCGACGGTGACGTCGAGGTCCTTGGCGAGCCGGGTCAGCCGGCGGGTGTCCTCGGCGGCGACCACGTCGGCGGTGGCGAGGACGTCGCGCAGCCGGGTGGAGGCGTCGGCGGGGTTGCCGAGTGGCGCGCCGAGCAGAACCAGGCGTCCACATTCCGACATATCACCCACAACAAGCGCTCCTTCATCGACGTTCGTACCGCTATCGGAGACGACAGCCCCATGGTGGCACCTCCGCAGCCTACGATCGCCGGGTGACGAGTGCGTCGACAGCGCAGAGCGCCAGCGCCGACCGAGCCGGGGCCCGGTCCCCAGGCAACGGTACGGACTCCCCCGACCCGACGGCGGGGGCTCCCCGGGCGAGCGGGGGTGGTGGCGTCCCCGCCATCGTCCGCCGCCGACTCGCCACGGTCGAGACCCGGCTGGACGCGTACTCCTGGCTGGCGACCGCCGTCGTGGTGACGATCGCGGCGATCCTGCGCCTGGTGGGGTTGACCTACCCCAAGGGCAAGATCTTCGACGAGGTCTACTACGCCCGCGAGGGCTGGCAGCTCGTCGACAAGGGCGTCGAGTGGAACTACAAGGACAACGTCGCCGCGTACGTGGTGCACCCGCCGCTGGGCAAGTGGCTCATCGGGGCCGGTGAGTGGGCCTTCGGGTACGTCGACACCGAGCAGGGCTTCAACGTCCCGGGCGCGCTGACGACCACCGCCCCCGAGTTCGGCTGGCGGATCTCGGCGGCCATCGCCGGCATCGTGTCGGTGCTGCTGCTGGTCCGCATCGGCCGGCGGCTGTTCCGTTCCACCGCGCTGGGCTGCGCGGCCGGGCTGCTGCTCGCGCTGGACGGCTTCCACCTGGTGCTCTCCCGCACCGCGCTGCTCGACATCTTCCTGCTGCTGTTCGTGCTGGCCGCCTTCGGCGCCCTGGTGCTCGACCGGGACGCCCGGCGTCGCCGCTGGCAGCGGGCCCTCGACGCCGGCCTGGACCCGACCACCGACCGGCCGGCCGGCGGCTGGCGGAACTGGCCCTGGTGGCGGCTGGCCGCCGGGGCGCTGCTCGGCCTCGCCGTCGCGGTCAAGTGGAGCGCGCTGTACTTCCTGCCCGCGTTCGGCCTGCTGGCCCTCTTCTGGGAGGTCGGGCTGCGCCGCTCCGCCGGGGTCCGCCGGCCGTGGCGGGGCGCCCTGCTGGACGAGATGCCGTGGCTGGTCCTCACCGGCGTGGTGCTGATCCTGGCGTACCTGTCCACCTGGTCGGGCTGGTTCCTCACCGACCACGGGTACTACCGCACGCCCGACCGGTACCAGCACGTCACGGCGTTGAGCGACACCCCGGTCATCGGCGCCCTACAGAACCTGTGGGAGTACCACAAGGCCGCGTACGGCTTCCACAGCGGCCTGAGCGAGCCGCACAAGTACCAGTCCTGGCCGTGGCAGTGGCTGCTGCTGGGCCGGCCGGTCGCCTTCCACTACTCCGGGGACGGGCCGTGCGGCGCGGCGAGCTGCGCCTCCGAGGTGCTGCTGCTCGGCACCCCGCTGCTGTGGTGGTCGTTCCTGCCGGCGCTGGCCGCGACGGCCTGGCTGGGCCTGGCCCGGCGGGACTGGCGGGCCGGGGCGATCCTGCTCTGCGTCGCCTTCGGGCTGCTGCCCTGGTTCTACTACGCCCTCCAGGGCCGGACGATGTTCTCGTTCTACACCGCCCCGGCGCTGCCGTTCCTGGTGCTGGCGGTGACCTACGTGCTCGGCGCGATCGCCACCCCCTACGACGGGCCGGTCCCGCGCGCCACGGCCACCGGGCCCGGGACGCCACCGGGTGCCGCCCCGGTGGTCGCCGCCGAGGCCGGGACAGCCGTGGAGCAACCGCCGGCCACCGTGGGGGCGGCCGGGCCGGGGGCGACGGCCACGGCGGAGAAGACCGCCGCCGAGGCGGAGGCGGAGCAGGCCCGCGCCGACCGGCGGCTGGTCGGTGGCTTCATCGTCGGCGCGTACCTGCTGCTGGTCGCGCTCTGCTTCGCGTACTTCTACCCGATCTTCGTCGGCAAGGTGATCACGTCCGCCGAGTGGTCGGCACGGATGTGGTTGGACGGTCGCTGGATCTGAGGCCAGCGGGTTCGTCGGGGTCGGCCCACCTGCGGGTCGGCCCCGCTCGCCGTCCGGCGGGGCGGCCCACAGGGGCGCGTGGTTGCGGGCGCGGAAAAGGCGCAGACAAAGACGCGCGCCCCGATCGCCTGCCACGGGGGAAGCGGGCGATTGGGGCGCGCAGGAGAAGCTTAACCACCTCGCACCACTGGCACAACGGGTCAACTTGATTCAGATTTCCGTCGGATGCGCTGACCGCCAAATGGTTTACATCCGACATCTAACGTACGGTCATCTCCCCGGCCCGACGGCGCACGGTCATCGACCGGTGTGACGGTCCCGGGGCCCACCGGTGTCGGTGGGGTGCAGTACCGTCACGGGACCGGCGCGATGCGGGTCTGGGGACGGGTGAGGGTGATGCGTGATCTGCTGCCGCCGACGGTCGCGGTGGCCGTGGCCGAGTCGGCGGACTTTACCGGGTCGCTGCTCGCGGCCGAGCGGGCCGGCCTCGGCGAGGGCGCGGTGGAGAGCCGGCGGCGGGACTACACCGCCGGTCGGGTCTGCGCCCGGCGGGCGATGGCCGCCCTGGGGCTGCCCCCGGCCGCGGTGCCCTCGGCACCCGACCGGGCCCCGGTCTGGCCGGCCGGGGTGGTCGGCACGATCACCCACACCCGGGGCTACTGCGCGGCGGCGGCGGCCCGCAGCAGCGAGATCCGGTCGGTGGGCATGGACGCCGAGCGGATCAAGGAACTCGACCCCGGAGTGCGCCGGTTGATCTGCCTGCCCGAGGAGGAGGAGCGCGGTGCCCGGCTGCCCGCCGGGGTGCCCTGGCCGATCGTGCTGTTCAGCGCGAAGGAGACCGTCTACAAGGTCTGGCATCCGGTGGTCGGCTCCTGGTTGGACTTCCACGACGCCCTGGTCGACCTCGACCCGGAGGCGGGCACCTTCACCGCGCGGATCGCCCCGGCCCGGGTGGCGGCGGCGACCGTCAGCGACGCGCCCGCGACCATCACCGGACGGTTCGCCGTCGATGCCGGCCTGGTCCGCACCGCCGCGGTGCTCCTTCCCCGCTGAGCCCGACGGCCCTGGTCAGACGGTTGCCCAGGCACGGTACCGTCCAGGCTGTTCGAGATCGTCCAGGTGCCCGAGGAGTACGGTGAGCAACCCCCAGCCCCCACACGGGCCCCAGGATCCGCACCAACCGGCCCAGCACCCGTCGAACCAGTCGCAGTACCCTGCCGACCCGACCGCCCCACCGCCCCCGCCGAACGACCCGTGGGCCAAGCAGGAAGAGGCGCAGACCCAGGACGAGCCGTGGGTCGGCGGCGGGGAGACCTGGACGACGCCGGCCCACCCGCCGCTCGCCGAGAGCGCGACCCCGCCCGGCGGTGACGGGTGGCCGCCGCCCACCCCGCCGTACCCGCCCACCAAGCCGTACCCGACGGCCACCCCGTACCCGTCGGCCGCCACCCCGCAGCCGCCGGTCTCCGGCCAGCCGTACGGCCAGCCGCAGCCGCCCGTCACCGACCCGCCGTACGGCCAGCCGCCCGTCACCGACCCGGCCTACGGGCACCAGCAGCCGCCGGTCTCCGGCCAGCCCTACGGACAGCCCCCGATCTCGGGCCAGCCCTACGGGCAGCAGCCCATCTCGGGCCAGCCGTACGGGCAGCAGCCGCCCGTGTCGGGGCAGCCGTACGGCCAGCAGCCGATCTCGGGGCAGCCCTACGGGCACCAGCAGCCGCCCGTCTCCGGGCAGCCGTACGGGCAACCGCCGGTCTCGGGGCAGCCGTACCCGCCGCCGGCGGCGGCGTACCAGCCGGCCGGGCCGTTGCCGCCCGCCCAGGGGTACCCGCTGGGGCCGCCCGCGGCGACGAAGACCTCGTCGAACCGGACCGCGCTGGTCGTCGTCGCCGTGGTGGCGGCGCTGACCCTGCTCTGCTGCGGCGGAGGCGTCGCCGCGCTGATCGCCGGTGGCGCCCTCACCGAGGGCGAGGAGGGGGGCGTCGACCCCACGCCGTCGGTGAGCATCGCGCCGACCGAGGCCACGCCGACCACGCCCACCACGCCACCGACCACCCCGCCGGTCGCCTCGCCGTCCACCCAGCCGCCGCAGGGCGAGACGTACAACATGAAGGCCGGGGACACCCTGGTGCTCACCGACGACGACGGCGTCCTCGAGATCACCGTGACGAAGTTCAGCAGCACCACCAAGGCCTGCCGGTCGTTCTCCGGCCCGCCGAGCAAGGGGATGTACCTGATCGCCGAGGTGCAGGCCGAAGTCACCAAGGGGACGTCCTCGCTCAACCCGATCTACTTCGAGTGGGTGGCCGAGGACGGCACCACGACCAACGGGCTGGCCGGCATCATCGCCGGGTGCGGTGACTCGCTGGCCTCCGGCAACAACCTGCCGGCGGGTACCAAGCGCAGCGGCGTGGTGGTGTTCAACGTGGCCGACGACGACGGGGTGCTGGAGTACAACCACCGGTTCCGCTCCGCCGGCTCCTGGAAGCCGTAACGCCGCAGACCGAACCGACGACGGCGGGGCCGGCCCGATCCGGGGCCGGCCCCGCCGTCGTGCGCCCACCCGGCCACGCCGCCGGCACCCGCTCCGGTTGACAGCTCCGCCCACCGAACGGACGATTCGGGATCGGACATTCAGTCGACGGATGCGATCCACGCACCGGAAGGAGCATCGTGAACCGACGCCTCCGGACCGTACTCGCCGTGGCCCTGACCACCACCCTGGCGGCCCCGGTCGCCGCCGCGCCGGCCCAGGCTGACCGTGGGCAGGCGGCCCGGCCCCACGTCATCGACCTGCCCGACGGCTTCCAGCCCGAGGGCATCGCCACCGCCGGCCGGTACGCCTACTTCGGCTCCCGCGCCACCGGCGCGATCCACCGCGCCGACCTGACCACCGGCACCGGCACCGAACTCAGCCCCGCCACCGGCACCCCGTCGCTCGGCCTGGCCCTCGACCACCGGGGCCGGCTCCTCGTCTCCGGCGGCACGGCCGGCGACGCCCGGGTGGTGGACACCCGGACCGGGCAGGTGCTCGCCCGCTACCGGTTCGCCGAGCCGCCGACCTTCGTCAACGACGTCGTCGTGCACGACGGGGCCGCGTACTTCACCGACTCCCACCGGCCGGTGCTCTACCGGCTGCCGCTGGGCCGCGGCGGCGTCCTGCCGCCGGCCGACGGGTTCACCACCGTGCCGCTGACCGGCGACTACCGGCAGGTCGGCACGGAGATCAACCTCAACGGGATCGTGTCGACGCCGGATCGCCGGGCGCTGATCGTGGTCCAGTCCAACACCGGCACGCTGTACCGGGTGGAGCCGGCGACCGGCGTGGCCACGGTGGTCGACGTGCCCGGGTACACCTTCACCAACGGCGACGGGCTGCTGCTCGACGGACGCACCCTGTACGTGGTGCAGAACCGGTTGAACAAGGTCGCCGCGGTGCGGCTCGACCGCGCCGGCACCACCGGCACGGTGACCGGGGAGATCACCAGCCCGGCCTTCGACGTACCGACCACGGTCGCGTCGGCTCTCGGCCGGCTCTGGCTGCCCAACGCCCGGTTCACCACCCCGCCGACGGCCACCACCCCGTACACGGCCGTCGCGGTCCCGCCGCGCTGACCGGCGCACCGGTCCTCACCGTCATGCGCGCCCGGTGGGGGTGCGCACGACGGTGAGGCCGGCGGGCGGCCGGAGCCCGTCCTCGGCGTCGAGGAGGTCCCGGACCGTCCCGACGGGGCCACCGGCGGCGCTCACCTCGGCGGCCCGGTCGACCAGCGCCCGGTCGCTGTCGGCGAGGTCGTCGACGTGCCGGGCGATGACCCCCCAGGCGTCCCACGGCAGCGCCTCGACCTTCGCCAGCGCGGCCAGGTCACGGACCACGTTGCCCTGGACCTCCCACAGGCCCTTGATCCCGACGACGCTCACCCCGAACCGCTCCGGGTCCCGTTCTCCGCGCCGGCACTCCTGCCAGGCCCGCCCGCCGACGAGGAACGCGTCGCGCGGCACGTCCATCGGATCGAACCCGATCCGGTACGCCTCGACGGCTCCCCCGGCGAGCTGCGGGTCCGCCAGCCGCCAGCCGTGCGCGTCGGACCAGTGCTCGACCACCCAGTGGTCCTCGAAGAAGTCGTCGACGAAGTACGCGGCGAAGCCCACCCGCAACCGGGCCGGCACACCGGCCTCCCGCAGCAGCGCGCAGAGCAGGATGGAGAAGTCGCGGCAGGTGCCGGCGAACCGCTTCGGCGCGGGGCGTTCCCGCAGGTCGCCCAGGTACCCGAGAATCCGGTGCGCGAAGCGGGTGTTCGCCTCCTCGCGGCGCTCGACGGGCAGCTCGAACCCGTGCATCCAGGACGTCTCGTCCCGGTGCACGACCACCCCGCGCACGATGTCGGCGAGGGCCGCGACCTCGGTCGGAAGACCGGTCAACTGGCCCCGGTGCGCGCCCGGGTCGGTCAGCGGACCGTGCTCTCGATAGAAATCCAGCTCGTCCATCCGACGAGCCTAGGCTCCACATGCGACAGCGGGAGGCCGCCGACGTCCGGAATGTCGCCGTACCGCCGTCAGTGCGTGGCGACCAGCACCGCGTCCGGTTCGACGCCGGCCAGCCGGGCGGGCCGTACCACGACGAACAGGACCAGCGTCGCGGCCACCATCCCGCCGGCCACCACCAGGGCCATCGCCACCGCGCCGGTGCCGAGGACGCCGACCAGGGGCGCGGCCACCGCGCCCACGCCGAACTGCACCGCGCCGAGCAGGGCCGAGGCGGTGCCGGCCGCCTCACCGTGCCGCGACAGCGCCAGGGCCGGCGCGTTCGGCATCGCCAGACCGGCCGCCGCGAGCACCACCCAGAGCGACACCAGCAGCGCCGGCAGCCCGCCGAGCCCGGTCGCGGCCACGGCGAGCAGCGTCAGCCCGGCCACGCTGCCCGCCGCGAGGGAGACGACGAGGATGCGGTGCGGCGAGTACCGGCGCAGCAGGCGGACGTTGAACTGGGTCGCCGCGATCAGGCCGACCGCGCCCGCGCCGAAGGCCAGCCCGAACTCCTGCTCGTCGAGGCCGTACTGCCCCTGGAGCACGAACGACGACCCGGAGACGTACGCGAACAGCGCCGCCATGGCCAGGCCGGCGACCAGGACCAGCCCCACGAACGTCCGGTCGCGCAGCAGCGAGCCGTACAGCTTCGCGGTGCCGACCACGCCGCCGCGCCGCCGCCGCTGCGGCGGCAGCGTCTCGGGCAGGCCGAACGCGGCGACCAGGACGAGGATCACGCCGAAGACGGCCAGCGCCACGAACACGCCCCGCCAGTCCGTCCAGCGCAGCAGCCCGCCGCCGAGCGTCGGCGCGAGCACCGGGGCCGCCCCCATGACCAGCAGCAGCCGGGAGAGCAGGGTGGCGAAGGCCCGGCCGTCGAACAGGTCCCGGACGACCGCCATCGCGACCACCGAGGCCGCCGCGACGCCGAGCCCCTGCACCACCCGGAGCACGCCGAGCACCGCGATGTTCGGCGCGACGACGCAGAGCAGCGACGCCACGATGTGCAGCGCGACGCCGGCGATCAGCGGCTTGCGCCGCCCGACCGCGTCGGAGAGCGGGCCGATCAGCAGTTGGCCGAGCGCGAGACCGACCAGCGTGCCGGTCAGGGTCAACTGGACCTGCGCCGAGGTGGTCTCGAAGTAGTCGACGATCGCCGGGAACGCCGGCAGGTACATGTCGATGGTGAGCGGGCCGACGGCGATCAGCGACCCGAGGACGAGGACCAGCCGCAGGCGCTGCCGGGTGCTCATCAGGTCGCCGGGGGTCGGCGTGGTCGCCGGCTGCCCGGCGGTGTCGGTGACGGCGGTCATCGGGCCACCTCCCATCGGTCGGCACGGATCCGGGCCGGGCTCAGCACTACAGTCACACCTGGCTCCAACCCCGATCCGGCGCGCTGATTCCCGCTGACCCGAGAGGTAACTCAGGTCACAAGGCGAAGGCGGGCGCCGCCGAGACCTCGGCCGGAAGCACGAACAGCGACATTCCTACCACCTTGAATGATCACCGACGGTGAAGCCGCCACGGCGCGTCAACCCCCGTGGCGCCGCAGCTCAGGAGAAAGACCGGACGCGCCTGACAAAATGGTACCACCTGAAGTACCATGGATCGTGCCGTCCATCGACAAGATCGTTCAAGCGATGCGGAAGAACCCGCACAACGTCGCCTACAACGATCTCCACCGAGTGTGTGAGCACCACTTCGGCAAGCCGCGCCAGACCGGCGGCTCCCACGCAATCTTCAGGACGCCGTGGCCAGGCGACCCCCGAGTGAATATCCAGAACGACAAGGGCAGCGCCAAGCCCTATCAGGTGCGGCAGGTGCTCAAGGCCATCGACAAGAAGGAGGCCAGGTGATGCGGAGTGTCGACCGCCCCGAGGTGACCCACTACACCTACCGCGTCACGTGGTCCGCCGAGGACGGCGAGTTCGTGGCCACGTGCGCCGAGTTCCCGTCGCTTTCCTGGCTGGCCCGCACACAGATCGAAGCCTTGCAGGGGCTACACGATCTGCTGCGGGAGGTGATCGCGGACCTGGAGGAGCAGGGCGAGCAGGTGCCGCAGCCGTTCGCCGAACGCCGCTACTCGGGCAAGTTCAACCTGAGGGTCGGCGAGAGCCTGCACCGCGAGTTGGCCATCCGCGCCGCTGAGGACGGCATGAGTCTCAACCAGTACGTCCTCCGGAAACTCAACGCCGCCTGAGTTCGGGGACCTGTCCCATACCTGCGGGGGTGCCGCCGGACAGGCCTGGAGCACCCGCCCCGGCTACACGCAGACCCAGCAGTACAGCCGGTGCTGCTGCTCGTCGGCGTGCCGGGCCAGGCGGGCCAACTCGCCCACGACCTCGGCCAGCGCCTCCGGATCGGCGTACCCCCCGAACTCCTCGGTCCGCGACCAGGGGTCGGCGACCTCCGCCGCCCGCTGCGGGGTCACCTCGGCCAGGGCCCGCTGCGTCTCGTCGGCGAGGGTGAGGACGAGTTGCTCGCCCCCGAAGCGCTCGGCCACCAGCGCGGCGGCGCGGGGCCGGGCGAAGAGGGTCTCCGTGTCGACCCCGGTGAGCAGTTCCTCCAGGGTCGCCACCTGGACCACCGGGTCGATGCCCTTGACCGACAGCACGTGCAGCCCGTGCTCGGAGAGCCGCATCCGCACCCGGGCCAGCCGCCGGATCGCCTCCTGGTCACCGGCGCGCAGCGCCTCCAGCAGCCCCGGCCGGGGCGGCTCGGCCCCGCCCGGCCCACCGCGAAGGTCGATCGTGGCGGCGGCGTCCTCGTCGGAGGCGGCGGTGAAGTAGTCGTACAGAACTCCCATGTCGGTGATCATGCAGCACCGGTCCGACACGGGGCCGCGGCCCGGGGCAGGGGTGGCCCGGCGACCTGGCCGGGCCACCCCTGCCCCGGCTACGAGCGCACCGGCGCGTGCGGCTGCCGCCCGGACGACGCGGGCGCCTCGGGGGAGCCCGAGCGCAGCGGCAGGTTGAGCTGCTCGACGGCGGCGCTGACGAGCGCGTCCGTGGTGAGCCGGAGGTCGAGGACGACGCCCCGCTCGTCCGGCCAGAGCGGTTCCAGGGTCGCGGTCTGCGAGTCGAGCAGGCTGGCCGGCATGTAGTGGCCGGCGCGTACCGACATCCGCTCCCGGATGACCTCGGTCGGCCCGTCCAGGTGCACGAACTCCACCCTCGGCGGGCCCTGCCGGAGCAGGTCCCGGTAGGAGCGCCGCAGCGCCGAGCAGGCCAGCACGGTCGACACGCCCGCCCGGTGCCGGTCGGCCATCCAGTCGGCCAGGGCGCGCAGCCACGGCCACCGGGCGTCGTCGTCCAGTGGTACGCCGGCCCGCATCCGGGCCACGTTGGCCTCGGAGTGGAACTCGTCGGCCTCGGCGAAGGTCAGCCCGGTCACCTCGGCGAGGCCCTGCGCCACGGTCGTCTTGCCCGCGCCGGAGACACCCATCACCACGATGTGCCGGGTCGACGGGGCCTCACCAGTCATGGACGGTGCCGTCCTTGAGCCGGTTGAACGGCAGGTACGCCGGCTGGTACGGGAACCGCGCGGCGGCCTCCTCGTCCAGCTCCACGCCGATGCCGGGCTGCTCGCCGGGGTGCAGGTAGCCGTCGACGAAGGTGAACGACTGGCGGAACACCTCGTTGGTGAGCGGGCCGTGCCGCATGTACTCCTGGATGCCGAAGTTGTGGATGGCCAGGTCCAGGTGCAGCGCGGCGGCCATGCCCACCGGCGAGATGTCGGTCGGCCCGTGGATGCCCGACTTGATCTGGTACTGCGCGGCGAAGTCGAGCAGCTTGCGCATCGCGGTGATGCCGCCGGTGTGGGTGACCGCCGACCGCACGTAGTCGATGAGCTGCTCGCGGATCAGCGTCTGGTAGTCCCACACGGTGTTGAAGATCTCGCCGATGGCCAGCGGCGTGGTGGTGTGGTGGCGGACCAGCCGCAGCGCCTCCTGGTTCTCCGCCGGGGTGCAGTCCTCCAGCCAGAACAGGTCGTACGGCTCCAGGGCCTTGCCCAGCTTGGCGGCCTGGATCGGGGTCATCCGGTGGTGGCCGTCGTGCAGCAGCGGCAGTTCGGGGCCGAACTCGGCGCGGACCGCCTCGAAGACGCCGGGCAGGTGCCGCAGGTACGCGCGGGTGTCCCAGTCCTCCTCGGCGGGCAGCGGGATGCGCTGGGCCGGCTCGTAGTCGTACCGCTTGCCGTCGGCGGCGGGCTGGGCGGCGACCCCGTACACGGCGTTGATGCCGGGCACCGAGGTCTGCACCCGGATCGAGCGGTACCCCTGCTCCAGGTGGGCCCGGATCGAGTCGAACAGCTCCGGCAGGTCCCGGCCGGAGGCGTGGCCGTACGCCATGATGCCGGTGCGGGACGCGCCGCCGAGCAGCTGGTAGAGCGGCATGCCGGCGGCCTTGGCCTTGATGTCCCAGAGCGCGACGTCGACGGCGGCGATGGCGGCCATGGTGACCGGGCCCCGCCGCCAGTACGCCGAGCGGTAGAGGAACTGCCAGGCGTCCTCGATGTTGTGCGCGTCGCGCCCGATCAGCAGCGGGACGACGTGGTCGCGCAGGTACGAGGCGACGGAGAGTTCGCGCCCGTTGAGGGTGCCGTCGCCCAGCCCGGTGATCCCGTCCTCTGTGGTGATCTTCAGGGTGACGAAGTTGCGGTCCGGGCTGGAGACGATGACGTCAGCGGCGACGATCTTCACGGGGTTGCCTTTCTCAGGGGGGTCCTCAGCGGAGGGTGGTTCCGGCGGCGCTGCCGTTGATCAGGGACAACTCGTCGCGGCGGGGCAGGCCCTCCCAGTCGCCGTGCCCGGCGACCGCGAACGCGCCGAGGGTGACCGCGCGGTGCAGCCGGTCGACGAGGGCCAGCCCGTCGAGTTGTCCGGAGAGGTAGCCGGCGGTGAACGCGTCACCGGCCCCGACGGTGTCCACGGCGGTGACCGGCACCGCCGGGGCGTGGGTGACGCCGTCGCGGGTGTACGCCCGCGCGCCGTCGGCACCGAGCTTGACCAGCACCGTCCGGACACCCCGGTCGAGCAGGGCGGCGACGGCGGTGGCCTCGTCGGCACCGGGCTCGGCCACCAGGTCCAGTTCGTCGGCGGAGGCGATGACGACCGACGCGTACCCGGCCAGCGGGGTCAGCGTGGCGCGGGCGTCCTCCCGGGACCAGAGCCGGGCCCGGTAGTTGACGTCCAGCGAGACGGCCGTACCCGACGCCACCGCCTCCCGTGCCGCCCAGGTCGCGGCCTGGTGGGCCGCGTCGGACAGCGCCGGGGTGATCCCGGTCAGGTGCAGCAGGCGGGGGCCGGCCGCGAGCGGGCCGCGCAGGTCGTCGACGCTCAGCGCGGAGCCGGCCGAGCCCGCCCGGTGGTACTGCACCCGGGTCACGTCCTCGGTGCGCCGCTCCAGGAACATCAGCCCGGCGGGCCGGTCGGGGTCCCGGCGGACCCCGCTGGTGTCGACGCCCTCGGCGCGCAAGTGACGCAGCACGAACTCGCCCAGTTCGTCGTCGCTGACCCGGCCGACCCAGGCGACCCGGTGGCCGAGGCGGGCCAGCCCGATCGCCACGTTCGACTCGGCGCCGCCGAGGTGCATGGTCAGCGGCCCGCCGACGGCCAGCGGCCCCGACGAGCGCAGCGAGACCAGCGACTCGCCGACGGTGAGCAGGTCGAGGCCGCTCACGCCGCCACCTCGCTGACGGTTCGCTCCCGACGGTCGCTCATACCGCCACCTCGCTGCGCTCGGCGTCGGCATGGACCACTGTGCCGATGGTTCGCTCCCGACGGTCGCTCACGCGGCCACCTCGCCCCGGGCCACCGCGACGTACTCGCGGGCGCGGGCGCGCAGCGCGTCGAGGTCGCCACCGGAGGCGGCGTCACCGACCAGCGGCCCGCCCACCCCGACGGCGACCGCGCCGGCCGCCAGGTACGCGGGCACCTCGGCCAGGCCCACCCCGCCGACCGCGACGAAGGGGATGTCCGGGAACGGGTCGCGCACCGCCTTCAGGTACGCCGGCCCGCCCACCGACGCCGGGAAGAGCTTGACCGCGCTGGCCCCCAGCCGCACCGCCGTGTACGCCTCGGTGGGGGTGAGCGCCCCGGCGGCGACCGGCAGGCCGCGCCGGGCCGCCTCGGCCACCGAGTCGACCACCGCCGGGGTGACCACGAACTGGGCGCCGGCCGCCGCCACGTCGGCCACGTCCGCGCTGGTCAGCACGGTCCCGGCACCGACCAGGCAGCCCGGTGGGGCGGCCTGGCGCAACGCCTCGATGGCGGACAGCGCGTCGGGGGTGGTCAGTGCCACCTCGACGATCGTCACGCCCTCGGTCAGCAGCGCGGTGCCGGCCGCGATCGCGGCGGCGGTGTCGGTGCCACGGATGACCGCCAGCAGGCGGGTCGCGGAGAGTTCGGCGGTGAGGTCGAGGGTCATGGTCACCATTCCGCGTAGGAGCCGTCGGGGTGCCGGAACATCGGGCTGCGCCAGGCGTGGCCGCGCTTGTCGGCCGCCCGGACCGCCTGCTCGTCGATCTCGATGCCCAGGCCGGGCGCGGTGAGCCGCTGCACGTACCCGTCGACGAAGGTCAGCGGCTGCTGGTCGACGCAGTAGTCGAGCACCTCGGCGCCGAGGTTGTAGTGGATGCCGATGCTCTGTTCCTGGATCAGGTAGTTCGGTGTGGCGAAGCCGACCTGGAGGCAGGCGGCCAGGGCGATCGGGCCGAGCGGGCAGTGCGGGGCGAGCTGCACGTCGTACGTCTCCGCCAGGGCGGCGATCTTGCGTACCTCGGTGATGCCACCCGCGTGCGACAGGTCCGGCTGGGCCACCGCGATGCCGGCCTGGAGCACCGGCAGGAACTCCTGCCGGTTGTAGAGCCGCTCCCCCGTCGACACCGGGGTGGTGGTGGAGCGGACGAACTCCCCGATCAGGTGGGAGTTCTCCGGGACGACCGGCTCCTCCAGGAAGAAGGGCCGGAAGGGCTCCAGCAGCGGGGCCACCCGGCGGGCGTTGGCCAGGGTGAACCGGCCGTGGAAGTCGACCGCCACGTCCCGGTGGTCGCCGAGCACCTCCCGGGCGGCGGCCACCCGGGCCACCACCTCGTCGAGTTCGGCGACCGAGGCGAGCGGGCTCATCCGCCCGGAGGCGTTCATCTTCACGGCGGTCAGCCCGGACTCGACGCGGGCCGCGATGTGGTCGCGGACCTCGCTGGGCTCGTCGCCGCCGACCCAGCCGTACACCCGGATGCGGTCCCGGACCGGGCCGCCGAGGAGCTGGTGCACGGGGGCGCCGTACCTCTTGCCGGCGATGTCCCACAGCGCCTGGTCCAGGCCGGCGACGGCGCTGGCCAGGATCGGGCCGCCCCGGTAGAAGGAGCCCTTGGTCATGACCTGCCAGTGGTCCTCGATGCGCAGCGCGTCCCGCCCGATCAGCAGCTCGCTGAGCTGCTCCACGGCGGTGCGGACGGTCTCGGACCGACCCTCGCAGGTCGCCTCGCCCCAGCCGACGATGCCGGATTCGGTCTCCACCCGCACGAACAGCCAGCGGGGTGCGACGAGGAAGGTCTCGACACGGGCAATGGTCGTCATGGTCGCCTCAGCCCTTCGTCGCACCGGCGGTGAGGCCGGAGACGATGTACTTCTGCACGAACAACGCGATGATCATGATGGGCAGGGTGACCACCGTGGTCGCCGCCATCAGACCGCCCCAGTCGATGCTGGCGTACCCGACGAAGTCGAAGATCGCCACCGGCAGGGTCTTGGTGTTCGCGCCGGAGAGCACCAGGGCGAACATGAAGTTGTTCCAGGAGAAGATAAAGGACAGGATGCCGGCGGTGGCGATGCCCGGCACGGAGAGCGGCAGGGTGATCCGGCGGAACGCGCCGATGTGGGTGAGGCCGTCGACCAGCGCCGCCTCCTCCAACTCCTCCGGCAGGCCGTCGAAGTAGCCCATCATGATGTAGACGATCAGCGGCAGCGAGACGAACATGTGGCTCAGGATCAGCACGCCGAAGCCGCCGACCATCTGCAGGTTCGAGAAGACGTAGTACCACGGCACCAGCAGCGAGACGCCGGGGATGACCCGGGCCATCAGCACCACCAGGGCCGACTTCTTCATGTTGAACCGGCTCATCGAGTACGCCGCCGGGACGCCGAGCAGCAGGGACAGCACGGTCGCCGCGAAGGCCACCCAGAGGCTGTTGAACACGAACTGGAGGTAGTTCGCCTGCTGGAAGACGGTGTCGTAGTTGCCCAGGGTGGGCGTGAAGACCAGCGCCTTGCTGGAGTCGTAGATGTCGACGTTGGTCTTGAAGGAGGCGGCGACCATCCAGAGCAGCGGCGCCACCAGGGAGAGCACCACGAGGACGAGGGCCACCACCCGGAAGATCGTGTATCCGGTGCGCTTCTTCATCGACGAGCCGCCTCCTTCTTGCGCCGGGCGGTGAGGGCCCACATCACGCCGATGATGATCAGGAAGAACAGGATCAGCACCGTCGACGAGCGGCCGTACTCGTTGTAGTCGAAGCTGAGGCCGTAGGCGTACACGTTGAGGGTCTCCACCTCGTTGAAGGAACCGCCGCCGCGGCCCTTGGTGGCGTAGAGGATGTCGAAGGTCTTCAGCGCGTCGATGCCGCGCAGCAGGACCGCGACGATCACGGTGGGCATCAGCAGCGGCAGCGTGACGTGCCGGAAGCGCTGCCAGGCGCTGGCTCCGTCGATCATCGCCGCCTCCTGCGGCTCGTCGGAGAGCGAGGTGAGCCCGGCGAGCAGGATCAGCACCACCATCGGCGTCCACTGCCAGATGTCGATGAAGATCGTGGTCGGCAGCGCGCTGCTCTGGCCGGCCAGCCAGGGCTGGGGGCCGATGCCGACCCACCCGAGGATCTGGTTGGCCATGCCGATGTTGGGGTCGAAGATGAGCCGCCACATCATGCCGACGGCGACCGGGGTGGCGACCAGCGGCAGGAGGATCGCGACCCGGACCCACTTCTCACCCTTGAACGGCCGCCAGAGCAGCAGGGCGATCGCCATGCCGAGGACGACCTCGAAGAGCAACGCCACACCGGTGAAGGCCGCGGTCCGGCCCACGGCCGGCCAGAACCGGTCGGTGTCGGCCAGCACGTCGAAGTAGTTCTGGAGGCCGATGAAGTTCGACTCGGCCCGGACCGACCCTCGCGAGTCGGTCAGGCTGAGGTACAGCGTCCAGGCGAGCGGGAAGATGATCAGCGCGATGACGAAGGCCATGGCCGGGGCCGCGAAGAGCCACTTGCGATGGTCGTTCGCCCAGCGCGCCCAGCCGGGCGTCTCGGGCATGACGTTGGCGCTGCGCGGCGCCTTGCTGGGGGTGGTCACTGCTGACATGGATTCTCCGTCGGGGAGGCCGGGCGGGGGTGGCGGGGCGAGGCCCCACCACCCCCGCGTACGGACTTAGCGGGCCTCGTCGTCCAGGAACTTCTGGAACGCTTCGTGGGCGGTGTCCGCCGCAGCGGCGGCGTCCCTACCGGTGATCGCGTCGACGATCGGCTGCCCGACGATCTCCCGGGCCTGGGCCACCCGCTCGACCAGCGGCCGGTCGTGACCCACGCCGTTGGCCAGGCTCACGGTGATCGCGTCGGCCATGTCCTTCGGGTACGTCGAGATGCCCTCGGGGTTCTCCCACACCGAGGTACGGGCGCCGGGGACGCCGGCCTTCTGCTGCGCCAGCGTCTGCTCCTTGCCGGCCGCCCACTCGATGAACTTCCAGGCGTTGTCCTTGTTGCCGGAGGACTCGTTGACGGCCAGACCCCACGAGGGGATGTTGTACGGCTTGGAGCCGGCCGGGCCGGCCGGGAACGGCGCGAAGCCGACGTTCTCGGAGACCTTCGACTTGGCCGGGTCGGTGGCGTTCTTGTAGAGCGAGTTGGCCTCCGGGTAGAAGGCGGCCTGGCCCTGGGTGAAAATCGCCATCGCCTCGGACCAGCTCATGTCCGTGCTGACGTTGTTCGGCCCGTGGTCGCGCAGCAGCCCGCCGTAGTACTCGTACGCCTGCTTGGCGGCGTCGCTGTTGACGGCGGACTTGCCCGACCCGTCGACGAAGTCGCCGCCGAAGCTGTACAGGAAGCTGGAGAACTGGGTGACCGCGGCGGCCTTGCCGGTCCGGGCCACGAAGCCGGCCACGCCGGAGTTGTCCGCCTCGATCTTCGCCGCCTGGGTCTTCAGCTCGTCGAGCGTGGCCGGCGGGGCGCTGAAGCCGGACTTCTCCAGCAGGTCCTTGCGGTAGTACAGGACCTGCTGCTCGGTGATGATCGGGACGCCGACCAGCTTGTCCTCGTACGTGGTGGCGCCGACCGGGGCCTGCTGGAAGTCGGCGAGGTCGAACTCGCCGCTGCCCTTGGCCCGCTCGGTCAGGTCGGCCAGGTACCGGTTCTTGGCGAACAGGCGCCCCTCCTGGAGGGGGCGGTACATCATCACGTCGATGTCGCTGGAGCCGGCGTTGAGCTTGACGTTGTACTGGTCCGAGAGCTGGTCCTCGCCGAGCTGGGTGACGTCGACCTTGAGGCCGGTCGCCTGCTCGAACTCGGGCAGCGCGGCCCGGATGTTCTCGGTCCAGACGTGGTTCACCAGCGTCACCCGGACCGTGTTCGAGTCGCCGCTGCCACTACCGCCGCCACCGCAGGCCGACAGGGCCAGCGCGGCGGTCACCGCCAGAGATGTACCAATTATCGATCGACGTCCCACGTCCGTCTCTCCTTCTGTCCTAGCCGCCACCCCGGGGGATCGGCGCGACCTCGGCCTGTTACATCCGCTTAACGTGGGGATGCTAGGCCGAAAAAGCAGATTTAAACAAGGGGTAGACCTAACTGATACGATCTGAGCCGTGAAGCTCTCCTCACCAGGGGTGACAACCACCCAAACCGCCCCTGCCGAGGCCGGGCTGCACGGACGGGTCCTCGACCACCTGGGCACCGCCATCTGCGGCGGTGACCTGGCCCCCGGGGCCGTGCTCAACATCGACGACCTGGTCGACCGGTACGGCGTCTCCCGCTCGGTGGTCCGCGAGGTGCTACGGGTGCTCGCGTCGATGGGCTTCATCGAGACCCGCCGGCGCGTCGGTGTCATGATCCGGGCCGCCGAGCACTGGAACGTCCTCGATCCCCAGGTGATCCGCTGGCGGCTCGCCTCCGCCGGCCGCATCCCCCAGATCCGCTCGATCACCGAGCTGCGGACCGCCGTCGAGCCGCACGCCGCCCTGCTCGCCGCGCAGCGCGTCGACCACGACCAGGCCAGCGACCTGGTCGGCCTCGCCGCCAAGCTGTGGGCCGCCGGCAAGGCCGGTGACGAGGAGCGCTTCCTCGCCCTCGACATAGAGTTCCACCAACGGGTGTTACGGGCCTCCGGCAACGAGATGTTCGTCAAGCTCCAGAACCTGGTCGCCGAGGTCCTCATCGGCCGCCACCACTACCACCTGATGCCGCACTACCCCAGCGAGCAGGCGCTCCAGTTGCACGCCGACGTCGCCACCTCGATCCAGCGCGGCGACGGGGAGAGCGCCCGTCGGGCCATGGTGCAGATCATGGAGCACGCGTTCGAGGAGATGTCGACGATCTGGAAGCAGGAGGGCGTCCCCGACCCGGCGCGCGTCCCCGAGCCCACGCCCGAACCCGGGCGCGTCGCGGCGACCGCCCGGGCCCCCGAGCCGGCCTGAACACGGCCCGGACGCGACGGAGCCCTCCCACCGGGGCGACGGCGGGAGGGCTCCGGACAGCAGGCCGGGGTCACATGTAGAGGGTGTTCGGCTCCAGCCCGCAGAGCACCCGCCCGTACAGCTCGGTGTTGACGTCGGGGACGATCAGCCCGTGCAGGGCGGCGGAGGTCACGTCCCGGGCGATCCGCTGGATCGGCACGTCACTGTAGATCGAGGTGCCGCCACTGGCCATCTGGAAGGTGTCGACGACCTCCCGGGCCAGCCGGGCGGCCTCGCCCTGGTCGGCGCGGACCCGCACCCGCTCCTCCACCGTCCAGGCCTCCCCGCTGAAGGCCTTGTGGTCGACGACCTCGCCGATCCGCCGGGCGTGGAACATCGCCTGGTCGATCTTGTGCGCGGCGGCCCCGACCCGCAGGTGGGTCAGCGGAGCCTCGGCCTGGCTCGGGTAGTCGGTGTAGATGATCTTCCGGTCCGGGAGCCGGTCGAAGAAGGTGTCCCAGGCCGCCTGGGCCAGCCCGGCCAGCAGCCCGACCCCGGAGACGGCGGCGACCAGGGTGGCCGGGGTGGAGTAGATCGGGATGTCCCGGTTGGTCTCCGACAGGGTCTGCGGGCCGAGCGCGGCGCCCAGCGGGATGACCCGCTCGGCCGGCAGGAAGACGTCCGTGGCCACGGTGGTGATGCTGCCGGTGCCCCGCAGGCCCGTGGTGTTCCAGTCGTCGACGAGTTGCATGTCCGACATCGGGACCATGGTCATCACCGGCTCGGGCTCGGCGCCGTCGCGCAGGATCACCGCCGCCGCCTCCATCCAGTGCGCGTGGTGCGCGCCGCTGACGAAGGGCCACCGGCCGTTCAGGAGGTACCCGCCCTCGACCGGCACCATGGTCCCCTTCGGGGCGTTGGTGCCGCAGACCCGGACGTCGGGGGTGGCGAAGACCTCGTCCTGCACCGAGTCGGGGAACATGCAGACCAGGTACGTGGGGATCCAGTTCACCATCGCCACCCAGGCCACCGAGGCGTCGATCCGGCCCAGCGCCGCGCCGACCTCGACCAGGGTGGAGCCGTCGCACTCGTACCCGCCGTAGCGCTTGGGCACCCGCATCCGGAAGATGCCCGCCTCGGCCATCGCCTCGACGACCGCCTCGTGCAGCCGGCGGTTCTCCTCGGACCACGGCACGTGCTCGCGGAGCACCGGCTCGGCCTTCGCGACCCGGCGGAGGATCTCCTCGCGGGTGGGGACCTCAGTGATCGTCACGATTTCCTCCTTGAAGGTCTCCGGTCCGTGGACCGGGCTCACCCCACGGTCGCACCGGCGTCCGCGCCACACTTCTTCCGTATTGCGGCAGGTGCCGGCGGCCGGTACCACCGACCGCCGTCGATGCCGCAGCGGGGGCAGCGGGCGGTGGCCCCGGGTCCGGGCGGACCCGGGGCAGGTGCCGCGCCCACCCGGGGCGGTCAGGACGGCGGGCGCATCGTCCGGAGGAAGACGGGCAGCAGCCACGGCCGGCGGCCACCCACCGACAACCGGCGGGTGAGCACCGCCCGGATCCGGCCCACCCGGCCGAACAGCATCAGGGTGAAGGTCGCCGGGTCGAAGGTGAGCCGGACGTCGGGGCGCGGGTCCACCGGCTCCACGGTCACCCGGCCCGAGACCAGGGCCAGGGTCGCCGCCGGGCCGTACCGGTGCTGGAAGGTCACCGCGATCCGGCCGGGACGGACGGGCCCGGGGCGGTCCAGCAGGTTGCCGTGCCCGTGCCGGGTCATCCCGACCAGGAACAGGTCGACGAAGAGCGCGGCGTCGGCCGGGTCGATCACCCAGGGCACCCGCATCGCCCGGGCGACGTCCCAGGAGTGGAGGTTCAGCTCGTTGAGCAGGTGGGCCAGCAGCCCGGGGACGGGCAGCCGGGCCCCGCCCAGCCAGGACACCTCGTGGTGGGGGCCGACCTCCTCGGCCGCCCGCAGCATCTGCGCGACCTCGGCCCGCAGCCGGTCGACGAGCACCGGCAGCCGCCGCTCCGGGTAGTGCCGCAACACCTCGGCGTTCATCACCGAGATGGTGTCGATGGTGGTGCGGCGGCGCAGCTCCAGCAGGCCGGGCACGGGCAGGTCCGGCGGGGCCGCCCGGAGCATGGACACCCCGATCGAGGCGACGGCGGACAGGTGGGCCACGGTGTCGGCGATGCTCCAGTGCGCGGTCGCGGGACGCTCCGGCGGGGCGTCGGCGACGAGATCCGCCAGCCGGTCCAGGACGGCGGGCACGGAGGTACGGAGACGGTGCCACTGCTGCGGGGTGACCGACATGACTCCACGATGGACGAGACCGGGCCGTCGTCGCTGTTCCAGGTTGCCGTTCTGCGCGGTCCCGCCCGTGGTGGGACGGCTCCGGCGGCGCGACAGCGGCGCGGCCGGGAAACTCGGCAACCAGGAAGAAGCCAGAACGCCGGCCCGCCCCCACACTCCATCCATGACACTCACTGGAAGGGGTGGCGCGGTCCAGGTACCCGCGCGGGCCCACCCGACCGGGCGCGGGAAGATCGTCCTGGGCGGCGTCGTGGCAGGGATCCTGCTCGCGGTGCTGTGGTCGTACGAGTTCGTGGACCACGTGATCGGTGACAACCTCGCCAACGCCCTGCTGGGCCACGACGCGAAGGCCACCGCCATCGGTGGCGCCGTCGCGGGCATGGTGTTCGCCTTCGTGTCCGGCCTGGCCGGCACCTTCACGGCCTGCAACATCGCCATGGCCGCCGCCGTCGGCCCGATGAGCCAGGCCGGTCAGGAGGGCGCCACCCGGACCGGGCTGCGCGTCCTGCTGCGGCCGGTGGGCTGGCTCACCGTGGGGATGGTCGCGGTCTCGGCCACCTACGGCTTCGTCGGGGTACTGCTCGGTGACCGGCTGCCCCAGTTGTCCACCGAGGTCGTCGCCGGGATGCCGGTCCGCCTGATCCAGTCGATGGTCGTCTTCGGCGTGATCGGGCTGGCCTTCGTCTACCTCGGCCTGGCCTCGCTGGACATCGTGCCGGACCCGTTCGCGCACCGGCCCGCCGCCCGGGTGGTGGTGCTCGGGGCGCTGGTCGGCGGCTTCCTCATCGGCCGGCCGTACCCGCTGTTCAACAAGCTGTTCCACTGGGCGGTGGAGACCGGCAACCCGCTGTACGGGGCCGGTGCCTTCGTCCTCCAGTCGCTGGGCAACATCGTCATCGTCGCCGCGCTGTTCGCCCTGCTCATCGTCCTCACCAAGGGCCGGTTCGTGTCCTGGCTCGCCGGCAGTCCGGCCCGCACCGCCGCGGTGACCGGAGCACTGCTGATCGCCCTGGGCGTCTTCATGGTCGTCTACTGGGACGTCCGGCTGCCGGCCATGTTCGGCCACGGCTGGTTCCCGACCATGTGGTACAACGCGCGGTGACCGCCGACGGCCGGTGGGCGGCGTCCCACCGGCCCGGCCGGCGTCCGGTCAGCCGACGTACCCGTTTGCCTTGATCTGCCGGGCCCGCTGCTCGAAGGCCGTCGGGTCCTCGGGGAGCTGGGTGCCGAGCCCGTCGACGTACCGGTTGTACATGCAGAAGGCCGCCGCGATGAGGACCGTGTCGTGGATCTCCAGCTCCGTCGCGCCCTCGGAGCGGGCCGCCTCGACCAGCTTCGGGGTCACCGCCCGGCCGGTCTTCTGCACCGCCCCGGCGATGTGCAGCAGGGCCTGCAGCTTCGCCGACACCTCCGCCGTCGCCGGGTCCTGGCGGACCTGGCGCACCAGGGGCATCCCGCCGTCGAGCTGCTCGGCGGCGAACGCCGAGTGCGACTCGCAGCAGAAGGTGCACTCGTTGAGCCCGGAGACGTACGCGGCGATCAGCTCCCGCTCGCCGGCGGTGAGACTCGGGTGCGGAGCGTGCAGCAGCGCCTCGGCCAGGGCGTTGAGCGGCGCCGCCGTCTCCGGCCGGAAGCGCATCAGGCCGGTGATCCCGGGGTACTGCGTTTCGTCCAGACCCAGATCGATGTGTGCCACGGAGTCTCCTCGACGGGTTCGGCCACGGCCGGGCGGCGACGCGGTCCTGTGCGGATGATGCCGGACCCACCGACCTGGGCGCTTCTTCCTCCGTGCCCAGTCGCGCCGCACCCACGATCTCTCCGAACGTGCCGTTTCCGCACCGCCCACCAGCGCCGACACGGAGGGCGACCAGCAGGGCACGGATGCGTATTGCCGCAGGTCGGGAAGGCTTGCCACGATCGGCGCCATGGTCGACATAGCGGAACTTGGGCAGCGGTCCCGGGCACAGGCCGGGACCATGGTGGATCGTCTACGTCAGCTCGTGCACCAGGAGTCGCCCCCCGGCGCGGTCCGTCGCCTGCACGACTGCGCGGACCTGCTGGAGAGCTGGATCAGCCCGGTGCTGGGCCGACCCGCCGTCCGGGTCCTGCACGACGGGCTGCCGCACCTGCTGTGGCCGGCCGAGGACCAACGGGTGCTGCTGCTCGGGCACTACGACACGGTGTGGCCGGAGGGGACCATCGCGGACTGGCCGTTCGCCGTGGCCGACGGGATCGCCACCGGGCCGGGCGTCTGCGACATGAAGTCCGGCATCGTCCAGATGGTCACCGCCCTGTCCCTGCTGCCGGACACCTCCCGGGTGGGGGTGCTGCTGACCTGCGACGAGGAGAGCGGGTCGCCGACCTCCCGGCCGCTGATCGAGCAGCAGGCCCTCCGCTCCCGGGCGGTGCTGGTCGCCGAGCCGTCGACGGAGGACGGCGCCCTCAAGGTCGCCCGCAAGGGCGGGTCGATGTACCGCATCACGGTCCAGGGGCGGGCCGCGCACGCGGGCGTCGAGCCGCACCGGGGCGTGAACGCGGCGGTGGAGCTGGCCCACCAGGTCCTCGCCGTACGGGCGCTGGCCACCGAGGGGACCAGCGTCACCCCCACCGTGCTCAGCGCCGGCAGCATCAGCAACCAGGTACCCGAGTCGGCGACCTTCTGCGTGGACGTGCGCGCCTGGACCCGGGAGGAGCTGGACCGGGTCGACCGGATGATCCACGCGATGACGCCCTGGCTGCCCGAGGCGGCGCTGGTGGTGGGGGGCGGCATCAACCGGTACCCCCTCCAGGAGTCGGTCGCGCTGCCGTTGCTGGAGCTCGCCCGGCTCGCCGGCCGGGAGCTGGGCCTGCCGCCGCTGGCCGGGGCGCACGCCCCCGGTGCCTCGGACGCGAAC
>NZ_LRQV01000104.1 GCF_001567585.1 Micromonospora rosaria
CACGCCGAACGGTCACACCATTTCAGGCGCCACCACCGACTTCGACACACGCCCTAGCCCACCTGCGGCAACGACTTCATGTCGTGGGCGGGCTATCGGGCTGCGGCCTCCAGCAACTCCAGCGCCAACTGCTGCAACTGTGGCCCGGCCTTCTCGGGGCTGCCAGTGTCGAACGGCGGGTCTGGGTCGTATTCCACCGCGAGCTGCAACGCCTGCGCGACCCGGTCGTCGGTCAGCTTCGCAGCCAACTGCAGGGCCATGTCGATGCCTGCGGACACCCCGGCAGCGGTGATGATCTTGCCGGATTCCACGAACCGGCCCGGGGTGTAGATCGCACCGAAGGTCGACTCCAGATAGGAGCGCGATGCCCAGTACGTCGTAGCCGGCACCCTGTGCAACAAGCCGGCCGCGCCCAGGATCAGGGCGCCCGTGCACACCGAGGTGGTCCAGGTCGTGCGCTGGTGCAGGCGGCGCACCCAGTTCACCGTCTCGGCATCCTCCATCGCGGCGATGACACCCCGGTCGCCCCCGCCGGGCACCAGCAGCACGTCCGCGTGCCGTACCTGGTGCAGCGCCCGGTCCGCGACCAACCCCAACACGCCGGTATCCGTACGTACGGTCCCGGCCCGCTTCGCCACCGTGACCACCGACGCGTCTGGCACCCGGCACAACACCTCGTACGGTCCGACGGCATCCAGCGCCGTGAGACCGTCGTAGAGCAGAATCGCGATGCGCGGCCCGCGACCGCCGGACGCGGCTCCGCCGGGCGCCGCAGCGGCCGGCGGAGCCAGGCCTGCCGCGGCCAGCCCTGTGCCCACTCCGCCGGCAACGGCTGCTCGCAGGACCGCGCGCCGCCCACCATCTACGTCCATGAGCCTCGGCTCCTTCCGGAATGGTCGTCAAAGAGTGGTCGGGTCAGCATGCGATCCGGTTCCTGGACACCGGCCCCGATCCGTGGGAGGAGCACGAAGCGGGCGGACAGGCCGGTGCGTACCTCCGTGGGTACGCCGGCGTTGCGGAGCTTGGTCGTGAGCCCGGCCACGTCGCTCGTCTGGTCCCACTGCACCGTAAGCCCCCCGGCCCCCCACCTCGTCACAGCGGGTCACGACATCCAGGCTGACCTGACGGCGGCATCGAGGATCGCCGGGAGAACGGGGCGGACCGGGCGCGTCTGCTGGCGGCGTCGAGCCACACCTGGTACCCGAGGCGTCGCCTGGAGAGAATGGTGCTGCGGCGAGTGCATCCGGGAGGGTCGATGACCACGATGTCCGGCAAGGTGTGCCTGGTGACCGGCGGGACCAGCGGGATCGGCCGGGAGACGGCGGCCCGGCTGGCCGAACTGGGGGCCACCGTGGTCGTCGTCGGGCGCGACGCCGAGCGGGGGCGAGCGGCCGTTACGGCGATCCGGCACCGGGCACCCCAGGCCGAGGTGGACCTCCTGACAGCCGACATGTCGAGCCTGGCCGACGTGCGCCGACTGGCCGCCGAGGTACTGGGGAAGTACCAGCGGCTCGACGTGCTCGACAACAACGCCGGCGTGATCATGCTCAAGCGGCAGCTCACGGTTGACGGCTACGAGACCATGTTCGCCGTCAACCACCTGGCGCCGTTCCTGCTGACCAGCCTGCTGCGCGAACGGCTGGTGGACAGCGCGCCGGCCCGCGTGATCACCGTGTCGTCGCACGCGCATCGTTCGGTCACGCACATCCCGTGGGGCGACCTGGCCCGTGGCGAGCCGAGCTACCCGCTGTCGAAACTGGCGAACATCCTGTTCACCGTCGAGTTGGCCAAACGCCTGACCGGCACCGGTGTGGTCGCCAACTGCCTGCACCCGGGCCTCATCCGCACCCAGTTGGGCCGCGAGGCCCACGGCCTCACCAAACTGCTCGTCGCAGCCGCCAAACCCTTCATGGGTACCGTCCAGACCGGCGCCGCCACCCCGGTCCACCTGGCCACCGCCCCCGAGGCAGCCGAGGTCACCGGAGGCTACTTCGTCCGCGGCACGCAGACCGAGCCGAGCTCCCTGGCCCGCGACCCCGACGCCGCCGCGCGTCTATGGGCCCTCAGCGAGGAGTTGGTGGCGTAGGTCAGACCACCATCGTCGTCGGGTGACGCGCTCGGAAACACGTGAAGCCGGGTTCGTGATCACGTGCCGGTGGGAGTGTCCGGCCCTTCCGCCGCTTCGGTCTCGTCTCCGGGTGGTTGACCGTCGAGCATCGCCTGGAGCTGAGTGAGGGTGGCCGTCGCGACGTGGAGGCTTCCGGTGAAGGCACCTGGCTCGGCGGCGGCGAGGCCGCGGAGCAGGGCTGTGCCTTCGACGGTGGCGGCGAGGGCCGGCTCGGAGGGTTCGTCGACCAGGATCGCCACGGCACCGACGTTGCACAGCGACATGGCAAGGCTGGGCAGGTAGGCATCCTGGTTGCCGGCGGCCAACTCCCGGTAGAGGTCGACAGCCTCCCGGCTCACCCTCCACGCCTCCACCAACCGACCCAACTCGCCCAGTGCGGCCGCCAGGTTGGTCACCGACGCGGCGAGGTGGGGCAGCCGCGGGGCGGCTCGGCGTCCAGCGCGCAGCGGAAGCCGGTGTGGCCGGTGCTGCTGTCGGGGGTGTTGGAGGTGCGGGCGGCGACCCGGTAGCGGTTGCAGTACGACTCGTGGCAGAGGTAGCTGCCGCCGCGCACCACCCGGGCCTGGCCGGTGGCGGGGCCCCGGGGGTCGGTACGGGTGTCGGGGCGGTCCTCGGCGTGCCAGGTGGTGCTCCACCAGTCCGCGCACCACTCCCAGACGTTGCCGCTGGTGTTGTACAGGCCGTAGCCGTTGGGCCGGTAGGACTTGACGGGGGCGGGGCCGACGTGGCCGTCCTCGCGGGTGTTGTGGGTGGGGAAGGTTCCCTGCCAGATGTTGCACCGGTGCTGCCCCCGAGGGGTGAGCTCGTTCCCCCAGGGGTAGGTCGCCTGGTCGAGGCCGCCACGGGCGGCGTTCTCCCACTCGGCCTCGGTGGGGAGCCGCTTGCCGATCCAGGTGGCGTAGGCGGTGGCGTCGTTCCAGGAGACGTGGGTGACCGGGTGGTTCTGCCGGCTGGTGAGGTCGGAGCCCGGACCGTCGGGGTGCCGCCAGTCGGCGCCGCGGACGGCCCGCCACCAGGGGGCGCCGGGGATCGTACCGTCCAGCACGTGCCGCTCCGCTTCGGCGGTGAGCAGCAGGTGGAACACGAACGACCAGCCGAAGCGCTCGGCGTCGGTCACGTAGCCGGTGGCCTTGACGAAGGTGGCGTACTGGGCGGTGGTGACGGCGGTGGCGTCGATCAGATAGGGCGAGAGGGTGACGGTACGGACCGGGCCTTCCCCGTCCGAGGGGAACTGGTCGGGGTCGTCGCCGCCCATCCGGAACGGCCCGCCGGGGATGGCGATCATGCGGCGGGCGGTCTCCCGCCGGTCGCGTGCCGGCACCGCGAAGGGCAGCGCGGTCGTCGGGTCCGCCGGCTCCCCCACGTCGGCGGTGGGGGGAAACCGGAGCTGGCTCGTGGAGGGTCCGCAACAGGGGTTCATGATCCATTTTCGCTGGTTGGGGTGCTGCTCAGATCCCGCGATTCACCGGCGGGCTCGGGGTACAGGTCGTCCACCGACGGCCCGTGCCGCACGCGGCCCCGCAGCCCGTGCCACCGAGAACTGTCGCCGCGTCGCCGACCACAGCCCGGGACCCCGGTCTCCGGCCGCGCCCGCCGTCAGCTGTGGACGGGTTCCCGGCGGCCGGGGACGCCGCCACCGGCGCCGTCCCCGGCGGGACGGCCCCCCGTCAGCGCGGTGAGCCCGAAGGTGCCCGCCCGGCGACTCGCGGAGAGCGCCGGATCGGCCGAGGCCGTCAGGCAGAGGACGTCGGGCCGGAAGACCAGGCGGCCGGTCGCGACGGCATGGGACCCGGTCGCGTAGAGCTGGCAGTCGATGACCAGCAGCGGCGCGCCGGGCGGGACCTCCAGTTCGGCGGCGAGCGCCTCCCCGGCCGCCTCGGCGGTGATGGTGTGGTCGCTGCGGATCAGCCGGATGTCCTCGGTCTCGCGGAGGAATGTGGTGATCCCGTCGGTCAGGGCGTTGATGCGCACCTGGTGGCCACCGATGGAGGCGGGCAGGCGGTGCTCCAGCCGGGCGGCGGCCCGGCCCTCGACCTCGTACAGCCGGACGGCGCGGTACACGGCGGCGTCGTGGTCCACGCCGAGCCGGGCGATGTCGTCGGCGTCGGCGGTCTCGCGGATGATGGTGACCGCGCGGACGGCGAAGTCGGCTCCGGCTTCGGCGAGGAAGTCGGACAGGGAGAGGATCAGGTCCACCGGGTAGGCCAGTGAACCGGCGTGGGCGGCCCGGGTGGGGGCGGTGATCAGGGTGCCCACCCGGCGACGGCGGACGATCTCGCCGGCCGCCTCCAGTCGGCTCAATGCGTCCCGCAGGGTGGTCCGGGAGGCGCCGACCAGCTCGCAGAGTCGCTGCTCGGGCGGCAGCCGGGTGATGCCGGTGCGCTGGTACTCGGTGATCAGTCCCCGCAGCGTCGCCTCCGCCTCGTCCACCCGGCTACGCCGGCCTTCCGCCTCCACCGCAGTCGCCATAAGCCCCTCCATCGGATTGGTCATACCTTATAGACCTTTCCTCCGCCTCGCAACGAGGCCGCCCTGAGCAGGGCATCTCCACCCTTGACAGCCTTTCGACATTGGTCATATCTTACCGCTCAATTGATCGGACTTAACAGCGCTGAAACCTGTCGGCGCAGGTGGGAGACCGTGGGATGGCGGAGGCCCTGCTCGGCATCGACATCGGTACGTCGGGAGCCAAGGCCGTCCTGACCCGTCCCGACGGCACCGTGCTCGCCACCGCCACCCGGTCCCACCGCCCCACCCTCCCCCGCCCCGGCTGGGTCGAGCACGACCCCGAGCGGGACTGGTGGGGCTCGGTGGTCGAGCTGTCCCGCCGCCTGCTCGCCGAACGACCCGAACGACCGGCGGCGGTCTGCGTCAGCGGAATCGGGCCGTGCGTCCTACCCACCGACGAGCGGTACCGGCCGCTGCGTCCGGCGATCCTCTACGGAGTGGACACCCGGGCGGTCGCCGAGGCCCGGGACCTGACCGACCGCCTCGGCGCCGAAGCCGTCCTGCACCGCGGCGGGTCACTGCTGACCAGCCAGGCCGCCGGCCCCAAACTGTCGTGGCTGCGCCGGCACGAACCCGAGGTCTGGGGCCGCACCCGGCGGTTCCTGATGGCCAGTTCCCTCGCCGTGGCCCGGCTCACCGGCGAGTACGTCCTCGACCACCACTCCGCGAGCCAGTGCCAGCCGCTGTACGACCTCACCGCCGGCCGGTGGTACGAGCCGTGGTGCGACCTGGTGGCACCCGGGCTCCCGCTGCCCCGGCTGGTCTGGCCCGGCGAGACGGTCGGCACCGTCGACGCCCGGGCCCACGCCGAGACCGGCATCCCGGTGGGCACCCCCGTCGCGGCGGGCACCGTCGACGCCTGGGCCGAGGCCCTCAGCGTCGGGGTCCGCGCGCCCGGCGACACCATGCTCATGTACGGCACCACGATGTTCCTCGTCCAGATGCTCGACCGACCGGTCACCGACGCCCGGCTCTGGGCCACCCGGGGGGTCACCCCGGGCAGCACCAGCCTGGCCGGGGGCACGGCCACCTCGGGCGCGGTCACCGACTGGTGGCGGCGGATCACCGGCGAGCAGGGGTTCGACCGGCTCTCGGCGGAGGCAGCCGCCGTCCCGGCCGGAGCCGACGGCCTGGTCACGCTCCCCTACTTCGCGGGAGAACGCACCCCCCTGTTCGATCCCGACGCCCGGGGTCTCCTGCTCGGCCTCACCCTGCGACACGACCGGGGACACCTCTACCGCTCGGCCCTGGAGGCGACCGGGTACGCCGTCCGGCACCACCTCGACACCTTCGCCGAGGCCGGGGCCGTACCCCGCCGCCTGGTCGCGGTCGGCGGCGGGGTACGGGGCGGGCTCTGGACCCAGATCGTCTCGGACATCACCGGCCAGCCGCAGGAGCTGCCGCAGCAGACCATCGGCGCCTGCTACGGAGACGCCCGCCTCGCCGGCGAGGCGATCGGGGTCGTCGACCCGGACACGACCTGGGCCCGGACCGGGACCGTCATCACCCCCCGCGCCGAGCACGCCCACACCTACCAGGAGCTGTACCGCATCTACCGGGCCGCGTACCCGGCCACCCGGGGCCTCGCCCACGACCTGGCCGCCCTACAGCTCACCGACGGCACCGGCCCCCTCTGAGGCCGTCCTGCCGCGTTCCCTTCCCCGCTGGTGACTCAGGAGAGAACATGCCCGATGTCGTCTTCGCGTCCGGCCGGCAGCGGCCGGACACCGGACCTCCGGCCGCCCCGGCGGGTGCCGGGGCCGCACCACCACCACGCCGGGCGGCCCGTCGTGTCCTGCACCGGCTGCGCGGCGCGCTCCTCGGCCTGTCCGGCTTCTGCGGGCTCATCCTGGTCTGGCAGCTCACCGCCATGGCCGAGATCGTCGGCAACGGCCTGCTGCCTACCCCGTTCGAGGTGTTCGAGGTCATCTGGACCGGCCTGGGCAACGGACTCGCCACCGACGTGCTGATCAGCAGCCGCCGGGTGGTCCTCTGGGTCTCGGTCGGCATCGCCGCCGCCGTACCGGTGGGTTTCCTGCTCGGCTGGTTCCCCACCGTCCGCGCGGCGCTGAACCCGCTGGTCAACTTCTTCCGGGCGCTCCCCCCGATCGCCCTGGTCCCGCTGGTGATCGTCTACTTCGGTATCGGGGAACTGGCCCGGGGCATCATCCTGATGTACGCCGCCTTCTTCGCCACCGTGGTCATCGTCTTCGAGGGCGTCGCCGGCATCGAGGACAAGTACGTGCGCGCCGCCCAGACCCTCGGCGCGACCCGCCTGGAGGTCCTGGCCCGGGTGGTGCTGCCCTTCTCCGTGCCGCACATCCTCACCGCGGCCCGGGTCTCCCTCGGCATCGGCTGGGCGTCCCTGGTCGCCGCCGAACTGGTCGCCGCCCAGGACGGTCTCGGCGCGGTGATCCAGAACGCCGGCAACTTCCTCGACATCCCCCGGGTCTACGCCGGGATCATCCTGATCGGCTTCTGCGCGCTGGTGATGGACGCCGTCCTGCGTCTGCTCTCCGCCCGGCTGGTCACCTGGCAGGACAGGGGCAACCGATGACGACAGCGGTCAACACCGGCGGACTGACCCTCGACGGGGTCGGCAAGCGGTTCGGACGGGGCACGGCCGCGGTGACCGTGCTCGACGACGTCGCCTTCGACGTGCCCGAAGGGGAGTTCGTGGCCGTCGTCGGCCCCAGCGGATCGGGCAAGACCACCCTGCTCAACACCGTGGCCGGGTTCGTCGACCCGGACGTCGGGCAGATCCTCGTCAACGGCACACCGGTCACCGGGCCGGGTCCGTCACGGTGCGTGGTCTTCCAGGAGTACGCGATCTTCCCGTGGCTGACCGTGCGTCGCAACATCGAGTTCGGGATGCGGCTGCGAGCCCGGCGCCGGCCCGCCGCCGAGCGCCGGCGGATCGCCGACCGGTACCTGGACCTGATGGGCCTGACCGCCTTCGCCGACGCCCTCCCCAAGACCCTCTCCGGCGGCATGCGCCAACGCGTCGCCCTCGCCCGGGCCTACGCGGTGGACCCGGAGATCCTGCTCATGGACGAGCCCTTCGCGGCGCTGGACGCGCAGACCCGCGAGACCATGCAGGAAGCGCTCCTGGAGATCAACCAGAAGGAGCGCCGGACCGTCCTGTTCGTCACCCACCAGGTGGAAGAGGCGATCTTCCTCGCCGACCGGGTCGTGGTGATGTCCGCCCGACCCGCCCGGGTGCAGGAGATCGTGCCGGTGCCCTGGCGGGGCCCCCGCCACCACGAGCTGAAGACCACCCCCGAATTCATCGAGCTCCGCCGGCGCATCGAGGCGATGCTGCGCGGCGGCCACCCCACCCCCGAAGGACAGACAGCATGACCAGACGAATCCTCGCCGCGGTGACCGGCCTCGTCCTCGCCCTCACCGTCGCCGCCTGCGGCTCCGACGACGACGCCGCCGGGGACACCCGGACCGTCAAGGTCGGCTACATCGCGGGCCCCGCACCGGGCATGCACCTTCTGCTGGCCAAGGAACGCGGCTACTTCACCGAGCAGGGCCTCGAGGTCGAGACGATCCCCTTCCAGACCGGCATCTCGCTGTCCAACGCCCTGACCGGCGGGAGCATCGACGTCGGCGTGATGGGTGCCGTGATCGCCAACTTCCCCGCCCGCGGTCAGGGCAAGGTCTTCCTGCTCAACAACCTGGAGGCCAACATCCAGCAGATCTGGGCCGCCCCCGGCAGCGGGATCAGCTCGATCGCCGACCTGCGGGGCAAGCGGGTGGCCACCACCACCGGCACCGCCGCCCACCTGCTCCTGCACGTCGCTCTGGCCGAGAACGGGATGACCACAAAGGACGTCGACCTGGTCAACCTCGACATGCCGGCGGTGGCCAACACGTTCGTCACCGGAGGCGTGCCGGCCGCCGCGCTCTGGGCGCCCTTCGACAACCAGATCAAGGAGAAGCTGCCCGAGGCGACCATGATCGGCACCGCCGAGCAGTTCCAGCCGAAGTCCGCCATCGCCGGCGGCTGGGTGGCGAACAACCGCTTCCACGCCGAGCACCGCGACACCCTCGTCCAGCTCACCAGGGCCTGGCTGAAGGCCAACGACGACATCGTCAACGACCAGCCCGCCGCGCTGGCCGCAGGGTGCCCGAGCCTGGCGGAGTTCATGACCGCCGAGGTGTGCGCCCAGATCTACCAGCAGGCCCGCAGCTACCCGAACAGCGAGTGGTCGACCCTCTACGCCGACGGCACGGTGGCCGGCTGGATCGGCCAGATGGAGCAGGTCTTCGTGGACATCGGCGCGCTGCCGACCTTCGTGGAGCCCACCCAGTTCCTCGACACCTCCATCTTCACCGACGCGACCGCGTGACCCGTCCCGCCCCCACCACCGTCGAGGGAGACCGCGTGACCCCGCCCGGCAGCCGGCCCAACATCCTCCTGCTCATGGCAGACCAGCTCAGCGCCTTCGGCACCGGTCCGTACGGCAACACGGACGTCCTGACCCCGAATCTCGACGACCTCGCCGCCCGCGGCACGGTCCTGTCCCACGCGTACTGCAACGCGCCGCTGTGCGTACCGTCGCGGGCCGCGCTGATGACCGGCCGGCTGCCCAGCGACGTCCCCTCCAACGACAACGCCGAGGAGTTCCCCACCTCGGTGCCGACCTTCGCGCACACGCTGCGTCGGGCCGGCTATCGCACCATCCTCGCCGGGAAGATGCACTTCGTCGGTCCGGACCAGTTGCACGGCTTCGAGGAGCGGCTGACCACCGACATCTTTCCGCCGGACCTGACCTGGACCCGCCCCTGGGAGGAGCAGGGCGACCCACCCCGGCTCTCCGGCGCGCAGCAGAACGGCGGCCGGGAGTACCTGGACATCCTGCGGTCGTCCGGGACGCTGCCGTGGACCTACCAGATGCACTACGACGAGGAGGTCCGCTTCGCCGCGCTGCAGCGGCTGCGGGAGCTCTCCCTCGCCACCGACGACCGGGCCGACGAGCCGTGGCTCATGGTCGCCTCGTTCACCCAGCCCCACGACCCGTACGTGGCCCCGCCGGAGTACTGGAACCGGTACGAGGGACGCCCGATCGCGCTGCCCGAACCGCCCCCCACGGACGTGCCGCCGCACCCGCTGGACGTCTGGGTCAACTCCTACCACGGGGTGGACCGGGGCACCGTCACCGACGAGACCACGTACCTGGCCCGACGCGGCTACTACGCGATGACCAGCTACATCGACGACGTCGTCGGCAGCTTCATGAGCGAGCTGGAGCGCTTCGGTGTCCTCGACAACACGGTGGTGGTGTTCACCAGCGACCACGGCGACCAGCTCGGCGAGCACGGGATGTACTTCAAACGGACGATGCGGGAGTGGTCGGTGCGGGTACCGCTGATCATGGCTGGCCCCGGCGTGGCGGCCGGGCACCGGGTGCGGACCCCGGTGTCCCTGGTCGACCTGCATCCCACCCTGGCCGACCTCGCCGGGGCCCGGCCACCGGAGTGGGTCAGCGACCACTTCGCCGGCACCAGCCTGGCCGCCGCGGTGCGGGAACGCTCCGAGGTGGTCGCCGGGCATCCCGGAGTGGTCATCGAGAACTCCGCCGAAGGGACGCTGCGCCCGGTCCGGGCGGTGGTCCGCGACCACCACAAGCTCGTCTACGCCCGCGACCTGCCCGACCAGCTCTACGACCTGCGCGCCGACCCGCAGGAGCTGACCAACCTGGCCGAGGAGCAGGGGCACGACGAGGTGCGGCTCCGGCTGCGGGAACGGGCCCTCACCGGATGGGACCCTGAGCTGGCCGAGAAGGAGATGGTGGCCAGCCAACGGATGCGGACGTACCTGGGTGAGGCGTTGCGGCACGGCCGGCACACCTCGTGGGCGTACGAACCCAGGGTCGACGCCGCCCACCGGTGGATCCGCAGCACCGACGACGACCCGTGGGATCCGTTGTGCGGTTTCTGACCCGGTGCCGGTGGGCCGCACACCGCCCACCGGCCCGGCAGGACCAGCGGGCGGCACGCCGGCCCGTCGGCCGGGGACGGGACCAGCGGCACGCCGGAGGCCGGGATGACCGGTGGTGCTGAACGACGACCCGCCGGGCCACGACGGAGAGCCATGTCGACGACCGGATCGGGCCTGCGGGACCGGCGACGGTTCCCCCGGCGGGTCTACGGCCACGGGACCGAACCCGATCCGAGGTTCAGCCTCGCCAACGAACGCACGTTCCTGGCCTGGATCCGCACCTCCCTGGCGCTCGTCGCCGCCGGTGTCGCGCTCACCGCGATCCAGGTGCCCGTCTCGGCGCCCTTCCGCTTCGCCGCCGCGCTGCTGCTCGCACTCCTCGGCGTGGCCGCGGCCTGCCAGGGGTGGATCGGGTGGATGCGGACCGAGCGGGCGCTGCGGGAGCATCGGGCGCTCGCCGGGCCGTCGCTGGGCGTGCTGCTCGCCGCGGGCGTGGTGACCACGACCGTGCTCGTGGCGGCGGGCGTGGTGTGGTGAGCCCCAGCGCGCCCTTCGACACCGGGCTCCAGGCCGAGCGAACCCTGCTGGCCTGGCGCCGGACCTGCCTCTCCCTCGCGCTGGGAGGCGCCGTCGCGACCCGGGTCACGGTCGACCGTCTCGGTGCGGTCGCGGTCCTGGCCGGCCTGCTCGCCCTGACCCTGGCGGTCGGCGCCTGGGTCACCGCCACGGTGCGCTACCGGCGCGCCCACCACGCACTCACCGCGGAGCGGTCCCACCTCGGTCTCGGCGGAGCGACCATGGCGGCCACCACCGGTTCCGCCGTCCTGCTGGCCCTGCTCTCGGTGGCTCTCCTGGTCACGGCCTGATCTCTCTCCGGAGACCGGTGACGGACGGGCACCATGTGGCGTGACGACCCCCGGTCGTCACGCCACGCGGCCCCTGGTCCTCAGATCTGGTTCTCGCCGCCGTCGACGTACAGGTTGGCGCCGAGCATGAAACTGCTGTCAGCGGAGGCGAGGAAGGCCACGGCGGCCGCGACCTCGTCGGTGCGCCCCATCCGTCCGATGGCGATCCGGGCCGCCTCGTTGGCCTTGAACGCCACCGCGTTCTCCTCACCCACGAGTTCGGTGATGCCGGACGTGTCGATCGGCCCGGGTGAGATGGCGTTCACCCGGATGCCGCGCGGCCTGAGCTCGTTCGCCCAGGCGCGCGTGAAGGTCCGCAGGGCCGCCTTCGACGCCGCGTAGGCGCCGAAGCCGGCGGTGCCGCGATCGGCGGCGGTGGAGGCGTTGATGATCACCGAAGCGCCGTCGTTCAGGATCGGAAGCGCCTTCTGCACCGTGAAGACGGTGCCCTTGACGTTGACGCCGAAGATCTGGTCGATGTCCTGCTCGGTGATCGTCTCGATGGTCGCGAACGAGGCGGTGGCCGCGTTGGCGAACAGCACGTCCAGTCCCTGACCGCGAGCCGCGATTGTCTCGTAGAGCCGGTCCAGGTCGTCGGGGTTCGTGATGTCGCCCGGTACCGCGGTCACGCCCGGGCCGATGGCCCGCACGGCCTCGTCCAGCTCGGCCTCGCGCCGGCCGGTGATGAACACGTGCGCGCCCTCGGCCACCAGCCGGTCGGCGGTGGCCCGGCCGATCCCCCGCGTGCCGCCGCCGGTGACGACGGCGGTCTTGCCTTCCAGCCTACGCATCGCTGACCTCCCACAAATTTCGGCACCGATCGGTGCCGAATGCGACGGTAGCACTTCGGCACCGATCGGTGCACAAGAGGTACGATGGGGAGGTGGAGAAGGCGCAGCTGGGTCGGCCGCGGGCGTTCGACGCCGAGGCGGCGCTACAGAAGGCGATGACGGTCTTCTGGGAGCAGGGCTACGAGGGGGCCAGCCTCGTCGCCCTGACCGAGGCCATGGGCATCTCCCGCAAGAGCATGTACGCGGCCTTCGGCAACAAGGAACAGCTCTTCCACAAGGCACTGCAACGCTACGAGGAAGGCCCCGGCTCCTACGTCCTCCAGGCGCTGCGGGCACCCACCGCCCGCGAGGTCGCCACGACGTTCCTCACCGGCTCGGTCCAGGCCAACACCCGGCCCGGCTGCCCCGCCGGCTGCCTCGGCGTGCAGGGCGCGCTGGTCGTCGGCGAGACCGGGCAGGCCGCCCGGGACACCCTGGCCGCCTGGCGCGCCCGGGGCCAGATGCACCTGCGCGACCGGTTCCACCGCGCCGTCGAGGAGGGCGACCTGCCGGCCGACGCCGATCCGGACCTGATCGCCCGTTTCGTCATGACGATCGCGAACGGCATGGCCGTCCAGGCGGCGGGCGGCGCGACCCGCGAAGATCTGCAGCGGGTGGCCGACGCCGCCCTACGACACTGGCCACCAGCCTGAGAAGGGCGAGCGCCGGTCGGACAGCCCGGCCCCGCTCCCCTGCGGCCGAGGGTGCTCGATCACCGGTGCGGTGCCAGGGCGGCGCCGGCCCAGAAGGCGACCACGACGACCGCGAGGGTCGCGACGAGAAGCAGGCCGTCGGCCCAGGTGAACCTCAGAGCGGCGAGCCGCAGCCGACGACCTGCGGGGTTGGCGCCGCCGGTGAGCGTGAAGCCACGGGTTTCGAGAGCCTCGACGGTGGTCCGGGTGCGCTTGGCGGTGTTGAGGAACAGCGGGTAGAAGGACTGCACGGCGACGGCGCCGATCCGGCGCATGGTTCGCCAGCCGAGCAGACCGTGCCCCGCTGGTGGGGCGCCCCGCAGCCGGTGCCCGTCGATGATGGTCTGCAGCTCGTCGATCAGGAGCGGGATCATCCGGTAGGCGTAGGAGACCCCGAACCCGATGACCGCCGGCGCCCGCAGCGCGGCCAGGCCGTCGGAGAGCTTCTCCGGGTCGAGCGAGACGAACGCGGCCATGCTCGCGAGCGAGATGATGGCGAGTTTCAGGGACACCTCCACCAGGCCCTCGATGGCGCTGGTGTTGCCACCGAAGACGAAGACCATCACGCCGAGGTAGGCGACCTGACCGAGCAGCCCGAACAGGAACAGGCCCAGCAGCAGCGGCCCGATGCGGGCGGCGAGGGCGCTGCCGAGCGCGACGACGCCCAGGATGACCAGGGTCGGCTCGGAGTAGGTGAGCCAGGGGCCCACCGCGAGCAGCACATACCAGCCGAGGACCGCCCGTGGGTCCCGGCGGGCGAGGAAGCCGCCGCGGGTCGCGTAGGCGACCCGCATCAGCTCGACCTTCACCCACTCCACCGAGGCGCGGTCGCGGCCCTTGCGTTTGCGGTCCCGTTCGGTCGTGGCGTCGGCTACGGCGGCGGTCATGGGGTGTCCTTGCTGGTGGGGCGGAGCCGGTCGACGAGTTCGGGCACGCTGAGGGGTACGGGTGACAGGCCGAGGGCGTCGCCGAGCTGGGCGACCTGGGGTGGGACCAGGCGGGCCCGCCGGAGGGTCTGCGGGTCGGCGAAGAGGGTGGCGGGGTCGGTGTCGGCGATGATCGTGCCCTGGTCCAGCACGACGACCCGGTCGGCCCACTCGGCCACCAGGTGCATGTCGTGGGTGGCCACGACGGTGCAGCGGATCTGTCCCGACAGCGCCGTGAGCAGGCCGATGACGTCGTCGCGGGAGCGCAGGTCGAGGGAGGACGTCGGCTCGTCGAGCAGGAGCAGCCGTGGTCGCATGGCCAGGGCGACCGCGAGGGTGGCGCGGCGCTGCTGGCCGCCGGAGAGCATCCGGCCGTCACGATCCTGCAGGTCGGTGAGGTTCATCCGGGCCAGGACCTGGTCGACGATGTCCTCCGTGTCGGGTAGCTGGCGACCGGCCGGGAACATGGCGACGTCGCCTCGGATGCTGTCCTGGAGGAACATCTCCTCGGGGCGCTGCACCAGGTAGCAGACGCTGGTGGCGAGTTCGGCAGCGGTCATCGACCGCGTGTCGTGACCGTCGACGACGACGCGGCCCGCCGACGGCACGGCCAGCCCGGCCAGCACCGAGAGCAGGGTCGACTTGCCGGCCCCGTTCGTCCCGACCAGCGCGACCCGCTCACCGTCGTACAGTCGCAGCGACAGCCCGTCGATGACCGTGGAGCGGCCCCCGCCGACCGCGATGTAGCCGTGGGTCACCGCATCGAGCTCGGCGACCAGGTCCCGGGTATGGCGCGCGGGACGGATCGGTGGCGGTGCCACCCGGTCGGTGCGGTGTCCGCCGAGCAGCTCGGCCGCCGCCGCGACGGTCAGCGGCGCCGGCCGGTGCCCGGCGGCGACCGCAGGGACCAGGGCCCGGGTGACGGCGACGACCTGGGGCGCCGGAATGTCGGCGGCCTCAAGATCCTCGGTGCGCGACAGCGCGTCGGCCACCGGCAGGTGCCAGCGGACCGCGCCGTCGGCCATCAGCACCACCGACCTGGCGTACCGGGCGACCAGCTCGGCGTGGTGCTCGATCACGATGACGGTGATCCCGAGCTCGGTGTTGAGCCGGGTCAGGTGCTCGTAGATGGCGGTGGCCCGCTGTGGGTCGACCTCGGCGGCGGGTTCGTCGACGACCAGGATGGTCGGGGCCAGCGCCAGCGCTCCGGCCAGTGCGGTCAGGTGTTGCTGGCCGCCGGAGAGCTGCCAGGTGTAGTGCCCCGCGAGGTGTGGGATGTCCAGCGAGGCCAGGGCGGCGTCGGCGCGCTGCGCCCAGTCCGGGTGCCCGAAGTTGATCGGGGCGAACGCGACGTCGTCGCGGACCCGGGGGCGGACGAGCTGGTTGCCGAAGTCCTGGAAGACGTAGCCGACCTGGTTGGCGATCTCGCCCACGGTACGGTCGGCCGTGGGTCTGCCCTGGATGCGGACCGTCCCGGAGATGTCCCCGTTCCAGAAGTGCGGGATCAGGCCGTTGAAGGTCTTGCACAGGGTGGTCTTTCCCGATCCGTTGCCGCCGACCACGGCCACGAAGTCGCCGCTGTCGATGGTGAGGTCAACGCCCCGCAGCGACTCGGCCTCGGCTCCGGGGTAGCGGAAGCGGAGGTTGCGTATCTCGATCGCGGGCAGGCCCGTCACGGGGTCGCTCACCCGCTGGTCGTCGATGGCCGCTGGTGTGGTCATCGGGTTCAGGCCCGGTCGGAGCTGCGGCGCTCGACGGTCGTGGCAGACCTGCTGCGGAGCGCCTTGATCACGATGAAGGCCCCGAAGCCGACCGCCGCGGCGATCAGGATCGCGATCCAGAGGTAGAAGTCCCCGAACTGGTCGATGTAGTCGGGCTCGAACGCGCCGAAGGTGCCGATGCCCTCCCGGCCGACGAACTCCTCCCACTGGGCGAACATGGTGATCGCGCCGGCGACCAGGAAGACGAGCGCGCCGACGACCCAGATGTTGACGCCCCAGGGGCCCCGCATCGTCGGCGGGTTCTGCGGGTCACGCGGACGCAGGCCCATGATCGGCTCGATCTTGCCGTAGAGGCGCGGGGCGAGCCACATGGCCGGGAGCGCGCCGAAGAGGATGCCGGAGAGGATCACCGTGATGACGATGTCGGATCCCTCGATGAACAGCAGCGCGGAGAAGAGTCCGTCGGCGTCCTCCAGGGTCTCGGGGTCGATGCCGACCACGACCTTGAGGATGTCGACGGCGGCGCCGGTCAGCTTGTCGATCAGCACCATCACCACCGGGGCGACGGCCAGTTGCTTGAGGCTGCGGGGGTTCCTGACCAGCGTGCCGGCCACGAAGATCGCCAGCGCGGTCTGCAGGAACCCTTCCAGCTCGCCGAATCCGCCGAAGTCGCCGAGCAGCATGTCGGCGAAGACCAGCTCGCCCAGCGGGGCTCCCAGCGCGACCCAGAACGGGTTCAGCAGGGCGGCCAGGACCACCGCGATGAACGCGAAGTACGACACGCCGATCTGGAAGGGACCGGCTTCGAGCTCGGGGATGATCTGGCAGACGAGGTCGCCGACGCCGTACAGGGTCATCGACAGCACGAGGATCATCAGCTTCTGGGAACCGGACAGCTCGCTGCCGGCCGCGAGTCTCCCGCGAAAGTCGTTCGCGGTGTCGGGAATGGACATGTGCCGTGCCTTTCCGAGGAAGGGGGTGTGGGGGTCGGTGCTACGGACGGACGTCCACCGGCGCGCCCTCGTGGGGGGTGCGGGGGCGCAGGTGGAGGGCGTCGATCAGGTCGCCCATCTCCTCGACGACGAGGTCGGGGCGCTGGGGGGAGGTGGGGTCGGCGAGGATCGCGTCGAGCTCCGCGTCGGCGGTCCGTCCGCCGCGGACGATCACCGCGGTGCCCACGCCGCCGCCACGGGCGGAGACGACGTCGTTGGCGGGCTTGTCGCCGACGAAGACGGCCCGGGTCGGGTCGACGCCGAGCGCCCGGCAGGCGGTGACGGCGACCAGCGCGTCGGGCTTGCGGCGGCCGAGTTCGTCGGAGTAGACGCTGGCGCCGACCAGGTGACCGAGCCCGAACGTGGCGAGCTTCTCGCGCACGCCGCGTCCGCTGACGGTGTTGGAGACGATGCCGATCGGTACCCCCGCCGCGTGGGCTGCCTCGCAGAGTTCCACCACACCGGGGCGCACGGTCGAGACCGACTTGGCTCGGCCCCAGGCGATGCTCAGCGCGTGGGCTTCGGCGCGCAGCCAGGAGCGCACCCCGGTGGTCTCGCCGACGATCCGCGCCTCCACCAGGGGGCCGGCGAGGTCGACCCAGTAGGTGCGCGGGTCGATCTCGGGGACGGTGCCGTCCTCGGCCTGCGCGTGGCGGGTCTTCTTCCACCTCTTGTGCGCGGCGATCGTCTCGGCGACCACGTCCTCGGCGTCGGTGTCCGCGAGGTGCCAGCCGGCCCGGCGCAGGCCGGCGGCGAGGTGGTGGGCGAAGGCACGGCGGCCGTCGGCGTCGCTGGTGGAGGTCGAGATGACCCCGCCGTGGTCGAGCAGGAGGGCGCTCGGAAGCGTGGTCTCGTCCCGCGCGTCGGGCGCGGGCGCGGTGGTGGACGTGCCGGGCGCGGTGTCGGATGACCCGGGCGGGATGGCGAACGTGCCGGGCACGGTGGCCCGGAGCAGGGGGACCAGGCCCTCCGGTGTGTCGAAGACGGCGTCGGGCACGTCGGCGACCGGAAAGGGGACCCGGTCGGTGGAGTGGTGCCGGGTGAGCATCACCGCCGCGACCCCCGCCCGCCGGGCGCAGGTGACGTCCCGGTCGAAGGTGTCTCCGACGTACCAGGTGCGCGCGGCGGTGGTGCCGAGCGCGTTCGCCGCGAGCTCGATGATGTCCGGGTTGGGTTTACGGATGCCGACCTCGTCGGAGTAGACCTGCACGCCGAAGCGGTCGGTCAGCCCGTGGCGGTCGATCAGCATGCGGTGGGCCCGGCCGCCGTGGGCGTTGGAGACGATCCCGACGGGGACACCGAGTGCGGCGGCGAGGTCGAGCAGGTCGGGGATGCCGGGGCGGACGGTGTGCTCCGCTGTGGCCAGGGTGATCCACTCCTGGAGTTCCCCCGCTTCGCCGACGAGCACCTCGCGGGCGGGCGCGGGCAGCGGGGAGGCGTAGAAGTCGCGCCAGATCTCGCGGTGGGTCAGCTCACGCGGGTGCAGCCGGCGGCTGGAGGCGTTCTTCCAGTCGCTGATCGCTGTCCTGCCGCCTTCGAGGACCGGCACCAGCGTGTCCGGGCTGATCGTGTGGCCGGCGCGGGCAAGCAGCGCGGAGACGTGCGCGGCGAACTCGGCCACCGCCTCGGGCCGCTTGCGGGTCTGGAAGACGACACCGCCGAAGTCGAGCAGGAGGGCCTCGGGTCGGACGGTCAGGTCGGGCGTCGAAGGTGGGGTCACGATTGAGGAAGGTAGGAACGGAAGGTTGCGGGGCGGGAGGCCCGCACACGCCCCCAAGGTGAACGGCATATGAGCATCTGGAACGTTCCAGTCGAGCCGGGTGGCCGGTGGAGGGTAGAAAGGGGGACGTGAGCACCTCCCGGGAGGCGGCAGCGACCGCTCGCCGCAAGCGGCCTACCATCCTCGACATCGCCGAACGAGCGGGCGTGTCGAAGTCCCTGGTCTCCCTCGCGCTGCGCAACGACCTCGGGGTCGGGGTCCAGACACGGGAACGGATCCTCCAGGTCGCCGAGGAGATCGGCTACCGGCCGCACGTACTCGCGCGGGCACTGCGTGAGCGCCGCACCATGCGACTCGGGGTCGCGCTGACCAGCCTCGAGAACCCGTACCACACCGAGGTTTTCGCCGCCGTCGAGGACGCCGCCGACGGGGCGGGACTGTCGGTCCTACTGGCTCACGGCAAGCGGGCGGGCGGACACCTGGAGGAGCGGATCAACGCGCTGCTCGACCTCAACCTCGACGGCATCGTGGTGATCTCCTCCTGGGCCGACCCCGCGATGCTGCAGACCGTCTCCCGGCGGGCCCCCGTGGTGATGATCGGACGGTCCCTCGAGCCGGTGGACGGCATCGACTCGGTCAACAACGACGACGAGGCGGGCGCGGCGCTGGTGGTCGGACACCTGGCCGCCCGGGGCCACTCGAAGATCCTGCACCTCACCTCGTCGCTGCGGCCCGCCGGACTGGCCCGACGCCACGGCTACGAGGCCGCGATGCGGGCCCACGGGCTCGAGGCCCACATCCGGGTCCTCGCCCGCACGCGCGGCGGGGCGCTGCAACCCGACCTCGACGCCGCCCTGGCGGACGGGTACGACGCCGTCTTCGCCCGCAACGACGTCGAGGCCGCCGACGTGCTCGACCACGCATGGGACCACGGCCTCGCCGTGCCCACCGACCTGGCGGTCGTCGGATACGACGACTCGATGCTCGCCCGCCGCGCCCGCCCTCGCCTCACCAGCGTGCACCAACCCCGCCAGGCCATGGGCGCGCGCGCCGTCGAACTGCTCATCGAGCGGATCGACGGCCGACTGGAGGACCGCCACGAGGTGCTCTCCCCCCATCTCGTCGTCCGGGAGAGCGCCCCGCAGGCGTGACCCGTCAGCCGGATCGCCGGCAGGCCGACCTGCGGGACACCGCCCACGTCAGAGCCGCCCACCTCCGCAGAGGACGCCGGGCCGGTCGAGCGCGTGGAGCACCCAACCGGCCCGGCCGACGAGGTCAGCCCGCACGGCGGGCCACCAACCAACCCGCCACCCAGTTGGGCGCCGCGCCGACGCTGCTCGCGGTGGCCGGCCAGGATGACGTCGGCGACGACCTGCTGGCCCAGGCCCGCCGCGACGGCATCGACGTCAGCCGTGTCGTCCGACGCGGTGGCGTACCGACCGGGCTGATGGTCGAGGTGCTGGAACCGGGGGGGACGATGGCACCATCTTCAGCACCTTCCCGAGGCGATGCTGCTCACCGAGGCTGACATCGCGGCTGCGACCGATGCGTTCCGACAGATGGACACGGTGCTGGTGCAGTTGCAGCAACGACCTGCGGAGGCACTGGCGGCGGCACGCCGGGGCCGGGCGGCCGGGTCGCTGGTGGTGCTGGACGGTGCGCCAGCCGACGACGAACACCGGCTGCCCCTGCTCGCGGCGGCCGACGTGGTGCGGGCGGACGATCGGGAAGCGGAGTTGCTGACCAGGGTCCGCGGCGACGATCCGGACAGCGTCCGGACGGCGGCGATCGACCTGCTCGACGCAGGTCCAGCACTGCTCGCTCTCGGGCTGGGACCGCTGGGGAACCTGTTCGTCTGGCGGCATGAACGGTGGGGCTCGGGAACCCTCCTGGTACCCCTGAGCAGGGACGATGTGGTCGACACCACGGGTGCCGGGGATGCTCTCACGGCCGCGCTGACGGTGGCGCTGCTGCGTGGCGACACGACGACATCGGCGGCCCGGTACGCGGTGGCTGCCGCCGGCGCGACGGTCGGGCACCCCGGCGGCCGACCCGCTCTCACCGACGAGATCGTGCGGGCCCGGCTCGCAGACCTCACCATCGCCGGGGCGGGCGCGGCGACGGCCCCACGCGTCGGACAAGCCCGTCGATGACCTGAGCGCGCCGGTCGGCGACGAGGCTACCGACCGCACCCGCCCCCGGGAGGGGAAACAGATCCGTTTCCTGCTGTGCCCCGGGTCCACGGCGGACAGAGTCGCACGTCAGCGCGTACCGACTGGTGTCCGAACGGCACCGGGTCGCCGCCTCGCACCGGCCACACCGGAGCGACCACAGGGAACTCACAGCCGACCCAACTAGCAAAACGATACGGATCGTATTACAAATGAGGTGTCGCGGGAGATCTTCTCCCGCAGGAAGGTGAGAGGCCATGAACGGATCACCCCACGCACCTCCCCTACGGCCCTGCGACACCTGGCGCGAGCTGTCCTCGGCCCGCTCGCACGCCTGAACAGCCACATCAGCGAGCAGGCGCTGCTCGACCTCGCGTACCGAGAGCCCGCCGTAAGCCAGGGGAAGCCGGCACAACCCTCCGCCGAACGGCCTACCGGTGTCCGCCCTCGATGATCATCTCTTCACCGCAGTGGTTCGGCGGACGACACCGATGAGCGGGTCGCCCACCTGCTGCTACACCGCGACGAAACTCACGTCGACGGCACGCGCATAACCCGGGCCGGCTCCACCGCCGTCAACCACCCCGGCGCTCATCCGCGCATCGACGGGGCCACAGCCGTGGATGACTTCTCCCACCAGCCCGTACAGGTGACGGCGACGCCGTGCACCAGCACTCGGTCCTGCGCGACAAACTGCCCGACCACGCCGACGTCTGAGCTCGACAAACTCCTCGGAAGGAAACCATGACGAAGCCGGTTCCCACCACGGTCAGGGCGACGATCGCCCTGCTCCTCCTCGGCTCGCTCGGCCTCCCGCTGGCGACGCCCGTCCACGCCCACCCCGGCCACGACCACCCGGTCGGCACCCCCGCCCCAACCGCCGACCCCGTCTACGGCCGAGGCTGGAAACCCCTGAAGGACATCGCCGGCGGGCCCCGCCAGGAGCACAGCGTGGCCGCGATCGGCGCTGACGTGTACGTCATCGGAGGCATCGTCCCGGGCGCCACCGGCGGCGTGGTCACCACCGACCGGGTGGAGGTCTACGACACCCGCCGCGGCACCTGGCGCGACGCCGCCCCGCTGCCGGTGGCCATGAACCACCCGAACGTCGCGGTCGTCGGTGACCGGATCTACGTGCTCGGCGGCCTGTCCGGTGGCACCTCCTGGCAGGCGCTGCGCGACAGCTTCGTCTACGACCCACGCCGGGACCGCTGGCAGCCGCTGCCGCCGGTCCCGGCCGGCCTCGAACGCGGCAGCGCCGCCATGGGCGTGCACCTCGGCACCATCTACCTCGCCGGCGGCATGCGCACCCTCACCCCGGGACCGGGCGGGCTGCAGGACACCGTCGCCACGGTGTCGGCATACCACGCCGCCACCGGCCGGTGGACCGCACTGCCTGACCTGCCCGAGGCACGTGACCACGTCGCCGGCGCCGTCGTCGGCGGCACCCTCTACGTCCTCGGCGGCCGTGACCGTGGCCAGGTCAACGTCCGCGACACTGTCTACGCCATGGACCTGCACCCCCGTACCCGAGCCTGGACCGAGCGGGCGCCGATGCCGACGGCCCGCGGCGGCCTCGCCTTCGCCGCGGTCGGCGACCGGATCTACACCTTCGGCGGCGAGGGCAACGTCGTCGACGGCGTCAACACCGTCTTCGGCCAGACCGAGGCCTACGACACCCGTACCGACCGGTGGGAGCGCCTCGCCCCGATGCCCGTACCCCGCCACGGCACCGCAGCCGTCACCGTCGGCGACACCGTCTACATCCCCGGCGGAGGCAACCTCGGCGGCGGCGCACCCGTCGCCGTCCACGACGCCTACCGTCCCGCCCGGCGCTGACCGCCGACGTCTCGATCCCGCCGGGTGACCCGCGAAGCGGTCACCCGGCGGTGCTATGTCGAGGAGGGCGCCAGACCCCGGACGGCGTAGTCGACCAGGTCCCCGACGAACTCGTCGCTCAACGGCTGATGTCCCGCCAGCAGACGGAAGTAGACCGCGCCGTACACCAGGTCGATCGCGGTCTCGATGTCCAGATCGTCGCGGATCTGCCCGGTCCGCTGTGCTTCCCGGAACACCGCCCGTCCCACCGTCCGGCGCGCCTCCAGCCACCGGTCACGAAACGCCGCCGCCAGGTCCGGATCCGTCTGCGCCTCACCCATCAGGGCACGCACGACCCCGCCCACCTCGTGGTCGCGAAAGACCCGCACGAGCGCGGTCACCTGCACCCGCAGTTGGGTGGGAAAATCTTCATCCTCCGGGTACGGCACCAGCGGCTGCACCGCGTCCAGGAAGGCGTCCAGCGCCACCGCCCCCCGCGAGGGCCACCACCGGTAGATCGTCGCCTTACCGACTCCGGCCCGGGCGGCGATGCCCTCGATCGTGAAGCCGGCCAACCCCTTCTCCACCAGGATGCTCATCGCCGCGTTCAGGATCGAAGCGGTGGCAGCCGCATCCCGGGTCCGCCCCCGCTCACGGCGCTCTGCGGGTGCACCGTCACTCATCCCCGCAGCCTAGGCGGTGTCTCGGGGCGCGTTCGAGATGGGGTTGACGGGAGCCGGTGAGGGTACGGCGGGCTCGTCGGCGTGCCGGCCGCCCGCAGGAGACACAGCGGGCCATGCCAACGACGACAACCCGGGGGCGCATGTCCATCGCCCGGCCGCAGGTTACCGCCGGCGACCAGGTACCGGATCTGCTCGACGATCTGACGGTAGACCGGAGTGGCCGACGACGAGTCGGCGGTCAGCTCGCTCAGCGATCCACCCTGTGTCAGGCGTCCACCAGGGTGATCATGCTGGCCGCACGGGTCACCTCCCCGTCCGGCGTTCCCCGGCCGAGACGAGCACCCGGTCCACGAGGTCCTCGACGAACTGCCGGTCGGCCGGGCGGGCCTGGAGGGCCACCCGGGCGAACACCCCACCGGTGAGCAGGACCAGCGAGGGTTCGACGGCGTGCGGGGGAAGGTGGGAGCGCAGGATCGCTTCGAGCGTACGGGTCCCCTCCTCGCAGAGCTGCTGGCGCATCTCCTCGACGGCCGGATCGCTACCCACCCCTGCGTTCCACCCGCCGCCGCCGACCACTGTCGGCGACGGTGGGGCCCGCTCCACCGCAGAAGCTCAGCTCACGGCACTGCAGGCGCGGGCCACCATCGGCAAGCTGGCTCTGCGGCCGTGAACCATCTCGAACACTCGGTGGAGGGCCCGGTCTCCACCATCGCGGCTCCATGGCGCACCGGCACCGCGCTGGGTTCTGCAACCTGCGGTTCCACCCCGGCGGCCGGACACCGAGGTCGAGGGCCTGTCCCGGCGGTGGCAAGGTGGCAGCACCAACCCGTTGATCACGGGTCAGCGGTGAGGAACACGGGAGGGTAGCCCTGCTCCACGCAGAGCGGAACACCGCGATGGCGGGCCGTCAGCCGGGCCGCGTCCCGCTCCGGGTGCTCGACCTCCACCACCACGCACTCGCCGAAGCGGACGTAACGCCCATGAATGATCACGTCGCGACGCTGCCACCAGTCGACGGCGGCACCGATCTGGTCGTTCCACGCGTCCAGCCGCCACGCGGGATACGCGGCGTCGACGAATCGGACCGCCACCCGCGGCACCACCGCCCGAACCTCAGCGTCAACGCCGGCCGTGGGAACACGGTGCACCAGCAGGAACCCACCCGGCAGGTCAAGGGACACCCCGGCATACGCATCCGGCCACCGACGCGGGCCCAGTATGTCGACAATCTCGGCGGCCGTCATCAACTCCTCCTGCCCGGGCCAGTACGACTGGTCAGGCACCGGGGCCCGCGACGCGGAGGACTGCGGCAGCGCCGGGACAGCGGACGTGGCACCCTCAGCCACGACCAACACCAGGGGTACGGCCAGCAAGGCGGCCAGACGTCGTCGCACGGTCGGACTCCTCCGCTCCGGACAGGTGCCACCTACGGCGGCACGCACCAGGGACAACGACCCGACCGGACATCAGGCATCTCCCCATCCCAACCTCACCGTCCGGAACCCGGGAACCATCACGTGTGCGACAGTGGTCCATGCCGTTGAGGACACACCACCTGAGAACGTCGATCGCCGTATCCGACATACAGCAGGCGGTCGCGTTCTACGAAGGCAGACTCGGCCTCCAGCCGCTGCAGTCCGGCCCCAGCGCCACCATCACCGACGGCAGCCGCGTCTACGGCTCGGGTGGCGTACCAGCACTGAACGTGTACCAGTCGGCCACTGCCGGAAAGACGCCGGCGACACTGGCCACCTGGTACGTGGACGACATCGACCAGATCGTCGACGAACTCGTCTCATCCGGCGTCGAGTTCATCCGCTACGACCACCTCGACCACGACGCCAGAGGGATCACCGCCCGGGCCGGTGGTGGACGTATCGCGTGGTTCCAGGATCCAGACGGCAACACCTTCGCCCTCGAAACCGACGCCTGAGAAACGCCCCGCGGTCGAAGCGTCGAGCGTGCTGCCAGCACAGCGGCATGCCGGTCGTACAAGACGGTGAACTGGGACTCCCGACTCCCTGCTCCGCGTCGAGCTGCTGCTCAACCAGCATGTATGTCATACCGATCAGTCGCCTCACGTCAGACCTCTTCCACCACGCACCTGCTCTCACCCCTGTATCGCCACCCACGCCGTTTCGAGTTCACGTGGCCCCGCAGCAGCCTCCAGCACGTCAGCCGCGGC
>NZ_LRQV01000105.1 GCF_001567585.1 Micromonospora rosaria
CGGTCCCGTTCGGGCCCCGCCCCACGGAGGCCCCGCAGGGCGGCACGTACGGCAGCCGGCCCGCCGAGGCCACCCAGCCCTTCGGCGCCCGCCCGGCCGAGGCGACCCAGCCCTTCGGCGCCCGGCCCGCCGACGCGGCCCCACCCTTCGGCGCCCGCCCGGCGGAGGCCACCCAGGCCTTCGGGGCCCGGCCGGCCGAGGCCACCCAGCCGTTCGGCGCCGGGGCGGCGGACGCCACCCAGGCGGTGCCGTGGGCGACCCCGGGCGGCGGCCAGCGGGCCGGCGGCACCTACGGCGGCGGGAACCAGTGGTCGGTGCCGGGCACCGGGCAGCCCTGGGCCACCGCCCCGGCGGCCGGCACCGGCGGCACGTCGGGTCCGGCGCAGACGACGGGCGGACGGCTGGTCAGCACCATCAAGGGCTGGCCGCGCAAGGTCCAGCTCGCGGCGGCCGGCGGGCTGGCCGTGCTGCTGCTGATCGGCGCGGTGGCGCTGACCGGTGGCGACGACGAGCCGCCGGTCGTCCCGCAGGCCGGGCCGAGCGCCACCGCCGAACCCGCCGAATCCGGTTTGGAGCTGCGCGAGCACTCCGCCCGGGGGGTCCGGGTGAACGTGCCGAAGGACTGGAAGCGCGGCACCGGCGGCAGCTTCGTGGACTACACCGACCCGGACGACTCCGGCCGCCGGGTGCGGATCATCGTGGAGAACTTCGGGACCACCTCGATGCGCTGGGCCGAGGTCGCCTCGGACGGGCTGCGCAACCGGGGCGGCACCTGCGCCAGGCCGTACAACCAGCTCGCCATGGAGGAGACCGAGCTGGCCGGGAAGGCGGCGGCGGAGTTCGAGTACACCTGCGGTGACGGCGACAAGCGCCGGCACGGCCTGTGGCGCGGGGTGGTGCACGACGGGAAGGCGTACTCCTTCTACCTCACCGCCACCCACGACCGGTTCGAGGAGAGCAAGCCGATCTTCGACGAGATGGTGAAGTCGTTCCAGCTCACCGGGGCCGGCTGAGCCGTACCCCGGCCGGCGGGTCAGCGCCGGACGAGCCGGGACGCGACGGCGGGCCGTCGCCAGCCACCCCCTCGGGGGCGGGCCGGCGGCGGCCCGCCGTCGTGCTATCAACATGGGATGGCGGCCGAGACCACTGACATCGACGACCTCCGTACGCGGGCCCGACGCTGGCTCGACGACGACCCCGACCCGGCCAGCCGGGAGGAGCTACGGGACGTCCTCGACCGGTTGCCGGCCAGCACGGACGAGCTGGCCGACCGGTTCGCCGGGCCGCTGACCTTCGGCACCGCCGGGCTGCGCGGCCCGCTGCGGGCCGGCCCGAACGGGATGAACCTCGCCGTGGTCACCCAGGCCGCCGCCGGTCTGGTCGGCTGGCTCGCCGCGCAGGGTGGGACCGGGCCGCTGGTGATCGGGTACGACGCCCGGCGCGGCTCGCGGGAGTTCGCCGTCCGCACCGCCCAGGTGGCCACCGGGGCGGGCCGGCCGGCGCTGCTGCTCCCCCGCCCCCTGCCCACCCCGGTGCTCGCCTACGCGGTGCGGCAGCTCGGCGCGGTGGCCGGGGTGATGGTGACCGCCAGCCACAACCCGCCGCAGGACAACGGGTACAAGGTGTACCTCGGGGCGGAGCTGGGCGGCGACCTCGGTGCGGGGGCGCAGATCGTGCCGCCGGCCGACGCCGGGATCGAGGCGGCCATCCGGGCGGTCGGCCCGCTCGTCGACGTGCCGCTCGGTCCGCCCGGTCAGGTGCTCGGCGACGAGGTGGTGGCCTCCTACGTGGAGCGGGCCGCCGCCGTGATCGCCGCGGAGGGCCCCCGGGACCTGGCCGTGGCGTACACCCCGCTGCACGGGGTGGGTGCCGCCGTGCTCACCGCCGCCTTCGCCCGCGCCGGCTTCGGCGTCCCCGGCATCGTGCCCGACCAGGCCGAACCCGACCCGGACTTCCCCACCGTCGCCTTCCCCAACCCGGAGGAGCCGGGGGCGGTCGACCGGTTGGTGGCGCTCGCCGAGACCATCGGCGCGGACGTCGCCCTCGCCAACGACCCCGACGCCGACCGGTGCGCGGTGGCGGTCCGGGCCACCCCCGGCGGGGCCGACGGCTGGCGGATGCTGCGCGGGGACGAGGTCGGCGTGCTCCTCGCCGACCACCTGATGCGCCGGGGCGTCCGCGGCCTCTACGCCACCACGATCGTCTCGTCGTCGCTGCTGCGGGCGATGTGCGCGGCCCGGGACCTGCCGTACGGCGAGACGCTGACCGGGTTCAAGTGGATCGTCCGGGCCGGTGGCGGCAGCGCGCCGCTGGTCTTCGGGTACGAGGAGGCGCTCGGCTACTGCGTCGCCCCCGACCACGTCCGGGACAAGGACGGCGTCACCGCCGCGCTGACCGTCGCCGAACTCGCCGCCGACCTGCGCGCCACCGGCCGTACGCTGCTCGACCGGCTGGACGAGCTGGCCGCCGAGTTCGGCGTGCACCAGACCGACCAGCTCTCCGTCCGGGTGACCGACCTGCGGGAGATCGCCGACGCGATGGCCCGGATCCGTGCCGCCACCCCCACCGACCTGCTCGGCTCGCCGGTCACCTCGGCACAGGACCTGCTGCCCGAGGCGGACGTGGTGATCCTGCGTACCGACACCGCCCGGGTGGTGATCCGACCCTCCGGCACCGAGCCGAAGCTCAAGGCGTACCTGGAGGTGGTGGTGCCGGTCGCGGACGGCGACGTGCCGGCGGCCCGGGACCGGGCCACCGCCGCGCTGCGCGCCCTGCGCGCCGAGACCGCCACCGCCCTGGGGATGTAAGGAGGGGCCCCCTCTTAACGCTTTCGGTAGAGGAAGGGCCCCTTCCTAACCCCGCGCAGGCGGCGGGGCGGGGGTCAGCGGCGAGGGCCGAGGGCGGCGTCGACCGCCTGGCCGAGGGCGAGGACCACCAGCGACACCGACGGGCGGACCACCGAGTCCTCCGTGCTGACGGTGCCGGAGAACCCGGCCCCGCCGGCGATCTCCGCCAGCCGCTTCTCGACGCCCCGGGCGTCGTCGCCGTCGAGCCCGAGGGCGGGCTCCATCCGGACCGCCGCGACCAGGGTGGCGAGGGCGGCGGTCCGCTCGTCGGGAGCCGGTCCGCCGGTCAGCGCCTCGGCCAGCCGCCGCCGGGTGTCCTGCTCCACCGTCGGGTCGACCATCGGGTACCGGTGGACCACGATGAACCCCAGCTCGGTCTCCTCGACGTCGCGGACCACACCCCGGCCGACCAGGTCGCCGAGGATCCGGTCGCGGAGCCCGTGCCGCAGCCGCTGCACCCAGGAGGCGGGCGAGTGCGGGGCCTCGGCGGCCATCCGGTCGAGCACCCCGTCGACGATCGGCTCACCGGTCGGCGTGGGGTCGGTCACCGCCAGGTTGCCGTCGGCGTACGCGATCCGGCCGGCCAGGGCCAGTTCCACCAGGACCGCGGCGGCCATGCCCAGGTCCAGGCTGATCCTCGGCATGGTCGCCCGGCCGGTTTCGTCGTCGTAGGCGAGCAGGAGCAACTCTTCGGCGAGCGCAACACCAGTCATGGCCCGAGACGCTAGCCGGTCCCCGCATCCGACCGGAATGGACTCGCCCAGCGAATCGGCGACGTCCGACGCGAGTACGCGCAGGCTCAGAAGCGGGGCATCCCGCCGAACTGGCGGTCACCGGCGTCGCCGAGGCCGGGGACGATGAACTTCCGGTCGTTGAGCTCGGCGTCGACGGAGGCGGTGACGAGGCGCAGCGGCAGGCCGGACCGGGCCAGGCGGTCGATGCCGGGGGGCGCGGCCAGCACGCAGAGCACGGTGATGTCGGTGCAGCCCCGGTCGGCCAGCAGCCGGCAGCAGTGCTCCAGGGAGCCGCCGGTGGCCAGCATCGGGTCGAGGACCAGCACCGGCAGGCCGCTGAGGTCCCGGGGCAGCGACTCCATGTAGGCGCGCGGCTCGTACGTCTCCTCGTCGCGGGCCAGGCCGACGAAGCCCATCGACGACTCGGGCAGCAGCCCGAGCGCGGCGTCGGCCATGCCCAGCCCGGCCCGCAGCCCCGGCACCAGCAGCGGCGGGTTCGCCAGCCGGGTGCCCTCGGCGTCAGTGACCGGGGTCTGGATCGGGTACGTCTCCACCGGGAAGGACCGGGCGGCCTCGTACACCAGCATGGTGGTGAGTTCGTGCAGCGCCGCCCGGAAGGTGGCGGAATCGGTACGCGCGTCCCGCATGGCGGTCAGCCGCGACTGGGCGAGCGGATGGTCAATGACGTGTACGTCCACGATCGCTCAACCTACCGGTCCGCCCGGTACGGCACCGCGCCTGCGGCGGCACCGGCGACGTCGCTCACTACCACGGGGTGTGGCGTCGCCGACGTCGACAGCGGTCGTTCAAGATCACTTCTGCGGTGGATGCGTAGACTTCGCGCCATGACGGCGACAACGACGTCGGCCCGGTCGGACCTGGCCGAGCTGGGACGATCCGAGACCGCGCTGCGGACCTTCCTGCACGGCCTGCCCGGCGTGGACCAGATCGGCGCGGACCAGCGGGCGGCACAGCTCGGCACCCGCTCGATCAAGACCACCGCCAAGGCCCAGGCGATCGACCTGGCGATCCGGATGGTCGACCTGACCACCCTGGAGGGGGCGGACACCCCGGGCAAGGTGCGGGCGCTCGCCGCCAAGGCCCTGCGCCCCGACCCGGCCGACCCGTCCTGCCCGCACGTCGGCGCGGTCTGCGTCTACCCCGCGATGGTGCCGTACGTGGCCGAGGTGCTGCGCGGCTCGCCGGTGCACCTGGCCAGCGTGGCGACCGCCTTCCCGTCCGGTCAGGCACCGCTGGAGATCAAGCTCGCCGACACCCGGGCCGCCGTGGCGGCCGGGGCCGACGAGATCGACATGGTGATCAACCGGGGCGCCTTCCTGGCCGGCCGCTACCAGGAGGTCTACGACGAGATCGTGGCCACCAAGGAGGCGTGCGGGGCGGCCCACCTCAAGGTCATCCTGGAGACCGGGGAGCTGGTCACCTACGACAACGTGCGTCGCGCCTCCTGGCTGGCGATGCTGGCCGGCGGCGACTTCATCAAGACCTCCACCGGCAAGGTCCCGGTCGCCGCGACGCTGCCGGTGACCCTGGTGATGCTGGAGGCGGTGCGCGACTTCCGGGCCGCCACCGGGCGGCAGGTCGGCGTGAAGCCGGCCGGCGGCATCAAGACCACCAAGGACGCGATCAAGTACCTGGTCATGGTCAACGAGACCGTCGGCGCGGACTGGCTCGACCCGGACTGGTTCCGGTTCGGCGCCTCCAGCCTGCTCAACGACCTGCTGATGCAGCGCACCAAGCTGACGACCGGCACCTACTCCGGTCCCGACTACTTCACCCTGGACTGAGCGTGATCTTCGAATACGCCCCCGCCCCCGAGTCGCGCTCGGTGGTGGACCTCAAGCCGTCCTACGGCCTGTTCGTGAACGGGTCGTTCGTCGACCCGGCCGACGGCGGCAGCTTCACGTCCGTCAACCCGGCCACCGAGGAGGTGCTCGCCGAGGTCGCCGAGGCCGGTCCGCAGGACGTCGAACGGGCGGTCGAGGCCGCCCGGACGGCGTACCAGAAGGTCTGGGGTCCGATGCCGGGCCGGGACCGGGCCAAGTACCTGTACCGGATCGCCCGGATCATCCAGGAGCGCTCCCGCGAGCTGGCGGTGCTGGAGTCCCTCGACAACGGCAAGCCGATCAAGGAGTCCCGCGACGTCGACCTGCCGCTGGTCGCCGCGCACTTCTTCTACTACGCCGGCTGGGCCGACAAGCTGCCCCACGCCGGCTTCGGTGCCGACCCGCAACCGCTGGGCGTGGCGGCGCAGGTCATCCCGTGGAACTTCCCGCTGCTGATGCTGGCCTGGAAGATCGCCCCGGCGCTCGCCGCCGGCAACACGGTGGTGCTCAAGCCGGCCGAGACCACCCCGCTGACCGCGCTGCTCTTCGCCGAGATCTGCCAGCAGGCCGACCTGCCGGCCGGCGTGGTCAACATCGTCACCGGGGCGGGCGAGACCGGTCGGGCACTGGTCGAGCACCCGGGCGTGGACAAAGTCGCCTTCACCGGTTCCACCGAGGTCGGCAAGGCCATCGCCCGGTCGGTCGCCGGCACCCGCAAGAAGCTCACCCTGGAGCTGGGCGGCAAGGCGGCCAACATCGTCTTCGACGACGCCCCGATCGACCAGGCGGTCGAGGGGATCGTCAACGGCATCTTCTTCAACCAGGGGCACGTCTGCTGCGCCGGCTCCCGGCTGCTGGTCCAGGAGTCCGTCGCCGAGCAGGTGCTGGCGTCGCTGAAGCGGCGGATGGCCCAGCTACGCGTCGGCGACCCGCTGGACAAGAACACCGACGTCGGGGCGATCAACTCGGCCGCCCAGCTCGCCCGGATCCGCGAGCTGTCCGACGTCGGTGCGGCCGAGGGGGCGCAGCGCTGGTCGCCGCCGTGCGAGCTGCCCGAGCGCGGCTTCTGGTTCGCCCCGACGATCTTCACCGGGGTCACCCAGGCACACCGGATCGCCCGCGAGGAGATCTTCGGCCCGGTGCTGTCCGTGCTGACCTTCCGCACCCCGGCCGAGGCCGTGGAGAAGGCCAACAACACGCCGTACGGGCTGTCGGCCGGGATCTGGACCGACAAGGGTTCCCGGATCCTCTGGCTGGCCGACCGGCTGCGCGCCGGGGTGGTCTGGGCCAACACGTTCAACAAGTTCGACCCGACCTCGCCGTTCGGCGGGTACAAGGAGTCGGGCTACGGCCGTGAGGGCGGCCGGCACGGGCTGGAGGCGTACCTGAATGTCTGAGCGGGTCGCGGTACGCAAGACGTACAAGCTCTTCATCGGCGGGAAGTTCCCGCGCAGCGAGTCGGGACGGTCGTATCTGGTGCAATCCGCGAACGTGTCGTTGGCCTCGCGCAAGGACGCCCGGGACGCCGTGGTCGCCGCCCGCGCGGCCGTCAAGGGATGGTCCGGGGCGACCGCGTACAACCGGGGGCAGATCCTCTACCGGGTCGCCGAGATGCTGGAGGGCCGCCGCGAGCAGTTCGTCGCGCTCGGCGTGCCCGGCGACGAGGTCGACGCCGCCACCGACCGCTGGGTCTGGTACGCCGGCTGGTCCGACAAGCTCCCCCAGGTGTACGGCGGCGCGAACCCGGTCGCCGGGCCCTACTTCAACCTCTCCGCGCCCGAGCCGACCGGGGTGGTGGCCGTGGTGGCCCCCGAGGCCCCGGCGCTGCTCGGCCTGGTCAGCGTGATCGCCCCGGCGATCGTCACCGGCAACACCGTCGTGGTGGCGGCCTCCCCGGCGGCGCCGCTGGCGGCGGTGACCCTGGCCGAGGTGCTGGCCACCTCCGACCTGCCCGGCGGGGTGGTCAACCTCCTCACCGGCCGGATCGGCGAGACCGTGCCGACGCTGGCCGCGCACCTGGACGTCAACGCGATCGACCTGGCCGGCGTGACCGACGCCGACCTGGCGGCCGACCTGGAGGTCAGGGCGGCGGAGAACCTGAAGCGGGTGCTCCGCCCGGTCCCGGCCGACCACGATTGGACCGCCGACCCGGGCGTCGGCCGGATGACCGCGCTGCTGGAGACCAAGACGGTCTGGCACCCCAAGGGCGTCTGACCGGGCTCGACTCCGGCATCGGGGGACGCCCGGGTGCACGCCCCGGTCGTGGCCGGGTGGATCGTGGGGCCGGTGGATCGTGGGGCCGGTCGTGGCGGGTCCACCCGGGCGGCCTCCGGGTGGAGGATGGTGTCTGCTCGGGCCTTTCGAGCTGCCCCGTCCGTGGGACCACCACCCCGACCTGCGCGATTACCCCGTCCTGTAGGAGCACCCCCGACCCGAAGGACCATCCCGGCCTGGAGGACCACTCGACGCCGCCCAGCAAGCCCGGAGGACCCCCCCGACCCGGAGAACCATCCGACTCCGCCCCGGCAGCCGAAGGACCACACCGACCCGGAGGATCACCCGACGCCGCCCCATCGGCCGGCGCTGTCCCGGGCCGCCCCACGCCACGGCCGCCGGTCACCACGGCCGCCGGGCCGCCCCGTCGGAGCGGGCCGGGCCGCAGGTACGGGGCGACCGTCGCCGGTGGGGCCGTTCCGGCACCGGGCGGGGTCCGGGGTTGCCCCGTTCGTGGGGGCAGTTCGACAGCGGCGGCGGCCGGACCGGACGCGGCACCGGCGGCACGGTGCCCCGTTCGTGGGGCAGTTCGACAGGCTGCGTAGGACATGACCCCGCCGCACACGACGCTCACGCGCCGGGCGGACAGACGGGCGGACGGCGGGTCGGTGGGGGCAGCGGGCGGGGCGCTGCGCCTACTACTACGGGGGGTAGGATTGGGGGGTGACTCGACTCGGTGATCTCGAACGTGCGGTGATGGACGTGCTGTGGGACACGGTCCCGGCCACGTCGGGCGGGGTGACCGTGCGGGAGGTCGCCGAGGCGCTGGACGGCCGGGAGTTGGCGTACACGACGGTGATGACCGTGCTGGACCGGCTCGCCGGCAAGGGCATGGTGCAGCGGGAGCGGGAGGGGCGTGCCTGGCGGTACCGGGCCGCCGCCAGCCGCGAGGCGCACATCGCCCAGCTCATGCTCGACGCGCTCGACCTCGGCGGCAGCCGGGACGCGGCGCTGGTCCGGTTCGCCCGGTCGGTGACCGGCACCGAGGCCGACGTGCTGCGGGCCGCGCTCGGTGCCGAGGCCGGGCTGACCGCGCCGACGACCGCCCCCGCCGCCCAGCCGGCCACCGGGCCGGCCGGGGCCGACGGGGCGACGGACCGGTAGGGCGGCGACCGTGGTGTACGCCGCGCACTTCGGCGCCGCGGTGCTGGTCTGCTGGCTGACCGCCCAGGTGCTGTCCCGCTCCACCTGGACCTGGCGCGCTCCCCGAGTGGCGATCCTCTGCTGGCAGGGGGTCGGCCTGGCGCTCGGGCTCTCCGCGATGGGGCTGCCGATCGCGGCGGGGCTGGCCGCGTACGACCGGCCGACGGGCAGCGCGCTGGTCGCCCTCGTCACCGACCTGCTCCACGGTGAGCTGCCCGCCGGGGTGGGGGCGGTGCACCTGTCCCTGGTCGGGGTCGGGTTCGGCATCGGCGCGGTGCTGCTGACCACGACCGTGCGCAGCGTCCACGCGACGGTCCGCGCCCAGCGTCGGCACCGGGACCTGCTCACCCTGGTCGCCCGGAACGACCCGGCCGTGCCCGGCGCGCTGGTGCTGGACCATCCCGGCGCGGCGGCGTACTGCCTGCCCGGGATGCGACCCCGGGTGGTGGTCAGCGCGGGCACCCTGGACCTGCTCAACCGCGCCGAGCTGGAGGCCGTGCTCACCCACGAGCGGGCCCACGCCCAGGAGCGGCACGACCTGGTGCTGCTACCGTTCACCGCGCTCTGCCGGGCGCTGCCCTGGCTGCGCTGGGTGCGCGAGGCGCACGACCGGGTCGCCCTGCTGGTCGAGATGCGCGCCGACGACAAGGCCCGGGAGCTGCACGCGGAGGCACCCCTGGCCGGGGCGCTGCGGCGGTTCGCGGCGGCCGGCAACCGGATCACCCCGGCCGGCACGCTCGGCATCGGCGACCGCGACCTGGACGTGCGGGTGCAGCGGCTGCTGGCCGCCGACCGGCCGCCCCGGCTGCTCGGCGCCACCGCGCTGGCGGTCACCACCAACCTGGCCGCCCTGCCCATCTGCCTCTTCCTGAGCTGACCGACCCGCGCCGACCCGCGCCGACCCGCGCCGACCCGTCCGGCGCGGATCGGACCACCCCCGCACGGCCTCAACTACTACGTCCCGTCGTAGGATCTATTACGACAGGACGTAGTAGTTATATGTAGGCGAGCTACGTGTAGAGTCGCTACGACAAGCGAGCCGACCTATGGAGTGCCGCCCATGGACACCCTGCTCCTCGCCCGACTCCAGTTCGCCACCACGGCGTCGATCCACTTCCTCTTCGTGATCGTCACGCTCGGGCTGGTCACCCTCCTGGTCGGCCTCCAGACCGCCGGCTACCTGACCGGCAAGGCGAAGTACGAGCGACTGACCCGGTTCTGGGGCACGCTGTACGTGATCAACTACGTGCTCGGCATCGCCACCGGGATCGTGATGGAGTTCCAGTTCGGGCTGAACTGGAGCGGCCTGTCCCGGTACGTGGGCAACGTCTTCGGCGCTCCGCTGGCGATCGAGACGCTGGTCGCCTTCTTCCTGGAGTCCACGTTCCTCGGCATGTGGATCTTCGGCTGGCACCGGCTGCGCCGGGGCGTCCACCTGGCCCTGATCTGGGGCGTGGCGCTCACCGCGTACGCCTCGGCGTTCTGGATCATGGTGGCCAACGCCTGGTTGCAGAACCCGGTCGGGTACGAGGTCCGCGACGGCGTCGCCCACCTCACCGACTTCTCCGCCCTGCTCACCAACCCGGCCCTCGGCATCGCCCTCGGGCACGTGGTCTCGGCGGCGCTGCTCACCGGCGGCCTGCTGATGGCCGCGGTCAGCGCCGGGCACCTGCTGCGGCGTACCCCCGACTTCGACCTCTTCCGGACCTCGCTGCGGCTCGGGGTGGTCACCGCCGCCGTGGGGATCCTCCTGGTGCAGGGCTTCGGCTTCACCCAGTTCGCCCCGGTCAGCCAGGTGCAGCCCACCAAGTTCGGCTCCTCGCCCGACGGCGAGGCGCTGATCGCCGAGTGGACCGCCCGCTTCGGGCCGGGCGACTACACCCCGCCCGTGCTCGCCAACGTCGGTCTCGGCTTCATGATCCTGATCGGGATGGGGCTCAGCCTGTTCTGGCTGCTGCTCCCGCTGCTCTGGCGGGACCGGATCATCCGGCTGCGCTTCCCGCTCTGGCTGGTCATCTGCGCCCTGCCGCTGCCCTTCGTCGCCGCCATCCTCGGCTGGATCGCCCGGGAGATCGGCCGTCAGCCCTGGGTGGCGTACGGGCTGCTGCCGACCGAGCAGGCGGTCTCCCCGGTCGGGCCCGGGGTGCTGCTCGCCTCGTCGGTCACCTTCACCCTGCTGCTCGGCGCCCTCGCCGTCGCCAACTGGACGCTGCTCGCCCGGCACGCCGTCCGGGGCGCGGCCGACCCCGCCCTGGGCCGCCCACCGCAGCAGACCCGCCCGCCCGCCACCGAAGAACCCGCGTTCGCCTGAGGGAGACGACCCGTGGAGCTCGCCTGGTACGCCCTGCTCGGCCTCTTCTTCGCCACCTACCTCGTCCTCGGCGGCTACGACTACGGGGTGGGGCTGCTGCTGGCCCGCCGCACCGACCCCGCACGGCGACGGGCCGCGCTGCACGCGGTCGGGCCGTTCTTCCTCGGCAACGAGGTCTGGCTGGTGGCCGCCGTCGGCATCCTCTTCGGCGCCTTCCCCACCCTGGAGGGGGAACTCCTCTCCGGCCTCTACCCGGCGGTCACCGGGGCGCTGGTCGGCGTGATCGTGGTGACCGCCGGCGTACAACTGCGCAGCCGCCCCGCCGGGCCGCGCGCCCGCGCCGGGTGGGACCGGGTGATCGTCGCCGGCAGCACCCTCGCCGCGCTGGGCTGGGGCGCGGTGCTGGGCGGGCTGCTCCAGGGGGTACCGCTGACCGCCGACGGTCACGTCGACGGGGTGGGCCACCTGTTCACCCCGTTCGTGGCCGCCGTCTGCCTGGCGCTGCTCGCCCTGGTGGCCGCGCACGGTGCGACGTTCCTCACCCTCCGGCTGCCGGCCGCCGAGGTCCCGCCGCTGCTGCGGCTGGCCCGCCGGCTGGTGCCGGTGGCGCTCGTCACGGTCGGCGCGGCCACCGTCGTGGCGCTGCTCTCCCCCCGGGTACGCGACGCCGTGCAGCAGCCGCTGGTCGCCGTACTCCTGCTCGGGGCGCTGGTCACCGCGCTGCTGGCGGCCCGGGTGGCGCTGGGGCTGCGGCGGACCGGGGTGGCCTTCGTCGCCACCAGCGTCGCGCTGGCCCTGCCGGTGCTGCTGGTCGGCGCGGCGACCTGGCCCTACGCGCTGGTCTCCACCGCCGGCCCGGAGACCGGGCTGACCGTGGCCGAGGCGGCGGCCAGCGGGCCCACCCTGCGGCTGCTGGGCTGGCTGGCGCTGCCGCTCGTGCCGGCCCTACTAGGCTTTCAGGCGATGTGCTGGTGGGTTTTCCGAGGACGGGCCGACGGCAGGACACCGGTGTACTGGTGAACCGCCGTCCGTTCGATCCGCGTCTGCTGCGCCGGGTCCCCGCGGCCCGGGGCGACCTCGTGCTGCTCGCCGTGCTCGGCGTGGTCGCCGCGCTGCTGATCATCGCGCAGGCGACCGCGCTGGCCGCGCTGCTGGCGACCGGATTCGACGGCCGGCTCGACCGGCCGGCGCTGGCCGGCTTCCTCGCCGCGGTGACCGCCCGCTCGGCGCTGACCTGGGCGCAGGGCACCGTGGCCGCGCGGCTGGCCGCCACGGTCAAGGCCACCCTGCGCGCCGACCTGCTCGGCGCGGTCGGCCGGCACGGTCCCACCTGGGTCGCCGGGCAGCGGGCCGGGCAGCTCGCCACGCTGACCGGGCGCGGGCTGGACGCGCTCGACGCCTACTTCACCGGGTACCTGCCGCAACTCGTGCTCAGCGTCACCGTGCCGGCCGCCGTGCTGCTGCGGGTCCTCGTCGCCGACTGGAGCTCGGCGCTGATCATCGCGGCCACCCTGCCGCTCATCCCGATCTTCGGCGCGCTGCTCGGCTGGCAGGCGCAGGTCGCCACCGAACGGCAGTGGCGGCGGCTCTCCCGGCTCGGCGGGCACTTCCTGGACATGGTCGCCGGGCTGCCCACCCTGCGGGCGTTCGGCCGGGCCCGCGCGCAGGTCGACGTGGTGCACCGGATGGCCGACGGGCACCGGGTCGCCACCATGAAGACGCTGCGCATCGCCTTCCTCTCCGGGCTGGTGCTGGAGCTGGTCGCCACCCTGTCGGTGGCGCTGGTCGCGGTGCCGGTCGGCATCCGCCTGCTCGACGGCGGGCTGGCCCTCTCCACCGCGCTGCTGGTGCTGCTGCTCACCCCGGAGGCGTACCTGCCGCTGCGGACGGCCGGCGCCCGGTTCCACGCCAGCATGGAGGGGCTGAGCGCGCTCAACGACGCCTTCGCGGTCAGCACCGACGACCCGGACACCGCGCGACCGGCCCCCGCCCCGGCACCGGACGGGCGGGGCGAGATCCGGCTGGAGGGGGTGACCGTCGCGTACCCCCGGACCACCGCGCTGCGCGACGTGACGCTGACCATCCGCCCCGGCGAGCGGATCGCCGTCATCGGGCCCAGCGGCGCCGGCAAGAGCACCCTGCTCGGGCTGCTGCTCGGCTTCGTCGCGCCGACCGAGGGGCGGGTCACCGTGGACGGCGTCGACCTGGCCGGCGTCGACCAGGACGCCTGGCGCCGGCAGGTGGCCTGGGTGCCGCAGCGGGCCCACCTCTTCGCCGCCTCGCTGGCCGACAACATCCGGCTCGGCGTACCGGAGACCCCGGACGCGGCGCTCGCCCCGGCCATCCGCGACGCGGCGCTGGACGACGTGGTCGCCGCGCTACCCGACGGGCTGACCACCCGGCTCGGCGAGCGCGGCCACGGCCTGTCCAGCGGGCAGCGGCAGCGGGTCGCGCTGGCCCGCGCCTTCCTGCGGGACGCGCCGGTGGTGCTGCTCGACGAGCCCACCGCCCGGCTGGACACGGCCAGCGAGACCGCCGTGCTGGCCGCCACCCGCCGGCTCGTCGCCGGCCGGACCGCCCTGCTGGTGGCGCACCGGCCGGCGCTGCTCGCCGACGCCGACCGGATCCTGCGGGTGGTCGACGGCCGGGTCACCGAACTCACCCCGAACGCCGAGGTGCTGGCATGAGCGCCGCCGCTGCCACCCGTCGGCCCGCCGCCCCCGGCCGGGGCGGGCCGCTCGCCGCCGAGCGGACGGTGCTCCGGCTCACCCGCCCGTACCTGCGCCGGCTGCTCGGCACCGGGTTGCTGGCCACCGCCACCGAACTGGCCGGGCTGGCCCTGATGGCCTCCGCCACCTGGCTGCTGATGAGCGCGGCCGGCCAGCCGCCGCTGGACCGGCTCACCGTGGCGATCGTCGCGGTCCGGGCGCTGGCCATCGGCCGGGGCGTGTTCCGCTACACCGAACGCCTCGCCGGCCACGACGCGGTGCTCCGGCTGGTCGCCGACGTCCGGGCCCGGGTCTTCGCCAGCCTGGCGGCCCGCCGGGACACCGCCGGGCAACGCTCCGGCGACGCGCTCAGCCGGCTCGTCTCCGACGTGGAGACGGTCCAGGACCTGCTGCTGCGGGTGCTGGTGCCGGCCTGCGCCGCCGGGCTGGTCGGGGTGTTGGCCGTCGGCGGGGCGGCGCTGGTCTCCCCGGCCGCCGCCGGGGTGCTCGCGGGCGGGCTGCTGCTGGCCGGGGTGGTGTTGCCGGCCCTGGCCACCGCGCTCACCAGACGCGGAGCCGCCGAGGTCGCCCCGCTGCGGGGGGCGCTCGCCGCGGACGCCGTCGACCTCACCCACGGCGCGGCCGACCTGGCCGCCTTCGGCGCCACCGGGTACGCGCTGGACGCCGCCACGCAGCGGGCCGGCCGGCTGGCCCGGCTGGAGCGCCGGCTCGCCGCCGCCGGTTTCGCGGTCGACGCGGCCGGGGTGCTGGTGGCCGGGCTGACCGCCGGGGCGGTCGTGCTGGTCGCGCTGCGCGCCGGGGTGGACGGCGTCCTGGTCGGGGTGCTCGCGGTGGGCACCCTGGCGGCGGTGGAGATCGCGCTGGCCCTGGTCGGCGCGGCCCGGCAGTGGAGTCAGCTCCGGGCCGGGCTGGCCCGGGTCGCCACCCTCCTGGACGCCGCCCCGCCACCCCTGCCGACCACCCCACCGGCCGCGCCGGGCCGGACGGTGTCGGCGGGTCCGCACGACGTCCGGTTCGCGGCGGTGACCGTCCGGTACCGGGCCGGGGCGGCCCCCGCGCTGGACCGCTTCGACCTGGACCTGCCCGCCGGCCGGCGGGTCGCCGTGGTCGGGCCGAGCGGCGCCGGCAAGAGCACCCTGGCCGCCGTCCTCACCGGCGCGGTACGGCCCACCGCCGGCCGGGTCACCCTCGACGGCCGGGACCTCGCCGACCATCCGGCCGCGGACCTGCCCCGGGCGGTCGGCGGGCTGCTCGCCGAGGCGTACGTCTTCCACGCCACCGTCCGGGAGAACCTGCTGCTCGGGCGGCCCGGGGCGGACCCGGCGGAGCTGGCCGGGGCGGCCGGTGCGGCCGGCCTGCTGGACTGGGTGCACGAGCAGCCCGACGGCTGGGAGACGGTGGTCGGCGAGGAGGGCGGGCAGCTCTCCGGCGGCCAGCGGCAGCGGCTGGCCCTGGCCCGCGCGCTGCTCGCCGCCCCGGGCGTGCTGGTGCTCGACGAGCCGACCGAGGGGCTGGACCCGGCCGCCGCCGACACGGTGCTCGCCTCCGCCCTGGCCGCCGTCCCGGCGGGCCACTCGGTGCTGGTGATCAGCCACCGGTTGCACGGGTTGGCCGGGCTGGACGAGATCGTGGTGCTCGACGCCGGCCGGGTGGTCCAGCGGGGTACCCACGCCGAGCTGGTCCGCTCCCCGGGCTGGTACCGGGAGCAGTGGCGGGTGCAGGAGGCGGCGGAGCGCGGGTACCTGGCCCTGGCCCCCTGAGCCGGGTCCGGGGTGGACCCCGGGGGTTTCCCCGACGCGACCCGGTCGGCCGCCGTGACAGGGTGGGCCCATGCGCGGCAACGACGAGACGTGCGTGGACGACCGGGTACGGGAACTGGCCGCCCAGCTCCGGGGGCCGGTCCGGCTCAAGGCCGACCTGCTCACCGAGGCCCGGCACGCGCTGCTCGACGCCGCCGAGGCGTACCGGGAGGACGGGCTGCCGGCGGCGGAGGCCGGGCGGCGCGCGGTGGCCGAGTTCGGCACCCCGGCCCAACTGGTCCCGGCGTACCAGGCCGAGCTGGCGGCGGGCGCGCTGCGCGGGCTGGCCCTGCGGGTGGTCCTCTTCGCGGTGCCGGTGTTCCTCGGCGCCGACCTCACCTGGCGCGGCGCGCCCTGGGCCGACGCGACGGCCGCACCGGCCGGGTACGGGCTGCTCTCCAGCGCGCTCAACTGGCTCTGGGGCACCGCCCTCGGGCTGGCCGTGGCGGGGCTGCTGCTGGCCACCGTGGGGGCCCGGTACGGCCGGGTCGGTCGGCCGGCGGTCAGCCGGGCCGCCGGGTTCGCCCTGACCGCCGTGCTCGCCCTCGGGACACTCAGCACCGTCGCGCTGTGGGGCTGGTCACTCGACCTGTGGCAGGGGCTGCTCACCTGGCCCCCGATGATCGTCGGTATCGCCCTGATCGGTGCCGGCCAGCTCTGGCTCGGCGGGGCGGCCCGCTCCTGGCTGCTCGCCACCCGCTGACCGTCCCGGCCCGTCCGGCACCGGCACGGTCGGGGCCGGTGTGGTCAGGCCGGGCTGGCGGGGGGCTCCCCGGTGCCGAGGAACCGGCCGACGGTGGCGCTGAACTCGCGCCAGCCGGCCCGCTCACCGGCCAGCGCCTGCCGGCCCGCCTCGGTGAGCTGGTACGTGCGCCGTTCCCGGCCGCCGACCGTGCTCCACGCGCTCTCCACGTACCCGGCCCGTTCCAGGCGGCGCAGCGCCGGGTAGATGGTCCCCGTCGGCAGGTCGAGGCTGCCGCCGCTGCGGGTGCGCAGCGCCTCGATGATCGCGTACCCGTGCAGTGCGCCCTGTTCGAGCACCGCCAACAGCAGCGCGTCCAGGTGTCCGTGCAGCGACTGGGCCCTCATGTGTAGACAAACTACTTACCTGGATGACGAATCGCCACCGGGGTGCGCGCAGCGGTGTGCCGGAGCCGCCCACTAGGGTATGTGCGCAGAGTCACTCGGTAGCCGGAGACGCCGCCGGGTGGGCAACCCGAAGCAATCGGAGGTCAGCGTGGCCCGCCAGTCGCCCCAACGGCCCGACGCCGACGAGCCCGAGCTCGACGACGCCACCGGGTCGACCGAGCCCGACGAGGTCGTCGAGGTCGAGGACGTCGACGACACCACGACGTCGGCCGCCGACCGGGACCGTTCACTCTGGGACGAGGCGCGGATCGACCCGGTCGAGATCGCCCTGCCCGCCGGCACGGGCTTCACCCTGCGGGCGTACCGCCCGGCCCGGGACGTCACCCCGACGGACGTCGTCGAACGGGACCAGGACGACCCCTTCCTCGCCCGCCGGCAGGCCGCCGAGGTGGACGAGGACGACGAGACCGTCGTCATCCTCGACGAGGAGGTCGCCGAGGAGTTCGCCGCGAGCGAGCGCGAGGAGGCCGAGAAGGCCCGCAAGTCCGGCACCGGCAGGAGCGGCAAGGCCGGCACGGACGACGGGTCCGACAAGGCCGACGACGCCAGCGCCGACCCGGACGGCAAGGCCGACGACGCCGACAAGGACGGCGAGGACGGCGACACCGGGACGGCGGAGGCCGAGGAGGCCGACGACGCGGCGGGCGACGAGGAGGTGCCGGTCTTCCTCACCCACAAGGGCCGGCTGCTGCTGTTCAAGACCCCCGAGGCGCTCGTCAGCTTCGTCCGCTCCGGGGCGCCGCACGACATGTCCCAACTGGACGGCTGGGATGATCTGTCCGAACGGGTGGAACCCGCCGACGTCGCCCCGCTCGACGAGGACGTCTACGAGCTCGACCTGGTCGTGGAGAACCTGCGCGGCGGGCACGACACCTGGGACCCGACCCTGCTGATCGAGGCCGGCGAGGTCGCCCGCGACCTGGCGTACGCGCTGCGCCTGCCGTCGGTGTTGGACATGCTCTCGGCCGGATCGAGCCTCGACGACCTGGACGAGGCGCTGCGCTCCTCGGTCAACGGCGGGATCGGCGGCTTCCTGGGTCGCCGCCGGCTCAAGAAGATCGGGGCGCAGACCGCCAGTTTGGGTTGGCGCACCATTGTCGGGAAGATCTCTGCGGTGGTGGACTGGCGCGACTGACCCGCACCGGGGAGCATCAGTCACTGGCAGAGAACGACCTGTGTTCGGGAGGAGGACGACGCCGTGGCGCTCGTGCGCGTGTACTGCGGTCTGGCCTCGGCGGAAGCTGCCGACGGAACGGCTTCGGCCGGTTCGGCGCTGACGTCCGCTGTGGTCGACGACGCAGGTCGTCTGCTGCATGTCTGCGAGATCGGTGACGACCCGGCCGGGTATGCCCGGTTGGTCGCCCTGCTCGTGGAGCGGTCGGGCGGGCCGAGCGGTGCGGCGATCGCCGCCGACAGCGACGACCACACGATCACCTCGCTGCTCAGCGCCGCCGGTCGTCCACTCGCGATCGCCGACGACGACTCGGTGGACGACTTCGCCGAGCGGTTCGCCGACGACGACTCGGTGGAGGAGATGCAGTCCCCGCCGGCCGTCCGACGGGCGATCGGCCTGGCCCGCGCGCTCCAGGCCGGTGCCCTCTCGGCGGTCACCCTCCCGGCCCCCCGGGACCTCGCCAACTACAAGCAGGTGCTCGCCGCGCACGCCGCCCTCGCCAGTGGCCGGCACACCGCCGCGGTGGCGCTGCGCGAGGTGCTCCGCGAGCTGTACCCGGCCGCGCTGCGGGCGTACCCGGACCCGGCCGAGACCGTCCCGCTGGCCGTGCTGGACGCGCTGCCGGAGCCGGGCATGCTCGGCGGCACCATGTCGCGTGGCCGGGACGTCTCGGTGGCCGCCGACGCCGTCGCGGCCCACCTGGCGGCCGACGGCGTGGCGAACGCCGCCGAGATCAACGAGGCGGTCACCGCGCTCCGGGTGGCCATCTCCGAGACGCCCCGGCGGGCCACCGTCAACCGGGCGCTCACCTCGGCGGTCGCCGAGACCGTCCGGCAGGCGGTGGCCTCGGTACGGGCCTGCGACGCCGGGTGCGACGCGCTGGTGAGCGCCCTCAGCGCCCGGGTCACCACGCCCGCGCCCGGCCGGCGGGCCGCCGCCCACCGGGGCGAGCAGGTCGGTGACCTGGCGGTCCCCGGCGGCACCGCCCCGGGTCTGCGGGCGGTCCGGCCGGCGGAGGCGCCGCCGGCCCCCACCGGCGGACGGCGCAGCCGGCCCGAACCGGTCGCCGGTGGCCCGATGCCCACCCCGCCCCGCCCACTCGGCCCCCCGCCGGTGGCCCCGGCCCCGATCGCGCCGCCGCCGCTGGCCCCCCCACCGGTGGTCCCGGCCGCAGCCGCCGGGCCGCCGGTCTCCGCGCCCCCGGGGCGGCCCGAGCCCGCACCCTCGCTGATCGACGCGCCCACCCGGGTCGACATGCCGGCCAACCGGCCGGTCTCCGCGCCACCACCGCCCCCGCCGGGGATCACCCCGATCGCCCCGCCGCAACGCGGCAAGGTGCCGCCGGCCGAGGCGGGCGAGCCGTTCCGGCCCACCCTCACCACGGCCGCGATCGAGAGCGCGCGGGCCGAGCGGCAGCGCACCGTGATCCCGCCCCGGCCGAAGACCGGCGGGGACGCCGGGCCGCCGACGGGTGGCTTCAGCGTCACCGACCTGAGCGTGCCGGTGCCCACCCCGCGTCCCGGCCCGGAGTTGGCCGGGCCCCCGGGGTCGCGGGCGAACTGGCCCCTGGTCAGCAACACCGACGACCTTGCCGAGGCCGCCGCCGACGCCCCCAGCGGGTACCCGGACCGGCACGGACGCCCGGTCGACGCGAACACCGACCCCGGCACCGGCGAGCATCGGATCACCCCGCCCTGGCTCGCCGACGACCTGCCGCAGGAGCCGCCCGTGCTGCGGCTCGTCGAGCCGCCGCCGCTGGCGGACCGGGCGCTGCGGGAGAACACCGGTCCGCAGCCGTTGGAGACGCCACCGCTGCGCCTGGTCGAGCGGGCCGATCCGGCCCAGCGGCCCGGTCGACCGGCGGACCGCCCGGGACACGCCGAGCCGGCACCGGCCGCCCACCGTTCCCCCCTGGACCAGCGTCCGCCCCTGGACCAGCGCCCTTCGCTGGAGCAGCGCCCTTCGCTGGACCAGCGTCCGCCCCTGGAGCAACGTCCCTCCCTGGACCAGCGTCCGCCCCTGGAGCACCGCTCCCCCCTGGAGCAGCGTCCTTCGCTGGAGCAGCGCTCCCCGCTGGAACACCGGTCTCCGCTGGACCAGCGCCCCCCGCTGGAGCAGCGGCCGGCGGCGGAGCACCGGCCGTCACTGGAGCGGAGTCCCTCGCTGGAGCAGCGCGCCCCGATGGAGCACCGGGCCCCCCTGGCGCACCGGCCACCGGTGGAGCACCGGCCGCCGCCGGTCGCCGACGAGGGCGACGGTGACCTGCTCATCTTCGCCGCCGCGAAGTCGGCCTGGTTCGTCGGCCACTCCGACGAGACCGACCTCGACTGGTCCAGCACCGCCGACACCGGGTGGCAGGCCGCCGAGCAGGCGGCCCAGCCGGCCCTCGGCGGTGAGACGGCCGCCGGGCTGCCCAAGCGGGTGCCGCAGGCCAACCTGGTGCCGGGCTCGCCGCTGCGCGAGGAGCGTCCGCTGCGGATCGTGCGCAACGCCGCCAGCCTCGCCGAGAACACCACCGGCTACTTCCGGGGGTGGCGTCGCGGGCAGGAGATCGGCGGTTTCGCGGTGGGTGGCCGGCCGGGCCGGGAGGCCGCCGGCGGCTGGGACTTCAGCCGGGACACCGGGGACCGCGACGACGACCGGGAGTACGAGTACCGCTCCGCCGGGTACCGCTCCTGAGCCCCGCCCACCGGCACCGCGAACGACTGCCGCACCGGCCCTGACCTGGTGTTCCTTCCCACAGGCGGAGAATTTGACGCCGGCTCGGGGCGGCCGGAAGCATACCGGCGGACCGGTGGCGACCCGCGCCGCCGGACGCGGGGGGACGACAGTCGATGGCGACAGCAACCAACCCGTCGGCGGCGCTGACCCGACGCTCCGTCCTGACCCTGGGGGCGAGCAGCCTGCTGCTGGGCGCGTGCGGCCAGGAGCCGCCGGGCGACCCGGGCAGCGCCGCGCCGGACGGGCCGGAGCTGCTCATCGGGGCCAGCCTGGAGCTGACCGGCCGGGGGGCCGCGCTCGGGGTGCTCCAGGAGCGGGCGCTGCGGATCACCGTGGACCAGCTCGACGCCGACGGCGTCCGGGTCGGCGACCACCGCCGCCGCGTCCGGGTCGACGTGCGGGACAACACCGGCGACGCCCAGGTGGCCGGCCGGCACGCCGCCGAGTTCGCCGCCCGGGAGGACGTCTGCGCGATGCTCGGTGGCACTCTCGCCGAGACCTCGGCGGCCCTCGCCGAGACCGCCCAGCAGCAGCGGATCCCGTTCCTCTCGCTGGGCTCGGGCGACGGGATCGTCCAGCCCACCGCCGAGCGGACGTACGTCTACAAGCTCACCCCGGACGCGCACGACGTCGCCCGGCGGCTCGCCGAACTGGTCCGCGACCAGGGCCTGCGCCAGGTCGCCCTGCTCGCCTCGGACGGGTTGCACGGCCGCTCCGGCCGGCAGGCGATGCGGGCCGCGCTGCGCGCCGCCGACGTCGGGTTGAGCCGTACCGGGGCGTTGCCGGCGACCGGGCTCGACGTCGCCGCCGCCGTACGCCGGCTGACCGCCGACGCGGACCGGCCCGACGGCGTGGTGGTCTGGGCGGGTTCGCCGGACGCCTCCTCCGCCGCGCGGGAGTTGCGCCGCAGCGGGTACGACGGTCCGCTCTTCTTCGACGCCACGGCGGTCACCGAGGAGACGGTGGACAGCCGGAACGTGACCACCATGGAGGGCGCGTACGTGGTGCACCCGGCCTGCCTGGACGAGTCCACCCTGACCAACACGACGACGGCCGCCCTGGCCCGGCGGGACTTCGTGTTCCGGTACATCGAGCAGCACGGCGCCTTCAGCGGCTTCGCCCCGTACGCCTCGGACGCGGTCCGGCTCGTGGCGGACGCCGCCGGGCTGGCCCGCAGCGCCGACCGGGGTCGGCTCCGGGCGTTCCTGGAGCAGCAGGTGACCGAGGGCATCGCCGGGGCGTACGCCTTCTCACCCGAGCGGCACGGCGGCATGGAACGGGACTCGTTGGGCGTCTACACGGTCAGCCGGGGCGACTGGACGCGGGTGTCCTGACCCCGGGGGCCCGGCGGGGCCTTCGACGCCGGAGCGGGCCGCTGAGCGGGGCGCTCGACGCGCAGCGGGCCGCTCCCCGGGGCGGAGCGACCGGTGGTCCGCCGGGTCAGCACCTCGGACCGGACAAGGCGGGGCCGGTGCGGGAGCGACAGCGGGGCGACGGCGGGACACGGGGCAGCGCCCGGTGTCAGCCGACGGCCGGCACCGGGCGTGACGCGGCCCGGGTCAGGCCGGTGCGACGGCGCGCGAGCGACGCATGGTGAGCACGTACTCGACCAGCGAGATCAGCACGTGCTTGGTCGACTCCCGGTTCCGGGCGTCGCAGGCCACCACCGGGATCTCCGGGGAGATCGCGAGCGCGTCCCGGACGTCCTGCGGGTCGTGGTACTGCATGCCGTCGAAGCAGTTGATGGCCACCAGGTACGGCAGCCGCCGGTGCTCGAAGAAGTCGATCGCCGCGAAGCAGTCGGCCAGCCGACGGGTGTCGACCAGCACCACCGCGCCGATCGCGCCGCGGACGAGTTCGTCCCACATGAACCAGAACCGCGTCTGACCCGGGGTACCGAAGAGGTACAGGATCAGGTCCCGGTCGATCGAGATCCGGCCGAAGTCCATCGCCACGGTGGTCGTCATCTTGCCCGGCACCTGCCGGGTGTCGCCGACGCCCACACCGGCGGAGGTCATGATGGCCTCGGTGGTCAGCGGCGTGATCTCCGAGACCGAGCCGACGAGCGTCGTCTTCCCGACGCCGAACCCACCGGCAATAACGATCTTCGCCGAGGTCACGCGCCCGCTCGGGGTCGGCGGGCGGCGGGTCATGTCAGAGCCTGCGAAGTCCACTCAGCACCCTCTCCAGCAGTTCAGTGCCCACCGCGTCGTCCGAGTCGTCCAGGATGGTCGGCTCGTGGACCGCGACCAGGCCGTCCGTCGCCATGTCGGCGATGAGCACCCGGGCCACGCCGAGCGGAAGCTGCATCCGCGCCGCGATCTCGGCGAGCGACTGCACGCGTCCGTCACACAGCGCGGCGATGTATTGGTGTTCCCGACCCTGGCCGCTGTTGCCACCGGCGGTGGCCCGGCCCCGCACCGTCGTCTCGACCAGCGCCTCCAGGGCGATGTCCAGCCGGGGGCGGGTACGACCACGGGTCACAGCGTATGGCCGGACCAACGCCCCGGTCGGTTCGTCACGATCGACCATGTCGCCGCTCACCTCCCTCGCACCCGGCACCGGCCGGACCCGGTGGCTCTCGTCGTGCCTGTCGTTGTTGTCGTGCCGACCTGATGGTCAGCGCACGGGTCAACCCAGCATTCCCGCGGCCGCGCGCGGCTGCGGGGTCAGGGCGTCACCGACCCGGTCCACCAGCAGTGCCATCTCGTACCCGACCTGCCCCACGTCACAGCTACGGGCGGCCAGCACGGCGAAGGACGAGCCGTCCGAGATGGACATCAGGAACAGGAAGCCGTTGTCCATCTCGACCACTGTCTGGAGCACCGCACCGCCCTCGAAGCAGCGCGCCGCGCCCTGGGTCAGGCTGACCAGCCCCGAGGCGATCGCGGCCAACTGGTCGGCCCGGTCCCGCGGAAGGTCTCGTGACGACGCGAGGAGCAGGCCGTCGGCGGAGACGGCGACCGCATGCGCGACACCGGGCACCCGATCGGCGAAGTTGGCCAGCAGCCAACCGAGATCCTGCGTAGTAGTCATCCTTGTTGCTCCTTCTGCCCGCTCCCGGCCGCTGGGCCTGAGCCAGACTGCGAGGATTGCTGCCCTCCCGGAGGCGCCTCCGGGTTGGTGGGGTTGCCGTCGGACGGATTGCTCCGTCCGCGTTGCACCCCTCGATGGTAGGCGGAGAGCAGACCGCGTACGGCTTCCGGTGTCCGCCGTTGCACCGACGTGGTCGGCTTCTCCACGGCACCCGGCACGAGCTGCGCCATCGGGGTCCGTTTGGGCAGGCCGGTCTGGGTGGTGCCCGCGATCGGCGCCTCGGTGGCCGCCGTGGCGGCGCGCCAACCGTCGTCGGCGGCGGTACGCCAGCCGCCATGCTGGCCTGCGGTACGTCCGGCGAAGGCGCCCCCGTTCGCGGGGGGTACGTCGTCGCCCGTCGTGCCGGCGGCCGTCGGGGATTCAGACATCGGTGCGTTACCTGTAGGTCGGGCGGCGGTCTGCTGAGCGGTCCGACCGTTGGCCTCGACCACCGCGAACTGCTGGGTCGCGTCGGTGCTGCCCGCTGCGGGTCGGGCGGCACCGGCCGACTCCTCGGGGCCGGAACGGCGGGTACGGAACCACGCCGACTCCAGCTCCCGGAAAATCGGCAGCTCCATCGTCTCATCCGCGTACGGCTTGCGGTTCTGCTGGGCAGGGGGGCGGCTCTGCCGGGGCGGCACGACCGGTGCCGGGGTCGGGGCGGCCGGCGGGCCCTGGGCGCCGGTACGCGGCACCCGGGGCAGCTCGGTGGTCATGTCCAGGGCTGCGGCCAGCCGCTCGGGCACCGGCGGGGTGGCCGCCTCCCGGTCCGCGCCCGGCACCGGCGGCCAGACCGGCGGCCCGGAGCCGACCGGACCGGGTCGGGTCGGCAGGGCCGGGTTCTCCGGGGCGTACCGGTTGTCGCCCGTCGCGGTGCCGGCCGGACCGGCCACCGGGGAGACCGGCTGACCCGAGACCGGTTGACCCGAGACCGGAACACCGGAGACCGGCTGCCCCGAGACCGGCTGGCCCGAGACCGGGACACCGGAGACCGGGACACCGGAGACCGGCACGCCGGAGACCGGCGACGAAGCGTACCCGTAGGCCTCCGGGCTGCGGGGCTGCTGGCGCGGGATGGCCGGCGGCGACTGGCTGTTGCCGATCGGGTCCCCCTCCCCGCCGGCCCGGCGCTGCGGCAGCGGGTCGGTGACCTGTACGTGGCCGAGGACGGCGGCAACATGGAGATCAACGTCATCACGCCG
>NZ_LRQV01000106.1 GCF_001567585.1 Micromonospora rosaria
GGGCTGGTCGGCGCGACCGGCCGGGGGCTGGTCGGCGCGACCGGCCGGGACCTGGTCGGCGCGGGCGCGCGGGGAGCCGCCGACGACGATGGTGCGGGGCGTCGGGCGGGCGGCCCGGGGCAGCCGCACCCGCAGCAGTCCGTGGTCCATCACCGCGTCGACGCCGTCCGGGTCGATCCGGGCCGGCAGGTCGACCCGGTACTCGAAGCCGCGCGTCTCGAAGCCGCCCGGGATGCCCTGGTCGGCGTTGACCTCGGCCTCGGACCGGGCCCGGACGCACAGTTCGCGGTCGTCCAGCTCGACGGCGACCTCCTCGGGCGCCACCCCGGGCAGCCGGACGATCACCTCCCAGCCCTCGGGGACCTCGACCAGCTCGACCTCGGGCGGGCCGGACCGCCCGCCGACCAGACGACTCAGCTCGGAGCGCAGCGACTGGAGTTCGCCCACCGGGTCCCAGCCCTGCTGCCGGCGCCAGCCCGCTCCGCTCACCGGGACTCGCCGATCCGGGTGCCGGCCGCGCCGCCCGACCGTAGCGAGCTGGGCGCGTCCAGGTGCGCGTCCCGGTCCACCCCGACGCCGAGCCGATCGACCAGCTCGCCGCCGAGCCAGGCGCTGACGCCGAGGATGCCCAGGCCGACCACCTCGATGGCGATCAACGCGCCACCGGCGGCCCGGGAGTCGGCGTTGAGCCGTACCGCCCAGACGGCGGCGAAGAGCAGGATCACCGCGACGTTCGCGGCGGCGTGGGTCAGGGCCACCCGCTTGGCCCGGGTACCGGAGGGGATCGCCAGCAGGTCGAACAGCCCGGCGCCGGCGGCGAGCAGCCCACCGACCAGGCCGACGGTGAGGTTCCAGTACGCGACCTCGCCGAGGAAGTCCGGCCCGCCCACCGTGTCGATGACGTCGAAGAGCACGGTGGTGACCAGCAGGGCGACCGGGAACATCACCAGCATCGGGTGGACGGGGTGGCCCAGCACCTTCAGTCGGCTCTCCATCGGGGCCTCCAACCGCCTCGGGCGTCGCCTTGCCGCCCGTACCCCCGATCGTCGGGGGTAAACGTCGGGCCGGCCGGCGACCTTGACTGGACGACGGTGTGCCGAGCCGTGCTGGGCGCGGACCACCGCCACCGAGATCAACGCGCGTGGACCGGGCCCGTGACGCCCGCGTCGCCGCCCGCCGGGCCACCCGCTCGGCGTCACCCGACCGGGGTCGTGAAACGGATTTTCCGATATCCGAAGAACCTTCCGGCCCTACGGTGAACTTGCGCCAGGAAAGGGCGTTTTGTCCCTTGGCCGAAGGCTGGCGTGACCCGATTCGAGAGGCGACGACCATGCACGACCTTTCCCGTCGAAAACTGCTCACCACGACGGCTACCGTCGGTGCCGGGGCGCTCGTGCCGGGCATCGTCTCCGGGGGCGCACCTGGTGCCGCCGCCGACAGCGGCCCGGCGTCACCCCCCGGCCGGGACCGCCCGACCCCCGGCGGGGAGCGGCCCACACCCGGCTGGGACGGCCCGCCGGCCGAACTCACCGGCCGGATCGTCCGCCCCGGCGACCCCGACTACCCGAGCGCCAGCCTCGGCTGGGACGAGTTGTTCGAGCACTATCCGCTGGTCATCGTCTTCGCGCAGCAGACCCGGGACGTGGTCAACGCCCTCGCCTGGTCGCGGCAGAACGACGTCGCGCTGCGGGTGCGCAGCGGTCGGCACAGCCTGGAAGGCTGGTCGAACGTCGACAACGGCATCGTGATCGACGTCAGCGAACTGAAGTCGACCGAGATCGACACCGCCGCCCGTACCGCGAAGGTCGGTGCCGGGCTCAACCAGTTGGAGGCGGTGACCGCGCTCGGGCAGCGGAACCTCGCGGTGACGACGGGTACCGAGGGCAGCGTGGGCCTCTCCGGCGCGACCCTCGGCGGCGGGTTCGGCTTCCTCACCCGGTACCTCGGGATGGCCTGCGACAGCCTGATCGGGGCCGAGATCGTCGTCGCGTCCGGCACGCACGGCGCGAAGGCGATCGAGGTGGACCTGGACGACCACGAGGACCTGCTCTGGGCGCTGCGCGGGGCCGGCAACGGCAACTTCGGGATCGTCACCTCGCTCACGTACCGGGTGACACCACTACAGAGCGTCGCCTACCTACAGGCCACCTGGACGGGCCTCGGCGATCTGCGGGGGGTCTTCGACACCTGGCAGCGCACGGCACCCTTCGCCGACCACCGCCTCGGCACCCAGGTGGAGATCCACAAATCCCAGATCCTGCTGTTCGCGGTCCTCGCCGAGGGATCGGCGGCCGAGGTGAAGGAGCTGCTGAAGCCGGTACTGTCGATCGGCAGCCCACAGGTCACGGTGCAGACCGGCGGGTGGGGCGAGATCTACGCCGGATTCCAGATCCCGACCGCGGACGAGCCCGCCAACTGGAAGTTCTTCTCGCAGTTCACCAACGAGCCGTTCCCGAGGGAGGCGATCGAGGTGATCAGCGCGTTCATGGCGGACGCCCCCACGGAGGACAGCAACTTCTTCACCCAGGCGTTCGGCACCGGGGCGCAGAACCGCCCCCCGCGCGGCGGCTCGGCGTTCCCGCACCGCGACGCGCTCTTCTACTCCGAGCCGGGCGCCGGATGGGGTACCCGGGGCGTGCCGAACAGCGGGGACGCCCTCACCCCGGTCGCCCAGGCGTGGATCGCCGAGTTCAGCCAGGCCCTGCGCCCGTACGTGCACGGCGCGTACGTCAACGTGCCGAACATCGGGATGCAGGACTGGGAGACCGCCTACTGGGGCCGCAACGTCGACCGGCTCCGCCGGATCAAGGCGAAGTACGACCCGTACAACATCTTCCAGTACGAGCAGAGCATCCCACCCGCGACCTGCTGACCTGCCCCCCCCTGGCCACCGCCGCCGGTATCGAGGTGCGGCCCGCCGGGACACGAGGCCCTGACCGGCACCGCCTCCGGTCAGGGCCTCGCCGTCGGGTCGCTCGGCCTGCCGATCGACAGGTTTGCCACCGGGCCGAACCGGCAACCACCGGCGTCACACAGACAGTCCACAGGGGAGGTATCGACGAGCCAGGCCACCGTTCACGACAGCCACAAGTCCGCCGCCGCTCCCGCCAGCGGGGCCGGCCGCACCAACGTGCTGGCGATCCTGTCGCTGGTCTTCGCCTTCGTCGCCTCTCCCGTCGGCATCGTCCTGGGCCACCTGGCCAAGCGGCAGATCCGCCAGACCGGCGAGCAGGGCTCCGGCCTGGCCACGGCCGGCCTGGTGCTGAGCTACGTCTTCACCGGCCTCGCGGTCCTCTTCTTCGAGATCTTCGCCGTCCTGATCGCCAACGCCGACCGCGCCGCCACCACCAACTGACCCCGGAACGGCGGACGAGGCACAGGACAGGGGTACGCCGACCTGGCGCGGCGGGTGCGCGGCCGTGATCTGTCGGCCCGGCCCCACCCTGCCTGCCGGCCGTTCACCCGAACGAGAGAACGCCCATACCGCCTCAATACACCCTTCGCCTGCCGCCTTCGGAACCCTCGAAATAGATGTTGGGAGATTTCGGCCCCCATAGGGGCCACGCGGCTCCAAGATCTCTCCGAGCCCATCGCCAGAGCGGCGACTTTTGGGGCACAAGGGACAGGGTGATCTGCCTACCCGTCAGATCCGGCGAGGACGCGCAGCAAGCAGTTCGGCGCACTTTCAGCATTGCGGGACACGGAAGGCCCTCTGACCGTCGGTCGTTCACCGAGACCTGAGGGCCTTCCCGCACCGAGCCGCCGGACGGAAGCGACGGGCGCACGGCGACCCGGCAGGACGCCTGGTTGCGGGTCGAGTGAACTAGGTGCAGACGATGCAAACGTAGCTGAACGGAGACCGGCGGCCAGCCCCTGCGGACGCGCCAGGGTAGCAGCGAACGGTTACAACACGTAATGTGCGCACTACAGCATCGGGCCGCGCAGGGCCCGGTCGCCCTCGTGCGGGAGGGGCCATGCCGGCGCGCATCCGGACCATTGTCGACCCGACGTTCGCTGCCGAGCTGGCGCGCCTGCGCCAACGATGCGGCCTGTCGCTACGCGACCTCGCCCGGGCCGTCCACTACGGCAAGAGCTACCTGCACGATCTGGAATCCGGGCGGTCCCGGCCGACGACCGAGGTCGCGGTCCAACTCGACCAGGCACTGCACGCCAGCGGGGTCCTCGCCGCGCTGGTCGTCGACGCGCCGGCCGTGACCACTCCCGACGACGATGACCGCATTGCGTACGTGGTCGACCATCCGAGCCGACTGGACGCACGTACCGTCGAGTTGCTCGCTGACGCGCTGGCCGCCCAGCGGCGTCTGGACGATGCGGTCGCGGCCCGGCTCATGCTGCCGGCGGCGGTGCCGCAGTGTCGGGCGGTGCAGGAGGTGGCGGCGCAGGCCCGGGGGCCGCACGCACCCGCCCTTCACGAGGTGGCGGCCGAGTGGACCCAGTTCCTGGGCTGGCTGTACGCCGAGGACGGCCGGCACGGCAAGGCGGTACGGGCGCTGACCGAGGCTGCCGACCAAGCCGACGCGGTCGCTTCCGGGGTGCTCGCCGCCCAGGCAGAGAACTTCCTCGGCTACGTGCAGCGGCACCGGCGCAATCCTCGCGGCATCGTGCGGCACTTCCTCGCCGCGTACCACACCCCCGGGTCAACCGTGCTGCAACGGATCGGCGACGGCGTCCAGGCCGCCCACGGGTACGCGCTGCTCGGCGACCGGGCCGCCGCAGTGCGCCTGCTCGCCGAGGCGAGCGACCTGGTCGAGCAGGCCGAATCGGCGTCGGCACCGCCGTCGGCGTACTGGCTGACGCCGACGTTCGGCCGCATGAACATCGGCCTCGCACACCTGGCCCTCGGCGAGGAGACGACAGCGGCGGATCATCTGCGGGCCGGGCTGGACAACCTGCCAGAGGACCAGCGTGACGCTGAGTGGACCACGGAGTATCGGCAGGCCCTGGTCGCCGCAGGGGGCTGAGCTGCGGAGCCGGACAGTTTCCGGACAGGTCACGGACGCCGCCACCCTCCCGCCCATGCACTGAGTGACCGCATGATGCTCGGTGGGTGGCGGCGGTCATCCGTGACCTAGCGATGTGTGCAGCCGCCGCCACCCTCCTCTCCCGGGGCCAGCCTGCGTAGTGCCGCCCCGGCTACCCGAGCAGGGGGATGGCGATGATCAGACGTACCCGCAAGGCTGCCGAACCGCCGGTGTCCGGGGCCGCGATCCAGGCCGCCGAGCACGAGGCCGCGAGGCGGCGGATCCTCGACCAGGCCGAAGCCGAGCGCACCCCGGTCGACGTGCCCACCCCGACCGACGCCGTGCAGGTCGGGCGGCGCGGCGGCCGGAGGTCGGCCCGGTGAGCGTGGACGAGGCGGTCGACCCGCTGAGCGTGGCCATCGTGGCCCGCCGCGTCATCGCCGCCCACGAGGCCGGCCGGCCCTGCCGGCGGTGCGGACCTGGCACCACCGCCGACTGCACCGAGGCCCGGTGGTTCCGGGACCAGGTGGCAGTGCGGTGAGCGAGGTGCCGATAGGCCGGCGGGTGGCGTACTGGCGGGGCCGGCGGAACATGTCGCAGCAGCAGTTCGCCGACCGGCTCGGCAAGTCGAAGAGCTGGGTGGACAAAGTCGAACGCGGTGCCCGCTCCCTCGACCGGGTGTCGGTGATCCACGACGTCGCGCAGGTACTCGCCCTCGATCCCGACATCCTTCTCGGCGGTGACCACCGGCCCGAGCCGGCGCAGTCTCCTGCCGAGACGGCGGACGGCGTCCAGGCCGTCCGGGCGGCGCTGACCCGGCACCCCGCCCTGACGGCCCGCCCGACCGTACCGGCACCCGACCCGGACCGGTACCGGACACGCATCGCACACGCCGACGCGGTGTACGGACACGGCCGGTACACCGTGCTGCTCGAACTCCTGCCCGGCCTGCTTCACGACAGCTACCGGATGGCGGTCGACCACCAGGTCCAGGCGTACCGGCTCACCACCCTGACCCTGGTGAAACTCGGCGCTGCCGACCTGGCATGGCTGGCCGCCGACCGGGGCCTGGCCGTCGCCGCCAGCACGGATGATCCGCTACTGGCGGCCGTCGCCGCCGCGCCACTCGGCCAGGCCCTGCGCGCCGCCGGCCGACACCGCCACGCCTTCGAGACAGCAATCGTCAGCGCACACCAGATCGCACCACTCACCGACGGAACCGGCACGCCCGCCGAACGGGCCGCGTGCGTGATGCTGCTGCTCCAGGCCGCGCTCGCCGCCGCCGGACACCGCGACCGGCCGACGGTGACCGAACTCCTGGACGACGCACACGGGATGACCGAGCCGGCCGGGGCAGAGCGCGCGGCCGTCGAGGCCGCCCGAATCGCCGCAGCGGCAGCACTGGGCGAGGGTCGGAGCGCTGTCGACCTGCACGAAGACCTCACGGCCGGCCCCGGATGGCCGCTGCTGCCCCTCGAACACCGGGCCGCGCACCTGGTCGACGTCACACCGGCTTACGTGCTGGCCGGTGACCTGGTCGCCGCCGGCCGGGCACTGCTGGACGCGGACCGGCTCGCGCCGGCAGAGGTCCGGATCCGGCCGACTGGTCGGACGACCCTGGCCAGGGTGCTGGCCGGCACCGGTCGGCCCGATCCGCTTCTGCTGGTGCTGGCGGATGCGGCCGGCGTGGACGTGGCCCGGTGAGCGCGCTGAGGGTGCCGGCCGGTACCCGGCTGTCGCTCGCCGCCGGCGAGTGGGCGAGCCACCTGGGTCTGCCCGGAGCGACGCCGCTGGAGGTGCGGACCGTGGCGGTGCAGGGGGTGGCCGATCCGCCGGCACCGGTCGGCATGCTGTGGGTACGCGGGCATCTGCCGGAGTGCTCGGGGCCGGGCGCGTGCGCGCGGTCATGGTGCGTGCGGGTCACCGTACGCCTGGACGTGCTCTACGACGCGGTCGCCGGTGGCCCAGATCAGGCGGTTGTCCACACGCCGGCTCCCGGCCGGTAGTGCACGGTTTCGTACACTGTTGATCTCTGCGAGACACGGAAAGACCCTCTGACATTTGAGTGTTTACCCAGGTCAGAGGGTCTTCCCTCACCGAGCCGCCTGACGGAATCGAACCGTCGACCTACGCATTACGAGTGCGTCGCTCTAGCCGACTGAGCTAAGGCGGCAACGATCGTCGAGTGTACGGCACGAACCGCCCCCGGGCCGAGCGGGATCCCCGTATCCACGGCGAGGCGGACCGGACGCGCCGGGCGTCGGTCGGCGGACAGCGGTTCCCAGGAAGCGGCACTACGCTGCGCCGGGTGAGCGACGATTCCACCCCCGTCGTCGACCCGGACGACCCGCACGCCAGCGAGGCGGCCGGTGGCCGGCCGGCGCACCGGCCGCGTACCACCGACCCGCGTGAGCTGGGCTTCACGCCCCGCAAACCGGTGCCGTGGCTCGCGCCGCTGCTGCTGATCAGCACCGGGCTCCGGACCCTGCTGGCCATGCTGTTCGGGGCGTACCTGGACAAACGTGAGCTGCAACGGGCCTTCGGCGACGGGGTGTCCCGGCAGGTGGGGCCGGACGGCGGGCTCTGGCTCGACTACGTCGCCGATCTGGGCGACGGCTTCAACGCCACGTACTCGGTGGCGTACCTGCTCGCCCAGCGGGAGCTGACCGTCGACGGGCACCGGCTGCCCCGGGCGCAGACCCTGGTGATGGGGGGCGACCAGGTCTACCCGTCGGCCAGCTACGAGGCGTACGAGGACCGCTGCAAGGGGCCGTACCAGGCCGCCCTGCCGGTCACCCCGCCCGAGCGGCCCACCCTCTTCGCGGTCCCCGGCAACCACGACTGGTACGACGGGCTGACCGCGTTCCTGCGCCTGTTCGTGCGGACCCGGGACCGGCACTTCGGCGGTTGGGGCACCGGCCAGACCCGGTCGTACTTCGCCGTCCAGCTACCGGCCGACTGGTGGCTGCTGGGGCTGGACGACCAGTCCGGCTCGTACCTGGACGACCCGCAGCTCACCTACTTCCACCAGGTGGCCGGGCGGCTCGGCCCGCACTCCCGGGTGATCCTGGCCGTGCCGGCGCCGACCTGGGTCAAGGCCGTCGAGGACCGGACCGCGTACGACTCGATCGACTACTTCATCCGCACGGTGATCGCGCCGACCGGGGCCCGGGTCCGCCTGATCCTCACCGGCGACTCGCACCACTACGCCCGCTACGCCGGCCCGGACCGCCAGTTGATCACCTGTGGCGGCGGCGGGGCGTACCTCTCCCCCACCCACCGGTTGCCCGAGCGGATCGAGGTGCCGCCCCGGGACACCTTCTCCCGCCGGGCCAGCAAGACCCGGGAGTACGAGCTGGCCGGCCGGTACCCGGAGGCGGCCCGGTCCCGGCGGTACGGCTGGGGCGTCTTCGCCCGGCTGCCCCGCCGCAACCCGGGTTTCGCCACCCTGCTCGGTGCCCTGCACACGCTGCTGATGCTCGCCATGGCCGGGGTCTCGGCCAACGACGTGGACAGCACCGACCAGCGGCTGTTCAGCGTCCCGCTGGTGATCATGCTGGTGGTGACCCTGCTCGGGGCGGCCTTCTTCGCCAAGCCGCCCACCGCCAGCGGCAACCGGCAGGCCCGGCACTGGATCCTCGGCACCGGCCACGGCCTGGCGCACATCGGGCTGGCCGCCGCCGGCACCTGGGCCTGGCTGAGCCTGCCCGTCCACGACTGGGCCTGGCCGCTGCCGGCGCTCGCCGCCGCGGTGCTGTACGGCCCGGTCGCCGGGCTGGTGGCCACCCAGGTCGTGGCCGGGTACCTGCTGATCGCCGGGACGTTCGGGGTGAACCTGAACGAACTCTTCGCCGGGCAGGGCATCGAGGACGCCAAGGCGTTCCTGCGGATCCGGATCGACCCGGACGGGACGCTGACCGTGTACCCGATCGCCGTCGACCGGGTGGCCCGGCGCTGGCGGGTCAACCCCGACCCCGACCCCGAGTCGTCCTGGCTGGTCCCCGCCGGCCCGCTGCGGCCCCGGCTGGCCGAACCGCCGGTCGTCGTCGCCCCGACGACCACCCCGGCGGCGGCGACCCCGCGAGCCGGTGGGGGTCAGGACAGGTAGTTCCGTACGCCGGTCAGCGCGCCACGCTCTGCGGGCCCGACTGGTCCCGGCTGTCGTAGGCGCGACGGGAGCCGCAGACGTCGGCACGGGAGCACATGGAGCGTGAGCCGTCGGCGTCCAGACGCACGGTGACGGCGTCGCGGGGGACGCTGTGGCCGACCACCTTGCCGTCGCCCTCCGGAGTGGAGACCCGGGAGCCGATCGCCGGGGCGGACTCCTGGAACTTCGCGTACAGCGGATGCTCGTACTTGAGGCAGCACATCAGCCGGCCGCACGCCCCGGAGATCCGCAGCGGGTTCAGCGGGAGGTCCTGGTCCTTGGCCATCCGGATGGTCACCGGCTCGAAGTCGTTGAGGAAGGTGGCGCAGCACAGGTCCCGGCCGCAGGAGCCGATCCCGCCCTGCACCCGGGCCGAGTCCCGGGCGGAGAGCTGGCGCAGCTCCACCCGGCAGTGCAGGGTGGCGCCCAGGTCCCGGACGAGGGAGCGGAAGTCCACCCGGTGCGGCGCGGTGAAGTAGATCGTGGTCCGGTCGCTGCCGCCCTCCCCGCTGGACAGGACGTGGTCGACCGCCACCACCTTCATCGGCAGGCCGTGCTCCCGGATCAGCCGCTTCGCGGCGACCTTCGCCTCGGCCTTGCGCCGCCGCAGCGTCTCGTCCCGGCGCAGGTCCTCCTCCCGGGCCAGCCCGACCAGCCGGGGGAAGCCGTCGGTGTCGTCGGTGACCCACTGGGCGGCCCAGACGCACTCGGCCACCTCGGGCCCGTCGTCGGTCGGCACCAGCACCTTGTCGCCGACCTGCGGGCGCAGCTCCCCCGGGTCGAGGTAGTACAGCCGCCCGTACCGGTTGAAGCTGACCGCGCAGAGCATGCCCATGACTCCACCCTACGACGCGCCGACCCGACCCGTCCGGACAGGTGTGGCCGGACGGTCACCCGACGCGACGATCCACGATGATCGAATCGATCGATCCGAGTGCCCGGCGGGCGTCCCGTGCCGGCCCGGTCGGCCCGACGGCCGGTCCCGGCTCGCCCGGACGGCTGAATCATGGTGCGGCGGGGAGACAGCGGGCCGCCGGCGGCGTTGAGTGGAGGCAGGCCTGCGGGGGGTGCAGGAAAGGCCGCGGCGTCGCGCCCCGTCCACCGGGAACCCCGGCCGGGGCGCGACGCCGCGCCGCTCCACCGTGGACGGGCCGGGTCACCACCCCAGCCGGGTCGGGGTGTCGTGGCGCACCGGACGCTCGACCGGCGGACGCCAGGGCGCGGGGCCGAGGCTCGGCGACCACTCCCGCAACAGCGTCTCCGCGCCGTCGTAGGCCACCGAGAGCACCGCGAGCACCCGGCGGGCGATCTCGGCCGCCTCGGCGGCACCGACCCGACCCGACCCCGGCTCCCGTTCGGCCGCCTGGGGCGAGGTGGCCGCCACCACCGCCACCGCCTCGGTCGAGCCCAGCACCTCGGCGAGCGTCCGGGCCAGCGCGGCCCGGCTGCCGTCCACCCAGTCGGCGAGCGCGTCGGCGTACCCGGCGGTGGACTCCAGCCGGCCGACCAGGCTGTCCGGCCCCTCGTCGAGGTGACGCAGCAGGGCGGCCCGGGACTGCCCGTACGCCGAGGCGGCCGGCCCGGACCAGGCGACCGGGTCGGTGAGCGTGGCGCTGGCCTGGTCGTACCCCCGGACGAGCCGGCGCACCGCGTGGCCGGCGGTGGTCAGCGGCGCCGGGTGCAGATCGAGGAAGCCACGGACCGCCTCCCCCGGCAGCACCTGGAGCCGGCGCAGCAGCGGCCAGACGGGGTGCCCCTCCGGTGCCCCGGCGGCGAGCAGGGTGTCGACCCGGCGCAGCAGGTCCAGCCCCGGCTCGGCGAGGCGGTCCAGGGCGTCCATCACCGCGCCCCGAGCCACCGGTGGCCCCCGGCGTCGACGCCGGCCGGGCGGTGCCCCGGGACGTCCACGCCGGCCGGGCGGTGCGCCGGGCCGGCCGGGCGGAACCCGGTGACGTCCGCGCCGGGCGGGTGGTGCGGACCGGGGTCCGGGCCGGTCAGCCGGTCCCGGGCGGCGGCGTCGGTGTCGGCGTACCGCTCGGCGGCCTCCCGCACCGCGATGGCGGCGGCGGCCAGCCGGGCGGCGGCGGCCTCCGCCTCCCGGGCCCGCTCGTCGGTCGCGGCGGTCCACCGGCGGTGCAGGGCCCGGCCGATCTCGCCGGGGCGACCGGCGGCGTCCGCACCGAAGGCCGGGTGGGCCGGGTCGGTGGCGGTCACCCGGCGGGCCAGGTCGGTCAGGGTGGCGCTCGCCTCGTCGAGGCGGGCCGCGAGGGCGCGCAACGGCTCCATCTCAGGCCCCCGCGAGCGGCCGGTACGCGGCGAAGGTCTCGTTGTGCAGCTTCTCCCGGGCCCACTGGGCGGCGTCGGCGGCGGCGGTGATGGCGGACCGCACGGAGGCGGCGACGGCACGCGGGTCCCGGGAGTGCAGCGGGCCGAGGAAGCGCACGTCGGTGATCCGGCCGTCGGCGGCCACCACCACCTCGACCAGCCCGTCCGGCGAGCGGACGGTGACCTCGACCGTCGCCACCGCCTGGTCGAACTCGGCCTGGAGGGTCTCGATCCGGCGGTACCGCCGCACCGCCTCCTCGATCCAGGCCTCGTCGATCTCCCCCCGCGGCATCGGCGACCCCTCCCCGGCACTGCCTCACGCAGCGTGCCACCGCCGTCACGGCGACATCACCGGGGACCGTACCGCACACCAATTGCACCTGTCGATGCCTGTGGACAGCCGGCCGGACGGCCCGGACCGAGGGGCCAGCGCCGCCGGGCCGAGGAGTCACCCCTTCCTGACCGAGCAGTCAGCTTCCGGGGGTGGTGGGCGGCCACCCGGGCGGCCCGCGCGGGGCGTCAGCCCTTCCAGAGGGCGAGCATCATCGCCTCCACCGCGATCCGTGGCTTGACGTTCGCCGCGATCGCCGTCCGGCAGGTCAGGACCGCCTCCAGCCGGCGCAACGCCCCCTCGGCCGCCCACTTGCGCGCCCCCGCCCCGGCCAGCTCGGCGGTGTCGGCGTGTACCGGCGCGACGGGCGCGCCGACCGCGGCGGCCAGCGCGTCCCGGTAGAACCCGGCCAGGTCGACCAGGGCCCGGTCCAGGGCGTCCCGCTGGGCCCGGGTGGCCCGCGACTTCTGCCGCTTCTCCAGCTCCTTGATCTGCCCGGCGCTGCCGCGGGCCGCACCGGCCGCGCCCCGCCCGGTGCCGCCCGCGCCGAGCGCGGTCTGCAACGCGGCCTTCTCGGCGGCATCGACCTCGGCCACCGCCGCCTCGGCCTCCGCCTCGGCGGCCTCGATCAGCGCCGACGCCGCGTCGAAGGCCGCGCCGACCCCGGTCAGCCGGCGGGGTACCGCCAGCACCGCCGCCCGCCGCTGCTGGGCCTGCGGGTCCCGGGCCAGCAGCCGGGCCCGCTCGACGTCCCCCTGCGCGGCGGCAGCCGCCCACCCGGCCGTCTCCGGGTCGATGCCGTCCCGGGCGACCAGCACCTCGGCCACCGCGCCGGACGGCGGCTGCCGCAGCGGCACCAGTCGGCACCGCGACCGGATGGTCACCGAGACGTCCTCCGGGTGGGTGGACGGGGCGCAGAGCAGGAAGACCGTCCGGGGTGGCGGCTCCTCGATCGCCTTGAGCAGGGCGTTGCCGGCCGCCTCGGTGAGCCGGTCGGCGTCGGTCACCACGACCACCTGCCACCGCCCGCCGGACGGGGTGCTGGCCGCGCGCAGCACCAGGGCCCGCATCTCGGTGACCCCGATGGAGAGCCCCTCGGGCACCACCAGCCGGACGTCGGCGTGGGTGCCGGCCAGGGTGGTGTGGCAGCCGGGGCACTCGCCGCACCCGGTGCCGTGCACGCACTGGAGGGCGGCGGCGAAGGCGCGGGCGGCGACCGACCGGCCCGACCCCGGGGGCCCGGTGAAGATCCAGGCGTGGGTCATCCCGGCACCGGGGGTGGCGGTGCCCTGGAGCACACCGGCGGCGGCCGTGGCGGCCCGGCGCAGGGTGTCGACCGCCTCGTCCTGCCCGACCAGCTCGGCGAAGACGTCGGGCATCAGGTCCGGTGCCTCACGGTCACCAACTCCTCGTCGGATAACTCCGGCCGCCCCGGGGTCTCCGGCGCCTCCGTCGGGCGGGGCTTGACCAGGCCCTCCGGCTCGGCCAGCAGCTCGTCGACGCGACGGGCGACCAGCTCGGCGATCTCCTCGGCCGGGCGGGACGCGTCGAGCACCAGGTACCGCTTCGGGTCGGCGGCGGCCAGGTCGAGGAAGGCGTACCGGACCCGCTCGTGGAAGGCGACCGACTCGGCCTCCAGCCGGTCGGCGTCCGCGCTGCGCGCGGCGACCCGGGACAGGCCGGTCCGCGGGTCGACGTCGAGGAGCACCACCAGGTCGGGCTTGAGCCCACCGGTGGCCCAGGAGGAGAGCCAGGAGACCTCGTCCACCGGCAGGGTCCGCCCGGCCCCCTGGTACGCCAGGGACGAGTCGACGTACCGGTCGCTGATCACCACCGCGCCCCGGACCAGGGCGGGCCGGACCACGGTCGCCACGTGGTGCGCCCGGTCGGCGGCGTAGAGCAGCGCCTCGGCGCGCGGCGACGGCGCGTCGGCCGAGGTGGTGCCCAGCAGCAGGGCGCGGATCCGCTCGCCGACCCCGGTGGCGCCCGGCTCCCGGGTCACCAGCACCTCCCGGCCCTGCCCGTCGAGCCGCCCGGCCAACTGGCTGACCTGGGTCGACTTGCCGGCGCCCTCGCCGCCCTCGAAGACCACGAAGAGCCCGGCGGAGACGAACGGCTCGGCCGGCATCAGCGGGCGGCCCCGGATCGAGCCCCACAGGTCGGCGAGGACCGGCACCCCCTTCTTGTCGTCCATCTGGCCGAACGCGCTGATCCCGGCGAAGATCCCGGCGGCACCGGCGGCGAGCAGCAGCAGGCGGGTCGAGGAGATGGAGATGCCCAGGTCGACGATGTTCAGCTGGCGCGAGCCGCCGACACCGGCGAGCAGGCTGCTCAGGCCGATCGCCAGGATCAGCACCATCCGGGTGCCGATCTGGACCACCGCGAAGACCCGGCCGCGCACCTCGTCGGCGATCTCCCCGCCGAGCAGGGTGGTGCCGGCGAGGAAGGCCATCCCGGCGCCCGCGCCGACCAGGACCGCCCCGACCATCGCCATCGACAGGTGGATAGCGAACGCGAGGGTCATCACGGACGCGCTGGCCAGCACGATGCTCATGCCGAACCACCGGCGGCGGGACATGTCCCGCACGATCATCGGGCCGAGCCCGATGCCGAGCGCCAGCCCGATGAAGATCGCCCCGAAGAGCAGGAAGAACGCGGCGTCACCGGCGCCCAGCGAGTTGGCGAAGAACCGGGCGGTGCCGATCACGATGCCGCCACCGGCGAAGGCACCGAAGATACCCAGCACCAGGCCCCGGACCAGCGGGGTCTGCCCGATGAACCGCCAGCCCTCGACGAACTGGCGCACCATGGTCTGCTCGGCGCGTTCCTGCTCGCTGGCGCGGGACTGGCTGATCTCCTTGATGCCGAAGGCGACCACCAGCGCGGTGGCCAGCCGGGAGAGGGCGTTGAACCAGAGCGCCAACTGCGCCGGCTCGGCCCAGTTGGGCATGTCGCCGCCGGTCACCGCCCGGACGCTGCCGTCGAGCACCGCGATCACCAGGGCGGCGAAGACCGGGGTGAGACCGTACGTGGTGATCAGGGTGAGCTGGTTCGCCGCCTCCAGCCGGGCCCGGGGGATCAGGTTGGGGACCGCGGCCTCCTTGGCCGGGATCCAGAGCAGGGTGACCGTCTCGATCAGGAAGGTCGCCACGGTGGCCCACCCGACCACCACCGGGCCGCTGGCGCCGAGCAGGGCGACCAGCGGGATCGAGGCGAACAGCACGAACCGCAGCACGTCGCAGATGACCATCGTCCAGCGCCGGTCGAACCGGTCGGCGAAGACGCCCGCGATCGGCCCGAGCACCAGGGCGGGAAGCAGCCGGATGGCGATGACGATGCCGAACGCCGCACCCTGGGCGGTGCTGCCCTGCACCTGGGCGGCGGCGAAGACCGAGGTGGCGAGCAGGCCCAGCCAGTCACCGAAGGAGGCCGCGCCGAGCACGATCCAGAGCCGGCGGAACGGCCGGATCCGCAGCACCGAGCGGATGCCCGCGTACCCGGAGAGGTCGGCCTTGCCGGCGGCCGGCGCACCGCCGGGCGGCCGGGTCGACTCGCCGGTGGGCTGGTCGGTGGGTCCGGCAGCGCCGGTCGCGTCGCTGGTCGGCGACACGCCGGACGGCTCGCCGTGCTGCTGGCTGTCGATGGCCGTACCTCCGCGTGCCGGCCCATCGCTGGGCGCCCCGGTGGAACACTCTAGTCCCGGTGGGGAGCCGCCCCGCCGCGACATTGCCTGCTCGCCGCAGCCTAGGTGGCCGATGCCACCCCCCGCAGCCCGGCATAGGTGAGGGTATTTCGCATTACCGTCTCGACAGTTAGCGTGCACCAGTGACCACTGAACGTGACAAACTTCGCGAGCGACTCGAACGGGCGACCGCCCATCTCGACCCGCCGTACGCGGTGGTCGACCTTGCCGCCTTCGACGCGAACGCGGTCGCCCTGACCGACCGGGCTGCCGGCAAACCGCTCCGGCTGGCCAGCAAGTCCATCCGCAGCCGGGCGCTGGCCGGCCGGGCCCTGGGGCGGCCCGGCTGGCGGGGCGTGATGGCGTTCACCCTGGCCGAGGCGATCTGGCTGGCCCGTACCGGGGTGACCGACGACGTGCTGGTGGCGTACCCCACCGTCGACCGGACGGCGCTGGCCGAGCTGACCGGCGACGCCACGCTCGCCCGGACCGTCACCCTGATGGTGGACGACCCCGGGCAGCTCGACCTGGTCGACGCCGTCCGCGCCCCGACCGGTCGCCCCGGGGTACGGGTCTGCCTCGACCTGGACGCCTCCTGGCGACCCCTCGGCGCACGGGTGCACATCGGGGTCCGCCGCTCCCCGGTGCACTCCGCGCGGGCGGCGGGCGCGCTCGCCGCCGCCGTCACCCGGCGGCCCGGGTTCACGCTGGTCGGGCTGATGGCGTACGAGGCGCAGATCGCCGGCCTCGGCGACGCGCCCCCCGGGCAGGCCGCGCTGGGCGCGGCGATCCGGGCCGTGCAGCGCCGGTCGTACCGGGAACTGCTGGCCCGCCGGGGCGCGGCGGTGCGCGCCGTCCGCGAACACGCCGACCTGGAGTTCGTCAACGGTGGCGGCACCGGCAGCGTGGCGGCCACCAGCGCCGATCCCGCGGTCACCGAGGTCACCGCGGGTTCCGGCCTGTACGGGCCGACGCTGTTCGACGGGTACCGGGTCTGGCGCCCCACCCCGGCGGCCTACTTCGCCTGCGCGGTGGTCCGTCGCCCGACGCCCGGGATGGCCACCGTGCACGGCGGTGGGTGGATCGCCTCCGGCCCGCCCGCCACCAGCCGGCTGCCCACCCCGTGGCTGCCGGCGGGGCTGCGGATGGTCGGTGCCGAGGGCGCCGGGGAGGTGCAGACCCCGCTCACCGGCCCCGGGGCGGTGGGGCTACGGGTGGGCGACCGGGTCTGGTTCCGCCACGCCAAGGCCGGTGAGCTGTGCGAACGGGTCAACGAGCTGCACCTGGTCGTGGGCGACGAGGTGGTCGACACCGTGCCCACCTACCGGGGCGAGGGGCGGGCGTTCCTCTGACCGGCGGTGGAGAGCGCGGGCGGGGCGCACCCGGTGCCCGCGGGTGGTCAGCCGGGCGGGGTGCGCTCGGCCGGGGCGTCGACCTGCCGGTGCAGGTACTCCCGGATCAGCGCCTTGGCCTCGGTCAGCACCCGCTCGTCCCCGTCCGGCGACCGGCGGAAGGCCAGCTTGATCAGGGCGTCCGCGGCCTCGACGGCGATCTCCAGGATGAAGCGCAGCCGGGGCTCGTCGGCGATGCCGAAGCGCTCGATGAGCACCCGGGCGAGCTGGTCGGCGATCACGCCGTTGTTGTCCCGCTTCTCGTCGAGCAGGTGCAGGTCGACCACGTCGCCGAAGTGGAGGGTACGGAACCCCGGAACCGTCCGGTGCATCGTGATGTACTCGTCGATCCCCGCGTCGACCCCGTCCCACCAGTGGGTGAGGTCGTCGGAGGCGAAGCGCTCGTCGAGCCGCTGGAGGTAGGACTCGATGGTCCGCAGGGTCAACGCCTGCACGATCGCCCGCTTGTCCGGGAAGAACTGGTAGACGGAACCGATCGCCACCTCGGCACGCTCGGCGAGCAGGGTCGTGGTCAGGCCCTCGTACCCCACCTCGTCGACCAGCTCGGCGCAGGCGTCCAGCATCCGCTGGACCCGAGCGACGCTTCGACCCTGCACCGGTACCCGGCGCAGCGGCCCGGTCGTGGCGGCTGGTGTGGACACTCGGCGCCACCCCCCTTCGACGGATGAACATATCTGCACGTCACGACTGTGTGACTACCGGTTCTAACGAGCCGACCTCGATTGCGGTATTTACCAGGCACAACGTTCCTGTTATGAAGACGGTTCACATTCATGTCGAGGAGTTCCGATGGCCGGTACCGCCGCACCGCGTGTCGACTGGTCGAACTGGGCGGGCAACCAGCGGGCCACCGCCGCCGCCGTGCTGCGCCCCGGCTCCGCCGAGGAGGTCGCCGAGGCCGTCCGGACCGCCGTCGCGCGGGGCCACCGGATCCGCCCGGTCGGCAGCGGCCACTCCTTCACCGCGCTCGCCACCACCGACGGGTACCGCCTGGAACCGCCCCGCCCCACCGCTGTCGGTGCCGGCGGCCCGGACGCCGACCCGCCCCCGGCCGGAATCCGGGTCGACGCCGCACGGCGGCAGGTCACCGTACCGGCCGGACTCACCCTACGGGAGTTGAACGGTCTGCTCGCCCGGCACGGCCTGGCCATGCCGAACCTGGGCGACATCGACGCGCAGACCGTCGCCGGGGCGATCTCCACCGGCACCCACGGCACCGGGGCGGCACTCGGCTGTCTGGCCACCACCGTCACGGCGCTGACCCTGGTCACCGGCACCGGCGAGGTGCTGCGCTGCGCCGCCGACGAGCACCCGGACGTCTTCGCCGCCGCCCGGGTCTCCCTCGGCGCGCTGGGCGTCCTGGTCGACGTGACCCTCCAGTGTGTCGACGCGTTCGTGCTGCACGCCCACGACCGCCCCGACCGGCTCGCCACCGTCCTGGCCGACCTGCCGGCGCTGGTCGAGGCCCACGACCACGTCGAGTTCTTCTGGTTTCCCTACACCGACCGGGTGCAGGTCAAGACCAACGACCGGGTACCGGCCGACGACCGGCCGCTGCCCCGGTGGCGGGGCTGGCTGGACGACGACTTCCTCGCCAACACCGTCTTCGGCGGGGCCTGCCGGCTCGGCCGGGCACTGCCGGCGCTGGCCCCGACGATCAGCGCCGGCATCGCCCGCGCGGTGGGCGAGCGCCACTACACCGGCCGCTCCGACCGGGTCTTCTGCAGCCCGCGCCGGATCCGCTTCACCGAGATGGAGTACGCGCTGCCGCGCGCCGCCCTGCCCGAGGCGCTCGACGCGCTCCGGCGCATCGTCGACGGCCTGCCCTTCCGGGTGCTCTTCCCCGCCGAGGTGCGGTTCACCGCCGCCGACGACATCTGGCTGTCGCACAGCCACGGCCGGGACTCGGCGTACGTCGCCGTGCACCAGTACGTCGGCATGCCGTACGAGCCGTACTTCCGCGCCTTCGAGCAGGTGGCGACCGGTCTCGGCGGCCGGCCGCACTGGGGCAAGCTGCACTGGCGCGACGCCGCCTCGCTCGCCGGGGCGTACCCCCGGTTCGCCGACTTCCACCGCCTCCGCGACCGCCTCGACCCGCACCGCGTTTTCACCAACCCCCACCTGACCCACATCCTCGGCCCCTGACAACCGGAGGGCGAGCCGGAGCCGGAGCCGGAAAGATCTTGGAAGAAAGTGGCCCTTGCGGGGGCCGTTTTCTTCCAAGGTCTTCCACCGTGGGGGTCAGGCGGACCAGCCGGCTTGGCGGAGGGCGGCGCGGAGTTGGGTGAGGACCTGGTCGGGGTGGGCGCGGAGCGCCCAGACCGGGAAGCGGAGCACCCGGTCGCCGTCGATCCAGAGGTCGTTCTGGCGACGCATGTCCGACCATGCCGTCTGCGGGTCCAGGTGCTGCCCACCGTCGATCTCCACGTGCACCCGCCACTGCTCGAAGTACGCGTCAAGGTAGCGGCGGCGACCGGCCGAGTCCCGGCGTACCCATTGCCGGGTCGGCTCGGGCAGCCCGGCCCGCCGGACCAGGCCGAGGAAGTCCAACTCGGCCAGGGAGTGCGCGCCACCGGCAGCGTCGGTGGCGATCTCCAGGATCAGCCTCCGACGGTTGACCCGGGGCAGACGGTCGAGCACCCGGTGCAGATCGTCCCCGCCCACCAGGCGTTGCTGGAAGCCGGCGGCGATCACGGCCCGCGCCCGGGCGTCGCTGTCGGCCCACTGTGCCGCGTCGATGAGCGACCGGGCCGGCCTGGTCCGACGGGGCGTACCGATGTCGAGCACGTCCTCGGCCGGCAGCCGGGTCGTACGGTGGAGCCGCACACCCGGCGGCAGCGGGCCGCGCCGACGGTCGGCGGGCAGCAGCAGATGGACGACCTGGGTCGAAAAACCACGCAGGCCACCCGCCTCGGCGGCGGTCAGCCCGCCGAGCACCGCCTCCGGCCCGGCCGCCAGCACCGCGATCCAGCGGAGTTGGGCCGCGCTGACCGGGCCGCTGTGCGTGACGAAGACCGCTCGGTGGACCTGCCGCCAGCGGCGGGTGGCCACCCGGTGCCGGATCGCCTTGCGGGACAGGTACCGACCGGCCTGGTCGAGAGCGATCACGTCCTCCTGCTGAGAGAGCAGCCAGGTCAACTCGTCGGCGGTGTCACCGGGCAAGGACCGCCCCCACCCCGCACCTGTCCAGCCAGCACCCGCATCGGTCGCCACCGGCCCACCCTGCCCAACCGCGCCCGTTCTCCGCTGCCCCTGTGGACAACGCACCGCCCAGCAAGAAGACCTTGGAAGAATGTGGCCCCTTGAGGGGCCATTTCCTTCCAAGGTCTTCCGGTGGGACGGGGTCAGTCGGTGGGACGGGGTCAGTCGGTGGGGGTGGTGGCCTTCCGGGGGGCGGCCTTCTTGGCGGGGGTGGCCTTCTTGGTGGCCTTCGCCGGGGTGGCCTTGCCGGCGGTCGCCTTGGTCACCTTCGCGGTGGTCGCCTTCGCGGTGGTGGACTTGGCCGCCGTGGTCGACTTGGCGGCGGTGGTCTTCTTCGCGACGGCCTTCTTGGCGGCCTTCTTCTTCGGTGCCGGCCCCTTCGCCCGCTTCTCGGCGAGCATCTCGGCGGCCTCCTCGATGGTCAGCGCCTCCGGGGTCTGCCCGCGCCGCAGCGAGACGTTGGTCTCCCCGTCGGTGACGTACGGGCCGAACCGGCCGTCCTTGATGACCAGCGGCTTCTCGGTGGCCGGGTCGACGCCCATCTCCCGCAGCGGGGGCGCGGCGGCCCGGCGCTGGCGGGTCTTCGGGGCGGCCAGCAGCGCCAGCGCCTCGTCCAGCGTGACGGTGAACATCTTGTCTTCCGAGTCCAGCGAGCGGAACTCGTCACCACGCTTGACATACGGGCCGTAGCGGCCGTTGTTGGCGAACACCTCGGCGCCGTCCGGCGCGACCCCGACCAGCCGGGGCAGGCTGAGCAGCTGCAACGCCTGGTCGAAGGTGAGCGAGTCCGGCGACTGCGAGCGCAGCAGCGACGACTTCCGCTCGCCGCTGGAGACGTACGGGCCGAAGCGGCCGGACTTGAGCACGATCGGCTCCCCGGTCGCCGGGTCGTCGCCGAGCTTGCGCTCGCCACCACCGCCGAGGAACAGTTCGTGCACCTTCTCCGGGGTCAACTCGTCCGGGGCCAGCCCCTCGGGGATCGGGGCCCGGTCGCCCTGGGCGCCGCCCTCCTCGCCCTCCGCCGGGGCCGCCTGCTCCCCGCCGGGCAGCTCCCGCTGGAGGTACGGCCCGTACCGGCCGACCCGGACGACGACCTCGCGCCCCTCCTCGTCGGTGTGCAGCGGGATCGAGTTGACGCTGCGCGCGTCGATCTCGCTGAGGTTCTCGGTGACCAGCTTCTTCAGCCCGCCCGAGCGGGCGATGGTCTGGTCCCCGGCCCCGTTGGTGCTGCCGAAGTAGAACGAGGTGAGGAAGTCGACGGCGGCGTGGTCGCCCCCGGCGATCTCGTCCAGCTCGTTCTCCATGCTGGCGGTGAAGTCGTAGTCGATCAGGCGCGGGTAGTGCCGCTCCATCAGCCCGATCACCGCGAACGCGAGGAACGACGGGATCATCGCCTGGCCGCGCTTGACCACGTACCCCCGGTCCTGGATGGTCTGCATGATCGAGGCGTACGTGGACGGACGCCCGATGCCCAGCTCCTCCAGGGCCTTGACCAGCGACGCCTCGGTGTACCGCGACGGCGGCTGGGTGTGGTGCTCCTGCGCGGCCAGCTCGTCGGCGGTGAGCGGCTGGTCCTTGACCAGGTTCGGCAGCCGGCGCTCGGCGTCCTCCGCCTCGGCGTTCTCGTCGTCGCTGGACTCGACGTACGCGCGTAGGAAGCCCGGGTCGGTGATGGTCTTGCCGGTGGCGCCGAAGTCGGCCTCCTCCTGGGCGGAGGAGACCGCGCGGATGCGCACCGAGACGCTGGAGCCGACCGCGTCGGTCATCTGCGAGGCGATGGTCCGCCGCCAGATCAGCTCGTAGAGCTTGAACTCCTCGGTGGAGAGTTCGTTGGCGACCTCGCCCGGGGTGCGGAAGTTGTCCCCGGCGGGGCGGATCGCCTCGTGCGCCTCCTGGGCGTTCTTCACCTTGCCGGTGTAGCGGCGCGGCTCCGGCGGCACGCTGCGCTCGCCGTACAGCTCGACGATCTGCCGGCGGGCCGCCGCGATGGCGGTCTCCGACAGGTTCACCGAGTCGGTCCGCATGTAGGTGATGTAGCCGTTCTCGTAGAGGCGCTGCGCGGTACGCATCGTCTGCTGGGACGAGAACCGCAGCTTGCGGGCCGCCTCCTGCTGCAACGTGGAGGTGATGAACGGCGCGTACGGCCGGCGGCGGTACGGCTTCTCCTCGACCCGGGTGACGGTGAACGGCCGGTCCTCCAGCCGGGCGGCCAGCCCCCGGGCGCCCCCGGCGTCCAGGTGCACCACCCCGGCGCCGGGCCGGACCCGGCCCGTGGTCGGCTCGAAGTCCTTGCCGGCGGCGATCCGGTCGCCGTTCAGCGCGACCAGGGTGGCGTTGAAGGTACGCGGCCCGTCGCCCGGCCGCACCACGGCGAGGGTGGCCAGGATGTCCCAGTACTCGGCGGAGCGGAACGCCATCCGCTGCCGCTCCCGCTCGACCACGATCCGGGTCGCCACGGACTGCACCCGGCCCGCCGAGAGCTTCGGCATGACCTTCTTCCACAGCACCGGGGAGACCTCGTAGCCGTAGAGGCGGTCGAGGATGCGTCGGGCCTCCTGGGCGTCGACCAGGTCCCGGTCGATTTCCCGGGGGTTGGCGACGGCGGCCTGGATCGCCGGCTTGGTGATCTCGTGGAAGACCATCCGCTTGACCGGCACCTTGGGCTTGAGGGTCTCCACCAGGTGCCAGGCGATCGCCTCGCCCTCGCGGTCCTCGTCCGTGGCCAGGAAGATCTCGTCGACCTCCTTGGCGAGCTTGGTCAGCTTGCTGATCTGCTGCCGGCGGTCCGGGGAGACCACGTAGAGGGCGTGGAAGCCGTTGTCGACGTCGACCCCGAGCCGGGCCCACGGCTCGCCCTTGTACTTGGCGGGCACGTCGGCGGCGTTGCGCGGCAGGTCGCGGACGTGACCGAAGCTGGCCTCCACGACGTACCCCGGGCCGAGGTAGCCCGAGATCGTCTTGGCCTTCGCCGGTGACTCGACGATGACCAGACGGGTGGTCCTGGCGTTGCTCGGCACGTTACTCCCCGACCTCACTCCTGCTCGTGGCCCATCGACTGATCATGATGATCAGGCGCGGACCGCCTCCGGGCCACCGGCGGTCCGGACGTCCAACGTAACGCGTTGTCCGCGTTTCGGGTTTCGCGGGCGGTGACCCGTCCCGCCACGGTGGTGGCGGCCGACGTCACCGGGGCCCGCCCGTCCCGAACGGCGCCACCGTACACCGTGAGTAGGGCACGCAGTGGGTGAGCGCGACGAAACCGGGCCCCCGGCTGAGCCGTGACCTGCCCGTCTTCTGTCGCAAACCAGCCTCCCGGCTGTCCCCCATCGGACACCCCCACGCTCGTTCGACCCGGTTGATCAGGATTTGTACGACACCCGGTCCGGTCCGCCCGGGGCGAACTTCGTGATCACCGCTCCGGGGCGGAGACCGGGGTGGGTGGCGGGCCGGACGGTGTGGGCCAGTGCGTGGACGGCACGGTGGGCGGCGGGTCGCCGACCAGTTCGGCCAGGCGGGCCACGCGGCGACGACCGGTGATCCGGTACGCCGGGCCGCCGGCCGCCGCGTCGAGGAGCACCCCGGGCAGGCCGACGGCGGCCAGCGCGGCACCGACCGACGCCCAGCCGCCCTCGTCGGCGCCGAGCCCGAGCCGGAACCCCGACGGGTCGGCGCTGCCGGCCGCCGCCAGCCAGAGGCGCAGCCGCCGGCCGTTGAGGTGGAACCCGGCGGGCGGGCGCTGGACACCGCCGCGCAGCCAGGCCACCGCGAGCGGCGCCAGGGTGCTGGCGTACGAGGTGCGGACGGCGTACTGTTCGCCGGCCGGTTCCCAGGTGGCGGAGATCCCACGGCGGGCAAGCTCGGCCACCAGCACGTGCACCCGCCAGGCGTCGTCCAGCACGATCGCCAGTCGGGCCGTACCGCCCATCCGGACCACCTCCCCCGGCCCGGCGAGCAGGCCGGCGAGATCGGCCACGGCGGGCTCGGCCGCCTCCGCACCGAACAGCGAGAGCTGCCGCCCGCCGGCCTCGGTCCCGGCGGGCGGGCGGTGGGGCCCGGGTGCCGGCTGCCGGGGCGACGCGGGTGGGACGGGCCGGTCGGGGTCAGCCGGGAGCGGCCCGGCCGGGTCGAGCGGAAGCTCCGGGGCCGGATCGGCTACGGGTTCGGGCTGCGTCAGCGACACTCCGGGACCTCGTCGAAGGCCTGCTTGAGCTCTGTCGAGTGCAACCGGCTGGTGTCCAGGGCACTCGCGTCGTACTCCTCGTTGAGCGTCGCCACGGCGGACCGGACCCCCTCGTAGAACGCCTCGGGTTCGCTGGTGCTCAGCCCGTCGATGGTGTCCCGGGCCCGACCGTACGCGTCCCGCACCTTGCCGAGCGAGGCGCGGAAGCCGGTGGAGACCTCCTCGCCCTGGTCGGCCCGGGGCACCCCGGCCTCCGCCACCTTGCGGCGGGCAGTCTCGCTCGCCTCGGCCGCACCGGCGAAGAGTCGAACCAGATTCTCCTTTGCCTGCGCGGGAGTGGTCTGCGCGGTCATCTGCTGCTGGGTGCTGCTGGTCAGCTTGCTGATCTCCGCCCGCCAGGGGGCGAGCGCCTCGCAGACCGAGGCGGCCCAGGCCCGGGGGGCGGGGCCGCTGGCACAGCCGGCGAGCGCCAGGAGCGTGGCCAGGAGCACCGTCAGCTTTCCGGCGGCTGTCGCCCGGCAGGTACGCATGCGTTGCAGGGTACGGCCTCCGGCGCCGCCCGCCACCCGTCAGGTTTGCCGGGGTACCCCGGCGGCCCGTTCGCCCCAGGGCCCGGTCGGGGTCTCCGTGGAGCCCGGTCGGGGTTCGGTGGGGCCCGG
>NZ_LRQV01000107.1 GCF_001567585.1 Micromonospora rosaria
GGGCGGCGCTCGGGCTGCTCGCCGACCGGCTGCGACCGTCGGCGGACGGGGCACCCGGTTGGGCGGGGATCACCCTGGACCTGTCCGGGGCGACCCTCGTGGACGTCGACCTGAGCGGCTGCCACCTGACCGTGGGGCGGTTCGCCGACACCCGGTTCGTCGGCCCGGCCGCGTTCGCGGGTACCCGCTTCGACGGCGACGGCGTCTTCTCCCGGGCGGTCTTCGGCGGGCCGGCCCGGTTCCCCGGCGTCCGGTTCGGCGCGGACGCCGCGTTCGGACGGGTCCGGTTCCGGGGGCCGGTGGACTTCGCCGGGGCCACCTTCGGCGCCATCGCCTGGTTCGGGCGGGGCGAGGAGGAGCTCTGGGAGGACGACGAGGCCTGGGAGACCGTCGAGGAGATCGACCCGGCCCCGTGGGACGAGCCGAACGAGGACGATCCGCGCTGGCCGGTCGCGGTCGTGATGGGCGACTACCAGGAGTGGACCGAGGGCGGGATCGGGGCCCGCTTCGGCGGGGACGTCTCCTTTCGGCGGGCCCGCTTCACCGGGCCCGCCTGGTTCTGGAAGGCGCAGTTCGCCGCTGCCGCCGACTTCACCGGCACCTGGTTCGCGGCCGGGGTACACCTGGACCCGCCGGCGGCGGACCTCACCGGGGCCCGGTGGAGCGGCACCGCGGACGACGGGGAGATGACCTGGCCGCTGGGGTGGACGGCGGTGGCGGGGGCCGACGGCGAGTGCCGGCTGACGCCCGACGAGCCGGTCCGCCGGCACGCCGGGCAGCTCGCCGCCGCCGACCCGCGACTCGCCGCCGCCGGCCTGGCCGCGCTGGCCGCCCTCGGTGACGCGCGGCCGGAGCTGCGCCAGCCCGTCGCCGACGCGCTCTGCGCCTGGCTGCGCCGGCCGGTGCCGGTCCCGCTCACCGACCCGACCGGGACCGCCGTCGAGGTGGCGGACCGGGAGGTACGGCTGCGCCGGGTCGCGGCGCGGCTGCTCACCGACCGGCTCCGGCCCGCCGCTGCCGGGGGCCCGGCTGAATCCACCGCCGACGCGCCCGTCGACCCCACTGTCGGCGTTTCCGTCGCCCCCACGGTCGGCGCTGTCGACGGCGCGGCCGGACCGGACCCGGCGACCCGGCCGCCGTACTGGCCGGAGACGGATCTGTGGCTCTGCGGGGCCGTCCTGGTCGACGTCGATCTGTCCGGCTGCCGGGTCCGGTACGCGGACTTCACCGGCACCCAGTTCCACGGGGTCACCCGCTTCGACGGCAGCGACTTCGAGGCCGCCCAGTTCACCCTGGGCGGGCCGGACGGCCGGGCCACCTTCCACGGGCCGGTGACCTTCACCGACGCCCGGTTCGGCGGGCGCCGCGAGCCCGGCCGGGCCCCCGACGGCGTGGTCTGCCACGCGCCCGCCGACTGAACGGCCCGCCCGCTCGGCCCCGCCCCGCCGGTCCAGCGCCCGCGCCCGTCCACTGCGCCGCGCGGGGCCGACCGCCGTCGTGACTGTCGCTGCTGTCGTTGTCGCCGTGGCCGCTAGTGGCGCTGCCGCTGTCGCCGTGCTCGCTAGCGCCGCTGCTGCTGTCGCTGCTGTCGTTGGCGTCGGGCGGTGGGCCGGGGCCGGCAACCGGGGCCGTACCCGAAGCGCTTCGGGTACGGCCCCGGCCGGTCGATCGGTGGGTACTGCGGTGTGGGTCAGACGGTGGCGGTGCAGGAGAGAGTGGGCGCGGTCGCAGTGCCGGTGACCGAGCCGGTGAACCCGAAGCTGGTGCTGCCGCCGGCCGGCAGGCTGCCGTTGTAGCCGACGTTGCGGGCGGTCACGGCCGAGCCGCTGGTGGTGACCGTGGCGTTCCACGAGGAGGCGATCTGCTGGCCGCTGGGGTGCGTCCAGGTCACCGTCCAGCCCTTGATCGCCGTGGTGCCGGCGGTCACCTGGACCTCACCCTGGAAGCCACCCGACCACTGGCCGGTGACCCGGTAGGTGGCGGTGCACCCGGCCGTACCGCCCGGCGGGGTGGTCGGCGGCGTGGTGGTGGGCGGAGTCGTCGGCGGGGTCGTGGGGGGAGTCGTCGGCGGAGTGGTGGGCGGGGTCGTGGGCGGCGTGGTCGGCGGGGTGGTCGGGTTGCTGCCGCCGAAGTTCACGTCGCTGCACAGGTAGTACGACTGGTCCGTGTGGCTGGCCTGCCAGATGGTGTAGACGATGTGCCGGCCGGTCCGACCCGGCGCGTTCGCCGGGATGTCGATCTGGACGCCACCGGTCACCGGCGTCCACTGCGAGGCCGGGGTGTTGCCGATCTGCCCGACGAGTTCCAGGTCCTCCCAGCGCAGTGGTGAGGTCAGCGCGTTGAAGCCCTGCCGGGTGGCGTACACCCGGATGTAGTCGGCGCCGTGGCTGGCCTGGTCGAAGAAGCGGACCCGGAAGTTGTTCGAGACGTTGGTGGTCCGCCAGGCGCCGACCGTGTCCAGCGAGCGGTAGCGGCCACCCTCGGTCCGGCCGCCGCTGCACAGTTGACCGTTGGGGATGGCGGCCTGGTGGTTACCGGCGACGCCCTCGCGGAACAGGCCGTTCCAGTTCCACATGGCGTTCGGGTTGTCCTGCCAGGCCTGCCAGCACATCGGGTCCTCGGTGGCCATGTTCGGGTTCTGGAAGTCGCCGCCCCACCGCTGCCAGCAGCCGTAGTTGCGCGACGCCGGGTCGACCACGGAACCGTGGGCGGCGGCGGGGTTGGCCAGGGCGGTGGTCAGCAGCAGGACGACGGCCGCGCCCACGGCGAGCAGTGCGCCCAGCAACGGGACGCGTCGTGATCGGGAGACGATGGACATGGGTGAAGCCCCCAGGAGAATGGTCGGTCGTCGACAACGCCCGGACGGCCGGGAGTTGCCCTCATCCCGTGCCGGTTCGTACGGCTCCCACGTCGGATCTGTCTCGCAGACTGGCATATGCATAGGTCAAAGTCAATTGATCTGATCGCGTCCCGCCCGGTGGCGCGCACCCGGTGGCTACCGTCGCTGCGGCACCGGCCCGTGCCGCCGGTACGCCTGTCGCCACCCGAAAGCCGCCGTGCCGCACGGCCGTCCAGCCCTCGGTCGTGGTCAGGGCGTGGGCCGGCCGGGGCGGCGCATCGGCAGGTGCGGGATGCCGTCCTCGACGTACTCCGGGCCGGTGACGGTGAAGCCGTACCGGGCGTAGAAGGCAGCCAGGTGCGCCTGCGCCTCCAGGACGCACGGCCGGTCGCCGGCCAGCGCCAACGCCTCGGTCATCAGCCGGCCGGCGTGCCCGCCGCCCCGCGCCGCCGGGGCCACCACCACCCGGCCGATCCGCGCCGCGCCGTCGGGCTCGGCCAGGATCCGCAGGTACGCCAGCACGGCGCCGTCGCGCTCCAGCCACAGGTGCCGGGTGGCCGGCTCGACGTCCCGCCCGTCCAACTCCGGGTAGGCGCACTCCTGCTCCACCACGAACGTGTCGACCCGCAGTCTCAGCAGGTCGTACAGGATGTGGGGGGTCAGGTCGGCGAAGGCGGAGACCCGGACGGACGTCGTCTGCGGTAGCACCCGCCGATACTAGGCCCCCGCCCCGCCCCCGCCCCGCCCCGGTGTAAGGAAGGGCCCCCTGTTAACGCTTTCTGTTGTACAGGGGCCCCTTCCTCACAGCTGGGCGAGGCGTCGCGGTGCGCCGCCGCGCGGTGGGAGTGGAGGACGGGTGGGCGGCGGGGTGGGTCAGGCGGGGCGGGCGCCGACGGCGTCGCGGATCTCCGCGCCCGGCCCGCCGGCCGCGCTGCGGGCGCAGTGACCGCAGCAGAAGAAGCGCCCCGAGACCTCGACGCCGTGTCCGATGATTTTGACCTGGCAGTGCTCGCAGACCGGGGCCAGCTTGTGCGCGGCACACTCGAAACTGTCGAACGTGTGCACGTCGCCGCTGACCGTACGGACCTCGAAGGCCATCCAGTAGTCGTTTCCACAGACCTCGCAGGTCGCCATGACAGATCCCCCGTGACAGACGTTTTCCCCAGTCTGCGGCACGGACAACCCGATCACGGGCGAAACCGGCACATATGGGCCCGGCTCTCGACGGCGGAGATGGGTCAGGTCTCGTTCGGCTCCAGTCGGATGGAGACGGAGTTGACGCAGTGCCGGGTGTCCTTCGGGGTGAAGCCCTCGCCCCGGAAGACGTGCCCCAGGTGGCTGTCGCAGCGGGCGCACCGGATCTCCGTACGGACCATGCCCAGGCTGCGGTCCTCGATCTCCTTCACCGCCCCGGGCAGGGCGTCGTCGAAGCTCGGCCAGCCGCAGTGCGAGTCGAACTTGGTGTCGCTGGCGTACAGCCTCGCCCCGCAGGCCCGGCAGTGGTAGAGCCCCGGCGTCTTCGTGTCGACGTACTCGCCGGTCCACGGGCGTTCCGTGCCGTGTTCCCGTAGCACCCGGTACTCCTCGGGGCTGAGCCGGACCCGCCACTCGGCCTCGGTGCGGGGCAGTTCGCTCTCGTCAAGACTCACCCGTCAACGGTACGCCGACTGTCGGTGGCATGGCATATGGTCACGCCATGGTGGGCACGAACGGCACATCGGGCGGCAGACCGGCCGGCACCACGTCGGGGGCCACGCCGGCGGCCACCGCACCGGCGGGTGCCCAGCCCGCCGGCGCCCAGTCGGCCGGCACGAAGAAGGCCAGCGCCAAGAAGGCCAGCGCCAAGAAGGCCAGCGGGAAGAAGGCCGTGGCCGAGCAGATCGAGGTCGCCGGGCACGAGGTGCGGCTGAGCAGCCCGGACCGGGTCATCTTCCCGCAGCGCGGCTTCACCAAGGCCGACGTCTTCCACTACTACCTGGCGGTGGGGGACGGCATCATGCGTGCCCTGCGCGAGCGGCCCACCACGCTGCAGCGCTTCCCCGACGGTGTCGAGGGGGAGATGTTCTTCCAGAAGCGGGTGCCCGCCCGGGGCGTGCCGCCCTGGCTGTCGACCACCACGATCACCTTTCCGAGCGGGCGCAGCGCCGCCGAGTTGTGCCCGGCCGACCTGGCGCACGTCGCCTGGGCCGCCCAGATGAGCACCATCGTGTTCCACCCCTGGCCGGTGCGGGCCGCCGACGTGGACCGCCCCGACGAGCTGCGCATCGACCTGGACCCGCAACCCGGCACCGACTTCGTCGACGCGGTCGCCGCCGCCGGGGAGGTCCGGGCGCTCCTTGACGAGTTGGGGGTCACCGGCTGGCCCAAGACCTCCGGCGGCCGGGGCGTGCACGTCTATCTGCGCATCCAGCCCCGCTGGACGTTCACCGAGGTGCGCCGGGCCACCATCGCCCTGGCCCGCGAGGTCGAGCGCCGCCGGTCGGACCTGGTCACCACCGCCTGGTGGAAGGAGCAGCGCGGCGAGCGGGTCTTCGTGGACTACAACCAGATGGCCCGGGACCGCACCATCGCCTGCGCGTACTCGCTGCGGGCCAACGCCCGCGCCACCGTCTCCACCCCGGTCGACTGGGCCGAGCTGCCCGACGTCGACCCGGACGACTTCGACCTGCGGACCGTCCCGGCCCGGCTGGCGCAGCGGGGCGACCCGCACGCCGGCATCGACGACGCGCCCTGGGACATCACCCCGCTGCTGGAGTGGGCCGACCGGGACGCCGCCGCCGGCCAGGGTGACCTGCCGTACCCGCCGGACCACCCGAAGATGCCCGGCGAGCCGAAACGGGTGCAGCCCTCCAAGGACCGCGACCGCCCCCGGTAGCCCGTCCCGCCGCAGGTCAGCGGGTCCCCTGCATCGCCTCCACCGCCTCCTTGGCCGTGCGCAGGTCCGCGCCGGTCGCCTCCCGGTACGCCCTGATCGCTTTGATCTTGTCGCCCCGGATCAGGTGCTCGCGGACCCCGGGCGGCTCCGGCCGGTCGTCGACCACGCCGAGATGGTCCATCACGAGCTGGAGCCGGCGTTCGATCTCGGCCAACCGGTTCGTCTCCCGGGCGTTCGACCGGGGCGAGCGGGCCAGCAGGAGGACCACGAGAAGCAGGACGGTCAAACTGAAGATGAACTCCATGGCCCGATTGAAGCAACCCGCCACCAACCTCGACGCAGCCCGCTACCAGCCGCCACCAGCGCCGACACGCCCGGTGGCGGGGTCCGGAACCGATCAGCCGGTAACGATCAAGTAACGGGCGCGAACCTTTTCCCGGGGGTACCCGCTCTTCCTGGTCATCGGTCCATCGCGGGCCACGGGAGGCGGCGGGATGAAGCTGGTGTTCAGGCGGGCGCGGGACGCGCGCGGGCTGCTGCTCGCCGCTGCGGCGGCGGCCCTGGTCGCGGTGGCCCTGGTCACCGGCCTGTCCGACTACAACCGGCGGGCGATCGACGCCGGTCAGCGCACCCTGCTCGCCGCCGCGCCCGCCGAGGAGCGCACCCTGCTGATCAGCGGCAGCGGTGGCCGCGACGACGCCGAGTACGCCGAGCGGGACCGGACGGTGCGGGCCCGGTTCGCCGACGGGCTGGGCGGCGTACCGGTGGCCGTCGCCGCCGCCCGCTCCGGCACCGGCCGCGAGCTGACCGGGGACATCGGGGCCGCCCGTACCGGCGACGACCCGGTCTTCGCCAACCTGTCCACCCTGGACGACCTGGCCGGGCACGCCGACCTCACGGCGGGCGCGTGGCCGGTCCCGGGGGCCGACCCGGTCCAGGTGACGCTGCCCGAGCGGGTCGCCACCAGCCTCGGGGTGGCCGCCGGGGACCGGGTGCCGGTCCGGGACCGCAGCAGTGGTGAGGCCGGTGAGCTGCTGGTCTCCGGCACCTGGCGGCCGGCCGACCCCACCGACCCGTACTGGCGGCTGGCGCCCGGGGCCGGGGCGGGCACCGGCCCGGTCACCTCGTACGGGCCGTTCGCGATGGACCCGGCGGACTTCGTCCGGGCGTTCCCCCGCTCCTTCTCGGCGGCCTGGCTGGTCGAACCGGACCTGGCCGCGGTGGGGCCGGGTCGGCTGGCCCCGGTGCGGCAGGCCGTTGCCGACGCCGCCGTCGAGGTGCCCGAGGCGGCCGGGCTCGGCTCGTCGGCGCGCAGCGCCACCAGCATCGACCGGCTCATCGACCGGCTCACCCGGGCCGACCTGGTCGGCCGCTCCGCGCTGCTCACCCCGCTGCTGCTGATCCTGGTCCTCGGCGGGTACGCGCTGGTGCTGGTCGCCGCGCTGCTCAACACCGACCGACGGGCGCAGACCGCGCTGCTGCGGGCCCGGGGCGCGGACCGGGGCCAACTCGCCGGGCTCGCCGTCCGCGAGGCGACCCTGGTGGTGCTGCCCGCCGTGCTGCTCGCGCCCCCGCTGGCCGGGGTGGCGCTGGACCGGGTCGGCGGGGCGACGCCGCCCGGGGCGGCGTCGACCGGCGGCGGCACCGTCTGGGCGGTGGCCGTGGCGACCGCCGTGGGCTGCCTGGTCGCCATGGTGCTGCCGGCGATGCGCCGGGCCGGCACCTACGTCGCCGACATGGCCGCCCGGTCCCGTCCCAGCCGGGGCGTGGCCGCCCAGCGGGCCAGCGTCGACCTCGCCCTGGTCGGGCTGGCGCTGCTCGCCTGGTTCCAGCTCCGGCAGTACTCCGGGCCGCTGGCCGCCTCGGGGGGCGCGCTCGGCATCGACCCGCTGCTGGCCACCGCGCCGATCCTCGGGGTGCTGGCCGGCGCGGTGATCGCGCTGCGCCTGCTGCCCCCGGCGACCCGGTTCGCCGAGCGGTTCGTCGACCGGCGTCCCTGGACGGCGACCATGTTCGGCATGTGGCAGGCCGGCCGCCGCCCGCACGCCGGCCCGGTGCTGCTGCTCGCCCTGGCCGTCGGCGGCAGCACGCTGGCCTGGTCGCTGCTGGGCACCTGGGAGAGGTCCCAGACCGACCAGGCCGACCACGCGGTCGGCGCGGACCTGCGGGTGGTCGAGCGGGACGGGGCCGCGCCGGTCGGCCGGGCCGGGGAACTCGCCGCGCTCGCCGGGGTCCAGCAGGTCCAGCCGGCCTGGCGGGACGAGATCCGGCTGGGCCGCGACGACCTGCCGGTGACCGTCCTCGGCCTGGACGCCGCCAGCGCCCCCGGCCTGGTCCGGCTCGACGACCGGCTCGCCGACGAACCCGTACCGGAGCTGTTCGGGGACCTGGTCCGGGCCCGGGGTACGCCGGGCGGTGCCGCGCTGCCGCCGGACACCCGGCAGCTCACCGGCACCGTGCGTACCCCGGTGCGCGAGGCGCAGGGCCCGCACCGCGTCTCGGTCTCCGTCCTGGTCACCACGGACGACGGTCAGGCGTACCGGCTGCCGGCGGTGGCGGCCGGCAGCGACGGCGCACCGGTGCGGTTCACCCTGGACCTGCCCGACACCGGGGGTGCGGCGGCCCGGGTGGCCGGCTTCGCCGTCGACGCCCCGCCGCGCGGTGCCTGGTACGGGCTGGAGGTCACCGGCCTGGCGGCGGTCGACGCCGACGGCACCGCGCAGCCGGTGCCGGTGACCGGCGAGTGGGTGAGCAGCGACGGCACCGGTCAGCCGCGCTCCGCCACCGCCACCGCCGGCACGCTGTCCGGCGAGTTCCCGCTGCCGCCGCCGCCGGAGAGCTGGTTCGCCGCCCAGCCGCCGCTGCGCTTCGCCGTGGTGCCCGGCGGTGCCGTCGAGCCGGTGCCGGCCCTGCTCACCGCCGGTGCCCGGGAGGCGTTGAGCCTGCGGACCGGGGACACCGTCACCCTCCAGCTTCCCGGCGCCTCGGTGCCGATCCGGGTCACCGGGGAGGTCGACGCGGTGCCCACCGCCGGCGGGGCGGCGGTCCTGCTGGACCTGCCGTCGGCGGTGGACCGGCTGGTCCGTTCCGGGGGCGCGGTCCGGGCCGTACCCGAGTGGTGGGTCCGGGCCGGGGGCGCGGACCACGCCGCCGCCGCGCGGGCCGCCGCCGAGCTGCCCGGGGTCGCCGTGACCGACCGGCTGGCGGCGGCCGACACGGCGGCCCGGGACCCGTACTGGCGGGCCGCCCGGACCGGGCTGCTCGCCGCGGCGCTCGGGTCGGTCCTGCTCGCCCTGGTCGGCCTGGCGGTCGACGTCTGGGCCACCACCCGGCACCGGTTGGCCGAGTTCGCCGTCCTGCACACCCTGGGCGCGTCGCCACGGCTGCTGGCCCGGGCGCTGCTGGCCGAACAGACCTTCCTGGCCGGGATCGGCGTCGGCGTCGGGCTGCTGCTCGGCGCGCTCGTCGGCGGTGCGATGGCCCCGCTGGTCATCGTCACACCCACCGCCGACCGCCCGGTGCCCGAGGCGGCCTTCGAGCTGCCCTGGGTGCCGATCGGCCTGACCGCCGCCGGGCTGCTCCTGGCGGCCCTCGCGTTCAGCGCGGTCATCACGACCGGCATCCGGCAGCGGGTGGCGGTGGCGCAGTTGCGGATCGGGGGAGACCGATGAGCGTCCTGGCGGCGGCCCGGCGGGTCCGGGCACACGGCGGTCAGTTCCTGCTGCTGGGCGTGCTGGCGCTGGTCGTCGCGGCGCTGGTCGCCGGGGTACCCCGGGCCGCGAACCGGCTCACCGACGACGGCCTGCGGGAACACCTGGCGGAGCAGCCGGTCGCCCAGCGGGACCTGACCTACGCCACCGGCCCGGCCGTCCAGCAGGGGGCCGCCGGCCTCACCCGGGCCCGGCAGGCCGAGCTGGACAGCCGGCTGGACCGGATGCCGGCCCCGGTCCGCGACGCGGTGGCCGAGCGGTGGTACCTGGCGGAGGCCACGCCCGGTCGGCTGACCGGCCCCGACCTGGCGGCGCGGAACCTGCTGGTCGACTTCCGGCTGCGGGCGATGTCCGGGGCGCGGGACGCGGCCACCCTCGTCGAGGGGGTCTGGCCGGCGGAGGAGCCGCCCGCCGTCGACGAGCCCGTGCAGGTGGCGCTGGCCGCCGACATGGCGACCGCGTTGAACCTGCGCGTCGGCAGCCAGGTGCGGCTGGCGGCGCTGCCGACCGGCGCCGGGCCGGCGCCGGTCGGTCTGGTGGTGGTCGGCGTGTTCCGTCCGCACGACCCGGCCGGCGGGATCTGGGACACCCTGCCGCCGGTGCTGCGCATCGTCCAGCCCGAGGGGGAGGGGCTGCCGTTCAACGCGGTCGGCCTGGTCGGTGCCGGCGCGCTCGACGCCCGCGCGGCGGACGCCTGGCCGCTGCGGTTCAGTTGGCGCTACCGGGTGGGCACCGACCGGATCGACGTGCGGGCCCTGGACGGCACGGTCGGGGCGCTCGCGGTGGCGCAGCGCGAGGCCCCCGCCGACACCCCGCTCACCCAGGGGCTGGACATCCCGCTGCGGGACTTCGCGGCGGCCGTGGACCGGGCCCGGACGCTGCTCGCCGTGGTCGCGGCCGGGGTGCTGGCCACCCTCGCCGGTCTGGTGCTGCTCGCCGTCGCGCTGGCCGTGCGCAACCGCCGCCCCGAGTTCACCCTGATCCGGGCCCGGGGCGGCACCCGGGGCACCGCCGCCCGCCGGTGCCTGGCCGAGTCGGTGCTGGTGGTACCGCCCGCCGCCGTGCTCGGCTGGCTGCTCGGCAGCCTCGTTCCCGGTGCGCCGGACGGCACCGCCGCGCTGGTGGTCGCCGTGACCGCCGTGACCACCCTGGCGCTGCCGCTGGCCGCGCTCGCCGTACCGACGGGGGAGGGTGGTCGGCGGGACCTGGTCCGGCTCAGCGCCTCCACCCGGCGGCTCACCGGCGAGGTGCTGCTGGTGGCGCTGGCGGTGCTGGGGGTGGTGCTGCTGCGCCGCCGGGGGCTCACCCCGGGCGACGTCGACCCGCTGCTGGTCTCCGTACCGGTGCTGGTCGCGTTGGCGGCGGCGGTGCTGGCGCTGCGCGCGTACCCGTGGCCGTTGCGGCTGCTCAGCCGGCTCGCCACGGGTACCCGGGGCGCGGTGGCCTTCCTCGGGGCCGCCCGCGCCGGCCGGTCGGCCGTGGGTACCCCGCTGGTCGTGGTGGTGGTCGCCGTCGCCACGGCGGCGTTCTGCGCGGTGGTCGCGGTCGGGATCGAGGCGGGCCGGGACCGGGCCACCGACCGCCTGGTCCCGGCGGACGCGCTGGTCACCGGGTACCGGCTGGCCCCGGAGACCGCCGACGAGTTGGCCGCGCTGGCCGGGGTGCGGGCGGTGACCGGGCTGCTCCAGGACCCGGGCCGGCCGCTGGCCCGGGACGCGAACGGCACCGACGCCCGGATCGGCGACGCGGCCGTGCTGGTGGTCGACGGGCCGGAGCTGGCCGAGGTGGCCCGCCGGGCCGGCCGGGACCTGGCGGTACCCGAACCGCTGCTGGCCGGCGGCGATCCGGCCGCCCCGGCGCCGGCGGTGGTCTCCCCGGCGCTGGCCGCCGCGCTCACCGGAGCCGGGCTGGACCGGTCGGCGTTCGTCCAGCTTCAGGGCCAGCGGTACGAGTTCCGGGTGGCCGGCACGGTGGAGAGCTTCCCGCTGGTCGCGCCGGGCACCGAGCGGTTCGTGATCCTGCCCCGGCAGGCGCTGCCCACCCGCACCTACCCGGCGGTGCCCACCGGCTTCCTGCTCGCCGGGGACGACCTGGACCCGGCCGAGGTGCGGCGGGTCGGCGACGAGGGGCAGCGCCGGTTCCAGTCCTCCGGGTCGCTCACCGGGCTGGCCCCACCGCTCGGGGTGACCGTGACGACCTGGGTCGACCTGCGGGGGCAGCGCGGCGCGGGCGGGGCCAACGGGGTGCTGGCCTTCGGCTTCCTGGCCGGTGCCGCCGGCGGCACGGTCTTCGGCCTGCTGGCGATCGCCTTCACCGTGCTGGCCGGGGCCCGCGCCCGGGGGCAGGCGCTGTCCCGGCTGCGCACCCTCGGCCTGTCCCGGCGGCAGTGGCAGGGGCTGCTGCTGATCGAACTGGTGCCGCTGGTGGGGGCCTCGGTGCTCACCGGGGCCCTGGTGGGGGCGCTGCTGCCGGTGCTGCTCGCCCCGCTGCTCGGGCTGTCCGCGTTCACCGGCGGCCCGGTACCCGTGACGTTCGACCCCGGCCTGGTCGCGGCGGTGCTCGGGCTGGGCGCGGTCGCGCTCGGTCTCGCGGTCGCCGTCGAGGCCCTGAACAGCCGCCGGACGCGTCTGGCTGAGGCGCTCCGGACCGACAGAGGAGAAGCGAGATGACCACGACCGCGCCGATCGACGCCGTACCGGATCTGGCCACGTTGCAGCAGCGGGCCGCGCGACGGGCCGCCGAGCGGGCCGGGGGGCAGGACCGGCTGCGCGGGCACATCGTCTGCGACGGCCTGGTCCGCATCTACCAGACCGAGGGGGTGGAGGTGGTCGCCCTCCAGGGGCTGGACCTGGTCATCGACCGGGGTGAGCTGGTGGCGATCGTGGGCGCCTCCGGGTCCGGCAAGTCCACCCTGCTCAACATCCTCTCCGGGCTGGACACCCCGACCGCCGGCATCGCCCGGGTGGCCGACTACGACCTGCTCTCCCTGTCGCCCCGCCGTCGGCTCAGCTACCGGCGGCGGGTGGCCGGCTTCGTCTGGCAGCAGACCGCGCGCAACCTGCTGCCGTACCTGACCGCCGAGGAGAACGTCGAGCTGCCGATGCGGCTGGCCGGCCGGCGGGGACGTCGGGCCCGCCGCCAGCGGGCCCGGGACCTGCTGGAGATGGTCGGCGTGGGATCCGGCGCCGACCGGCGACCGGGGCAGCTCAGCGGCGGCGAGCAGCAGCGCTGCGCGGTCGCGGTGGCGGTGGCCAACGACCCGGAGGTGCTCTTCGCCGACGAGCCCACCGGCGAACTCGACGAGGCCACCGGGGCGGAGGTCTTCGCCGCGCTCCGGATGATCAACGCCGAGCTGGGGGTGACGGTCGTGGTGGTCACCCACGACCACGCCGTGGCCACCCAGGTCCGCCGGACCGTCGCGATCCGCGACGGCCGGACCGCCTCCGAGGTACGCCGTACCGCGCGGGTCGGCGCGGACGGCAGCACCGAACTGGTCAGCGAGGAGTACGCGGTGCTGGACCGGACCGGCCGGATGCAGCTTCCGGCGGCCTTCGTCGACGCGCTGGCGTTGCGCGACCGGGTCCGGCTGAACCTGGAGCCCGACCACGTGCAGGTCCGCCCGGGCGACGAGCGCCGCGACGGCCTGGACCAGCGCGACGACCTGGACTCGCGCGACGGCCTGGACTCGCGCGACGGCCTGGACTCGCGCGACGGCCTGGACTCGCGCGACGGCGTCGACCGGCGGGACGGCGCGGACCAGCACGACGGCAGGGATCAGCGCCGCGTCTCCGACGTGGCCGGACGCAACGGGAGCCAGGCGTGAGCGAACAGGGTGTCGTGGACGTGACCGGGCCGGCGGTCACCGAGGCGGTGGTCCGGGTGGACGGGGTGCGCCGGACCTTCGGCCGGGGAGAACACGCCGTGCACGCGGTGCAGGATGTCTCCTTCACCGCCGGGCGGGGCGAGCTGGTGGCGGTCCGGGGCCGGTCCGGGGCCGGCAAGACCACCCTGCTCAACCTCGTCGGCGGGCTGGACCGGCCGGACGCGGGGCGGATCGTGGTCGCCGGGCGGGACGTCACCGCCTCGGGCGAGCGGGACCTGCTCGACCTGCGCCGGCACCGGATCGGCTTCGTGTTCCAGACCTTCGGCCTGATCCCGATCCTCTCCGCCGCCGAGAACGTGGGCGTGCCGCTGCGGCTGGCCCGGGTGCCGGCCGCCGAGCGGGAGGAGCGGGTCGGCATGCTGCTGGAACTGGTCGGGTTGGGCGCCCACGCGGCGCAGCGCCCGTACGAGCTCTCCGGTGGCCAGCAGCAGCGGGTGGCGCTGGCCCGGTCGCTGGCCAACGACCCCGACCTGCTGATCGCCGACGAGCCCACCGGTCAGCTCGACTCGGAGACCGGCCGGGCGGTGATGGACCTGCTCCGGGCGCTGGTGCACGCCCGGGGGATGACCGCGCTGGTGGCGACCCACGACCCGGCCCTGATCGAGCTGGCCGACCGGGTGCTGACCCTGCGTGACGGCCGACTGGTCGACGACTGAGGCGACCGGCCTTGCCGCACGGCCCCAGCGAAGCAGCGCCGTGCCCGGCCGGAGCCCACCTCACGCCAGGCATCAAGGGACACCTCGGCGCGGCCACCGGCGACGGGTCAGCGGGCCGGGCAGCGCAGGCCCTCCCGGGGGACGGTCAGGTCGATCAGGTACGCGTCGATGGCCCCGTTGACGCAGCTCGTCTGCGGGTAGGCGGTGTGCCCCTCGCCCTCCCAGGTCAGAACCCGCCCGACGCCGAGCATCGAGGCCAGCGCCGGGGCCTGCTCGTACGGGGTGGCCGGGTCACCGGTGGTGCCGATGACCACGATCGGCGGCGCTCCGGTGGCCGCCCCGGTCGGGTACGGGTCCGGCTGGCCGGGCCACTCCACGCAGGCCAGCATCCCGACCGCCAGCGCCGGACCGAACAGCGGGTACCGCTCGCGCCACTGCGACTGCAACTGGCGGATCCGATCCACGCTTGGTTTCCGCGTCGCGTCGGTGCAGTTGACCGCGAGGTTGGCGTCGAAGAGGTTGGAGTACCGGCCGTCCTCCTCACGGCCGGCGTAGGCGTCGGCGAGCGTGAAGACCTCGGCCGGGTCGCCGTCCTCCAACCGGTCGATGGCGCGGGCCAGTTGCTGCCAGCCCGACTCGGTGTAGAGCGAGGAGATGATGGCGTAGAAGACCCAGCCGGCGGTCGCCTCCCGCCCGTCGGTGCCGCGCACGGGGGAGACCCGGGCCTCGTCGATGGCGGCGGTCACCGCGCCCCGGGCGTCCGGGGCCAGCGGACAGCTCCCGGCGTTGGCCGTGCACCACCGGGTGAAGTTGTCGAAGGCCCGCTCGAAGCCCTTGGCCTGGCTCTCCGAGCCGGCGATCAGGTCCTGGCGCGGGTCGACCGCCCCGTCGAAGACGAACGCCCGCACCCGCTCCGGATAGAGCTGGGCGTACGTCGCGCCGAGCAGGGTGCCGTAGGAGTACCCCAGGTAGGTGAGCTTGTCGTCGCCGACCGCCGCGCGTACCGCGTCCATGTCCCGGGCGGCCTGCTCGGTGCCGTACAGCGAGAGCTGGTCGCCGTACCGGTCGGCGCAGGACCGGCCGATCCGCTGGTTGAGCGCCCGGTAGTCGTCGAACGCCGCCTGGCTGCGGGGGTCGGGGTCGGCGCCGAAGCTGGCGTCCAGCTCGGCGTCGGAGATGCACTCCACCGGGCTGGACCGGGCCACCCCGCGCGGGTCGAAACCGACGATGTCGAAGCGCTGGGTGATCGAGTCGGGCAGGCCACCGAAGGCCGGGCCGAAGGAGAGGTAGACGGCGGTGTCCACCCCGGAGCCGCCCGGCCCGCCCGGGTTGAGCACCAGCGAGCCGATCCGGTCGCGTTGCTTCGTGGAGCGGGCCCGCAGCAGGGCGATCTCGAAGGTCTCCCCGCTGCCCGGCCCGGCGGCGGCCCCGCTGCCGTCCCCCCAGTTGCGGGGGACCGCGATCCGCGCGCAGTCGTACCGCATCTCCGGTGCGCCCCGGCCGACCAGCTCGTCGGCGACCTCCGGACAGGGCCGCCACTGCGCGGCGCCCGCCCCCCGCGGCTCGTCGGCCCGCTCGGCGTCGGTGCGCGGCGCGAACGCCGGCAACGTGCAGCCGGTGGCGACCAGCGCCACGACGGCCAGCCAGGCGAGGGCGAGCCGGGCCCGGCGGATCCGGTGGAGCGTGCGGGTCACGTGCTGCCCTCCCTGCTGGTGTCCTCCCGTCACGCTACGCCGGGTCGGTCACGGTCGCCGCCGGGTCGCCGCGCAGGACCTGGTCCACGTCGTACCGGACCGGGCGGTCGAGCTGGTCGTACCCGCAGGACCGGGGATCACGGTCGGGACGCCAGCGCACGAACCGGGCGGTGTGCCGCAGCCGGTCGCCCTCCATCGCGTCGTACGCCACCTCGACCACCAGGTCGGGACGGAGCGGCTCCCACTCCAGGTTCTTCGTCCCGGTCCACCGGCTGACCCCGCCGGGGATGCGCTGGCCGCGCTCGTGGTCGCCGTGCACCCACGGGTGCTCCGCCCCGACGTCCTCCCGGTACGGCGCCAGCTCGTCGAGCAGCTCCTTGCGGCGGGCCGCCGTGAACGAGGAGCTGACCCCGATGTGGTGCAGCACCCCCGCCTCGTCGTAGAGGCCCAGCAGCAGTGAGCCGACCACCGGGCCGGTCTTGTGCCAGCGGAAGCCGGCCACCACCACGTCGGCCGTGCGGGCGTGCTTGACCTTGAACATCGACCGCTTGCCCGGCTCGTACGGCAGGTCGGCCGGCTTGACGATCAGCCCGTCCAGGCCGGCGCCCTCGAAGATGTCGAACCAGCGGCGGGCGGTCTCCGGGTCGGTGGTGACCGGGGTGACGTGCACCGGCGGCTGCACGCCGGCCAGGGCCTGCTCCAGCCGGGCCCGGCGCTGCGGGTACGGCTGGCCGGTCAGCAGCTCGTCGCCGAGGGCGAGCAGGTCGAAGGCGACGAAGTCGGCCGGGTTGGTCTCGGCGAGCAGCTTCACCCGGGAGGCGGCCGGGTGGATGCGCTGGGCGAGCAGCTCGAAGTCGAGCCGGGGCTGCCCGTCCGGTCCGTCCCGGCGGATCACGATCAGCTCGCCGTCGACCGCGCAGCGCTCGGGGAGCTGCCGCAACGCCTGCTCGACGACCTCCGGGAAGTACCGGGTCATCGTCTTGCCGCCGCGACTGGCCAGCTCCACCTCGTCCCCGTCGCGGAAGACGACGCAGCGGAAACCGTCCCACTTCGGCTCGTAGGTCAGGCCGGGATCGGTGGGCAGCTTCGCCACCGCCTTGGCCAGCATCGGCTCGACCGGGGGATTGATCGGCAGGTCCACGCCGACAGTCAACCAGAGACCACCGACAGTGGTGAGACGGATCACCGCCGCCCGGCGTCCCGGCGTGTCCCCGACCGTCCCGGACGTCCCCGCCGCGCGGATCGGAAAGGCACTGGTCAGAGCTACCTTCGCGGGGTGCGGGAGTGGGTCTGCGGCTGTTGCGGGCGGTGGCGGGTCAGCATCGAGCTGATCCGGGGCCGGCACCGGTACCGCCTGGTCCACCGGTACCCCGCCAGGTTCGGCGGCGGCAAGCACGTGCTGGGCGAGGCGACCTCTGTCCCCGCCCTGGCCGACCTCCTGCACCGCACCACCCCCCTGACCCTCGCCGACCTCCACCCCACCCCCACCCCCACCTGACCCCCACCCCCCACCCCCACCCCGCCGCGTCCCCACCCCCACCCCGCCGCGTCCCCACCCCCACCCCGCCGCGTCGATCATGGAGTTGGCGGCGTGTTCGATCTCCGCAGCTTCCGTCAACTCCATGATCGACGGCGGCGGCGGGCGGCGACGGAGGCAGTGGCGGGCGGAGGCGGCGGCGGGCGGCGGAGGAGGTGGGTGGGGTGGGTGGGGTGGGTGGGGTCGTAGGGTGGCGGGGGAGGGGGGAGGGGGCGGTGTGAGGGAGTTGACGTATTCGCACGTGGGTGCCACTCGGGACGGGCCGTTGCCGGAGGGGTGGCGTCGGGTGCGGCACCGGGTGCGGTTGCCGGACGGGTGCTTCGCCACGGCGGGCGCGGCGGTGCTCGGCTGGCGGCTGCACCGGGCGGCCGGAATCCGGATCACCGCCGATGCCCCGCAGGCCGCTCCCGGCGTCACCGTCGTCTCCCGGATCGGGCCCGGCCCGCTCGCGCTGACCGCGCCCTGTCGGGTGGTGTGGGCCGCCGACGACGACCGGCGGGCCGGATTCGGGTACGGCACGCTGCCGGGCCATCCGGCGGCGGGGGAGGAGGCGTTCGTGGTCACCCGGGACGCCTCCGGCGCGGTCTGGTTCGAGGTCCGCGCCTTCAGCCGCCCCGACAGTCCGCTGATGCGCGCCGCCGGGCCGGCGGGCCGGGCGTTCCAGCACGGGTACGCCTGGTGGTTGGGGCGTACCCTGCGCCGCCTCTGCGCCCGGCGCTGACCCCGCGGAGCACCCGGTCGACGGGGCCGCGCCCGGTCACCGGCCCGGGGCGGGGTCAGTAGCGGGCGAAGGAGCGGATCGGCATCCGGGGCCCGTACCTCGGCGCCTGCACGCCCTCGGCGGCCAGCAGCAGGCAGACCCGGCCCCGGTGCCCCCGGAACGGCTCCAGCAGCGCCAACATCCGGGCGTCGTCGGCGCGCGGCTCCCCGGCCAGCGCCCAGGCCACCGTGTTCGGGACGTGGTAGTCGCCGACGCTGACCGCGTCCGGGTCGCCGTACGCGATCCGGACCACCTCGGCGGCGGTCCACGGGCCGATCCCGGGGATGGCGGTGAGCTGGCGGGTGGCCTCGGCGGAGTCGGCGCACCGCTCCAGCCGGTCGACCACGGCGGCGGCCCGGCGCAGCGTGTCGGCCCGGCGCTGCTCCACCCCGAACGGGTGGAAGACCCAGTACGGCGCGGCGGCGACGACGGCCGGGGTGGGCGGCAGCAGCAGCGGCTGGTACGGGCCGGGCGCCGGCTCGCCGAAGTGCCGGACGGTCGCCGCGTACGCCCGGTACGCCTCGGTGCCGGTGACCTTCTGCTCCAGGACCGCCCGCAGCACCCGGGGGAAGACCTGACCGGTGGCGGGCATCCGCAGCCCGTGGTGCCGGGCGGCGAGCCGGGCCACCAGCGGGTGCGCGCCGGCCAGGTCGGCGAAGCCGGTCAGGTCGTCCCGGAGCCCGGCGACCGCGTCGGCCCGCCCGACCACCCAGTCGGCGCCCGGCCCGTACCCCTCGGCGTGCAGCTCACCGCCGGCCGGGCGCAGGGCGAGGGTGGCCGGGCCGGCCGGGGTCCGGGTGGCCCACCAGAAGGTGCCGGCGGCGATCCGGGCGGCCGGGTCGTACCGGCTGAAGGTGAGCGCCCGCACCGACGCCGCCAGCCGGTACCCGTCCGGTGGGCGCAGCACCCGACTGGCCACCGGCCCGGTTCCGCTCACCCGGACACTCTGCCACGCCGGCCCGGACCCGCCCGCCCCCGGCGGGCCGTAGCCGGCCTGCCCGGGGCCGTGGCCGGCCTGCCCGGGGCCGTCGGCCGGCCCTCCGGAGACGGTGCCGGAGACACCTCCGCCGGGCGGTGCCGAGACCCCTCCGCCGGGGCGGTGCCGGAGACACCGCAGCGCGGCGCCGACCCGGGTGGGTCGACGCCGCGTCCGGGGCGTCGGGGTTGCCGGTCCGTCGACGCCCGGGTCCGGCGGTGCGTGGCCGGCCGCGCCCTGGGCGGCAGCGGCCGGCCACCGTGTCCCGGCTGACGCACCGGTCAGTACGAGTACTCCGAGTTGCCGGAGCCGGAGCTGTCGTCCGCCGGCGGCTCGACCGCCTTCGGCGTGCCGGTCGGCAGGCACTCCAGGTTCTTCTTGCCGTTCGGCTGTACCGCGAACCAGGTCCCGCCGACGCCCTGGCCCTTCCACTGGCCGGCCTTCTTGTCGCCGATGTAGTAGTACAGCGGCCAGCCGTCCAGCGTGATCTGCCGGGTGCCGTCCTGCCGGGTCACGGTGCCGACCAGGTCGTCGGAGACCCCGGTGAGCTGCGGGCTGCCGTCGGTCAGCGCGGGCGGCCAGACCTGGGCGCACTTGTCGACGCAGTTTGAGGCGGCCGGGTCGTTGGTGTCCTTGTCGAAGCGGTAGAGCAGGAAGCCCTTCTCGTCGGTGACCACCTTGCCCATCCGGGGCACCGCCTTGCCGCGCAGCTCCTGGGTCAGCTTGACGTCGGCGGGCGGCGGGGCGTCCGCCTCGGGGGCGTCGTCCGCCTCCGGCGCGTCGGTCGCCTCCGGGTCGGCCGCCGTGCTGGGCTCGGCGGCGGCGACCGCGACCGGCTCGGCGGCGTTCGGGTTCGATGGGTCGTACCCCGCGGGGGCGCAGGCCGTCAGTGCGACCATCGCGCTCACCGCCACGATGACGGTCCGCTTCTTCTGTGCCACGTGCCCTCCTCATGCTTGGTCGTTCACCGGGTAGTACGGGGAGGGTGCTGTCAAGGTTGAACGCTCAGGGGTGGTCAAATTCACCCCGGTACCGTTGAACCTCTGTGGTGTTTCGTGCGTGTGCATGACGGCGTGAGTCTTTCGCCCGGAAACGGCGGATCGGCGCCGGTCCCCGGCCGGGGGAACCGACGCCGAGCGGCGTCCGAACTCAGAACTTCGTCGACACCAGCGGGGTCGCCACCCCGCTCTGGTCGACCGACTGCACCTGGATGCGGGCGATCTCGTCCCGGGCGGTGACGGTGGCGGCCCCCAGGGTCAGCTTCTCCGGGTTGGCGTTCGTCCCGTAGCCGCCGGGCGGGACGCTCCAGGAGGAGAGCACCTCGGTGTTGCCGTCCGTGCGGACCAGCACCAGCCGGCAGGTACGCGGGCCGGGCAGCTTGTCCAGCACGAAGTTGACCTGGGTGCCGTAGTTCTTGTCGGCGATGTAGAAGGTGGCCTTGACCCCCGTCGTCGGGTCGGTGGCCTCGAACGGGTCGCCCTCGATCTGGTTCGGGCCGCCGATCCCGGGACCGTCGACCGACGGGTCGCCCCCGACCGGCGCGCTGGTGGAGGGCACCGCGACCACGTCCGGCGGGCCGCCGTCGCTGATGCTGGCGATGCCCACCCCGGTCAGCCCGCCGAAGACCACCACGGCGGCGGCGCTGGTCAGCACCTGTCGGAACCGCTGCCGCCGCCGGTGCGCCCGGACCGCCCCGAGGGTACGGTCCAGCAGCCGGGGATCGGTGGCGGTCTGCTCCATCGCCGTCATGGTCTCGCCGTCGATGTCGGCGAGCAGCCCCACCACCGGGACCATGGTCTCCAGTTCGGCCGCGCAGGCCCAGCAGGTGGCGAGGTGCTCCTCGAACCGCTCGGTGTCCTGCTCGTCCAGCACGCCGAGCGCGTACGCCGCGACGTCCATGTGCTCGGTCCGGCTCATTCCGTCACCCCCCTCTCCTGTAGAGCCGTGCGCAGCGCACGGAGCGCGTAGTAGACCCGCGACTTCGCGGTGCCGAGCGGGAGCCCCAACTCCTCGGCCGCCTCCGGCACCGTCCGGCCCCGGAAGTACGTGGCCACCAGGATCTCCCGGTGCGACTGGCTCAGGGTACGCAGGGCATCCGCCACCGTCATCGTGCGCAGCACCCGGTCGGTGCTGTCCGCCTCGGCGAACGCGGTCAGGTCCCGGTCGTACGTCTCCGCCGGGCGGGCCTGCTCACTGCGGTGCTCGTCGATGGCGATCCGCCGGGCCACCGTGACCAGCCAGGGCCGCAGCGAGCCCTGCCCCTGCGCGCCCAACCGGTGCGCGTTGCGCCAGGCGCGCAGCAGGGTCTCCTGCACGATGTCCTCGGCCCGCTGCCGGTCGCCACCGGTGAGCCGCATGACGAACATCAGCAACGGCCCGGCGTGCTCGGCGTAGAGCAGCCGGATCAGCCGGTCCGAGTGGCCCGCGTCGTCGGGCGCCTGGTGGCGACCGGTGGTCGGTCGGGGCGTCACCGGGTCATTCTGGCGATCGACCGAGCGGGTGTCGCCACCCCGGCTGGAACGGGAGACCCGGGACTGGGACCGGGCGGACATCCAGTCCGGCCGGGCCCGGTCACCGTGCCAGCCGGCCGCCACCGCATGCATGCAGACCTCCGGAACGTCCTGTGAGCTCAGGTGCCCCGGTCGAGAGGTCGCCGCCGGGGTCCGGGGCGTCTCGTGGCTGGGGTCGCCCGGTGGTACGGGGGAACCCAGCCAACGGATCAACGGCCGGCGGAAAAAAATCCCGGCGGTGGTGGCGGGGAGCCGGTGGCGTCCGCGTCGCACACCACCGGGGCCCCGCCGGTGAACCGGTCGAGGTCCGCGCCGGCCACCACCCGGCCCGGGAACCAGTCGCCGGCGGCCCGCCGGGTCAGCGCCGGCACCGGCGGCTCGACCCGCCCCGCGACCAGCACCAGGTTGCCGTACCGCCGGCCGCGCAGCACCGCCGCGTCGGCCACCAGGCAGGCGTGCGGCAGCACCGCGCGGGCCGTCGCCACCTGCCCCCGGGCGTGCCGCAGCGGCGGCCCGTCGGCCAGGTTCGCCAGGTACCAGCCGCCGGGGCGCAGCACCCGGGCCACGTCGCCGACGTACTCCACACTCGTCAGGTGCGCCGGGGTCCGGGCGCCGGCGAAGACGTCGGCGACCACCACGTCGTAGCTGGCGTCCCGGCTGGCCGCCAGGGTCGCGCGGGCGTCGGCCACCCGGACCCGCAACCGCGCCTCGGCCGGCCAGGGCAGCGCCCGCCGGACCAGCTCCACCAGCGCACCGTCCACCTCGGAAATCCGCTGGGTCGACCCGGGCCGGGTCGCCGCCACGTACCGGGGCAGGGTCAACGCCCCGCCGCCGAGGTGCAGCACCCGCAGCGCCGCGCCGGCCGGGGCGAGCAGGTCGATCGCGGCGGCGAACCGGCGGACGTACTCGAACTCCAGGTGGGTGGGGTCGGTCAGGTCCACGTGCGACTGTGGCGCGCCGTCCAGCAGCAGGGTCCACGACCCGGCCCGGTCCGGGTCCGGCACCAGCTCCGCCCGCCCGGTGTCGACCTGCTCGACGACCCGGTCCGCGTCCCGCCGCCGCCCCATCAGCGCCCGGTCCGGGCGGCGGCGGTCAGCGCCCGGTGCAGCAGCCGGGCGTCGCCCAGCAACGCCCGCAGCCGGCGCTCCAGCCCGGCGATCGGGACCAGGTTCTGTGGGGCCCGGGGGTCCTTGTACGGCGTGGACGCGAACCGGGGCAGGGTCACCAGCGACAGGTCGGCCAGCCCGATCGCCGCCGGCTCGGGCAGCTCGGCGGAGCACTCCACCCGGACGATCCCCGCCCACGGCGCCCCGGAGGCCACCGGAAGGCGGAGGTACCAGGAGTAGCCGCCCCAGGCGGTGCCGAGCCGGAACACCGGCGAGCGCTGCCCCGACCGCAGCCCGGTCACCACCGCCGTCAACCGGGCGTCCAGGTACTGGCTGTGCTGGGTCTTGATGTAGCCCAGGGTGCGCGGCAGGTTCCGCCGGCTGCGCAGCGGACCGTCCACCACCAGCAGGTCGCCGTCGGTGCGGGCGGCCCCGGAGACCTCCACCTCCAGCGCGGTCAACGGCCCCTGCACCGCCGCCGGCAGCTTGTTCAGCTCGCCGCTGCCGCCCACCCGGTGCACCGGGTACCGGATCCGCCCGGCCACCACCTCCCGCGCCGACGGGCTCGCCGTGAACAGGCCCCGGCCCACCTTCGCCCCGGCCAGCCGCGCCGCGCCGCGCTCCAGGTCGCAACAGACCACCCCGGCGGCGTACGACGCGGCGACGCCCGGGAAGGAGCCGCCGTCCGGCTCCGCCGTCCAGACGCTCGCGTCGATCCGGCGTACCCCGTCGACCAGCAGCACCACGGCCGGCGCGGGGACGTCCCGGCGGACGTCGATCGCCCGCCAGTCCACCGCCGGCAGCTCCACGTCGGCGTCGACCTGCGCGCTGCTCGGCGCCGCCGGCCCGCCCGGAGCCGCCTCGAAGGACGTCCCGTAGCTCGGGTCCCAGGCGTCGACGAACAGCTCCGGTGAGCCGTCCCCGCCGGCCGGCGCGGTCACAGGCCGGTCCGTTCGACGCGGGCCGTCCGGGCGTCCTTGCGGACCTCGTACCGGACCGGGATGCGCTCGGCGAGGGCCGGCACGTGGGTGACCACGCCGACCATCCGGTCACCCCGGGCGGCCAGACCCTCCAGGGTGGCCGCCACCGTGTCCAGGGTGGCCGCGTCCAGGGTGCCGAAGCCCTCGTCGAGCACGATCGACTCCAGGCTCGCCGACGTGGTGGAGAGCCCGGCGAGCTGCTCGGACAGCGCCAGCGCCAGGGCCAGCGAGGCCTGGAACGTCTCGCCACCGGAGAGGGTGCGCACGCCGCGCCGCAGCCCGGCGTCGTAGTGGTCGACGACGAAGAACTCACCCTTGTCGTGCACCAGGTCGTACTGGCCGCCGGAGAGTTCCCGCAGGATCCGCGACGCGCCGTCGACCAGCAGGTCCAGCGCCTCGGCGAGCAGCCACCGCTCGAAGTTGTTGGCCCGCAGGTGCCCGGCCAGGGCGCGGGCCACCTGGGCGTCGCGCTCGTGCCCGGCGCGCTGCTCGCGCAGCCCGGCGGCCTGCTCGCGGCGCTCCACCAGCCGCCGGTGGGCCGCCTCGGCGCGCTCCACCGCGACCGTGGCCGCCCGGACCGGATCGTCCTCGACCGGCAGGCCGGCGGCGGCGAAGAGCGCGCCGATCCGGTCCTCGACGGCGGCGGCGTCGGCCTCGGCGGCGGTCACCGAGGCGGCCACGCCGACCCGGTCCGCCCGCCGCCGGGCCGCCTGCTCGTCGGCCCACCCGGCGAGAGCCGCCCAGGCGGCGGCGACGTCGTCCCGGTCGGCGGCCGGCGGCCCGAACCGGGCCAGCCCGTCCCGGGTCGTGTCGAACTCCCGCCAGGCGGCCCGCAGCCGCTCCTGCGCCGTGTCGAAGACCCTCCGGGCCCGCCGGGCGGCGTCCCGGCCGGCCCGGACCGCGCCCGCCGCCTCGTCCAGCGCCGCGCGCAGCCGGGCGTGTTCGGCCAGGTCGTGCCGGAGCGCCTCCGGGGTGGCCGCCCCGGCGAGCTGCCCGTCCAGCTCGGCGAGGCGGGCGGTCACCTGGTCCTGCCCG
>NZ_LRQV01000108.1 GCF_001567585.1 Micromonospora rosaria
CGTCGCTCATCACCCCTGGAGGGATCGCAACGGTGTCGGCGGGTGTCGGGTCGGGGTTGCGGAGCCTGGTCGCTCATCACCCCTGGAGGGATCGCAACTCGAGGCGCGTGAGATCACCGCCGCCGAGCTGCTCACGTCGCTCATCACCCCTGGAGGGATCGCAACCTGCGCCCGTGGTACTTGAGCGGGCCCAGCTTCCGCCAGGTCGCTCATCACCCCTGGAGGGATCGCAACTGGCCTATCACGCTGTCCGCGCCCCCCGGTACGCGTCGCTCATCACCCCTGGAGGGATCGCAACCGGGATGCGCCGTACTCGGCCACCATCTCTGCCTCGCGTCGCTCATCACCCCTGGAGGGATCGCAACCTGGGTGTGTCGGATCAGTCGAATCCGACGTCGGGTCGCTCATCACCCCTGGAGGGATCGCAACCTGTACCGGTCGCGGATCTCCTGCTGCTCTGCGGTCAAGTCGCTCATCACCCCTGGAGGGATCGCAACACGCCGGCCATGCCGAGGGTCCGGTCCCCCGGGCGGGGTCGCTCATCACCCCTGGAGGGACCGCAACGCGTCCGAGGCGATGGAGGCGTACCCGGCTGCTCATCACCCCTGGAGGATGTCAAGCGAGTGAGGGCTTGGCGCGAGTGATCAGTTCGAAGAGATCACAAGCGATGTATCGCTTCAGGCATCGGATCCACCGGTACCGATCTTCCGGAACCAGCACACCCGTGGATGCGTCCGACGACGCCGTGACCGGCTGTGGCTGTCCGCCCCGTCCGGCATGCCCGCCTCAGTCGGGTCGCCCGTACTGCCACGGGGCCTTCTCGAGGAAGTCCTGGTGCTGGGCCGTTTCACAATCCCCCATAACATAGCGGTGGAGTCGATGTAGCTTCTCGGCGATCTCGTCGCTCACCTGCTGGATACCGTCCTTACCGAAAGAGGGGCCACCCCGGCGGCCGACCGCAGGGCCAGCCCACCGAGCACACCCAGCGACACGGCACAGTGGGCCAACAGCACAGCGACGACCGCCCACTGCGCGTCGACGACGAACCCCATCGCCAGGACTGCCATAAGGCCAGCCGCGACCCCCGAGCAGCTGCCGACCACCCGTCGGAAGCCCGCTGAGGTGCGACTCTCACCCCACAGGGCCGACACCGTCAGGACCGCCGTCACCAACGCGGCCGTCAGCACCAATTGCGAGCCCGCAGCGCCGAAGACCGCGTGATCAGCGACTTCCACGAACGAGCCAACAGCGATGGACGCCCCTGGCAGCTCGAAGACCGGCCCGGCGGCCAGCAGGAGCAGCAAGGTGCGGCTCGTACGGGCGGGGCCATCCGTCTCGGCCTGGTTCACCCGTCTCCCCCATCCGTCCGGCTGTAAAACCATCCGGCTGCCGTTGCGTGACTGGCGGGTAGCTGTCGGTGAGCAGTCACCTTGCCGTAGAGGCCGAGCAGGATGCAACCGGCATCCGCGGGTACGCCCTGCCCCACTGCTGCCCGACGCGCCAGACATGACTCGCACACGACGACCTCCCACGACGCAGACGGAAGCGGTTGGTGGCGCAGGTGTGACGAGGTGGCCCAACTGTCGACGTGCGGGCTTTCCCTCGCCCAGCGCCCTGCCTGAGCGCCAGCTCGGGCAGGCGACAGGCGTGAAGCTCCTCCGCCGCTTCCTTTCACCGGCTGGCTCCCGAGAACACCATCCGCCAGGCCCTGAGGCGTCGATCGGCGGACAGGAGAGACGCCCGTACCGGCACGTTGACGGCCATCACCGGCTACATGCCGTGGGACAACGACGGGATCGGCCACAACCATCGCGAGCCAGCCTCGTTGTTCCGAGTGTCGGACCGGATCTGCCATATGGCCAAAAGCCATATGGCTTGGGACCTGAGCAGGAAGAGCATACCGTGAACACACAGTTCGAAGGCGTCGGGTGGTGCGAGCAGGCTCGGAGGACCTGCTCCAGGCGGGCGACAGGCGCGGGGATGGCGGCTGCAGCAACAGCCAGGTTCTCTACGAGGCAAAAAGACAACGGAAACACACCTCTGGTCCGGCTCCGCGAGGCCGGAACCTCGCTGGTCGTTCCTGCCCTCGGGATGCTCATCACGGCGCCGCCCGACGAACGACTGCCTGCGCACATTTTTGTCACGGCCTCCCTGTCGGTGACGGTTACTCCCGGTCCGCCAGGGCGTACCCCGGAACCGGGCGGGCGGGTCCCCTCGTCGATCGAGTGGCAGCACTACACGAGCCAGGCCGCAGAGCGCCCGCGGCGGTATCGAGGCCGGCACCGCGAAGCTTCCCTCGCCAGACGGGCGATAGCGGCATTAGCCGCTCTCCAAAAGCGCCTGCTCTCGAAGACGCTCACGTGACCGAGCTTCGCTGTAGCAGGCGTCTGCCAGCTCACCGATGATCACCTTGTAGCTCTCTACCTGGGCGTCCTCGACAAGCGCCACATCATGAGGGGCGCTGTCGAGGTAGACAACGTCCGAGTCCCGTTCCGACTGAAATTCGTGAAGCGAGAACGGGCCGATGAATCGCCGGACAACTCTGGCCGCAATGGGAAGAATCAGGATGCTGACCTGGGGCTTCTCCGACATGTCAATGAGGTGCCTGAGTTGATCCTTCATCACACCGGAGGGTTCAACGCTCCTACTAAGCACACCTTCATCGATGATGAATCGCACATTGCATTCCCGTGATTCACGAAATAGACGCTCTTGGCGCGCCATTCGCAGCCTGACCCGCCCCTCGACGACCGACGTGTCGACAGGGCCCACAGTGGTCGCTTCGATGACGCATCGCGCATAGTCCTCTGTCTGCAAGAGACCAGGGATGACCATGGGGTGATACTGGACGATAGACCGGGCATCATCTTCGTATCCCAAAAAGTCCATGTAGGCACTTGTGGCTACGTCACGGTACTCGCTTGCCCAGTGTCGCCGCCGAGAGCGTCGCGCCAGCTCCGTCATTTCTTCTACCAGTTGAGGATCCGTGACCCCATACACGTGCAATAGCGACTTGAGATCGCTGACTGACACGCTAACGACTCCGCTTTCAATTCTGATGAGTTTCGAGAAGGACCACTCCACCTCCTTCCGCACATCATCGAGCGTGCGCCCCTGCTTCTCCCGCATGTCCCGCAGAGCGACACGGAGGCGCCGGCGGTTGGTCGTTGGCCCTTGAACATACGTCATACCGACTTGACCCCCTGCATGGAAGTTGCACTCTGCAACGCTGTCGCAGGAAGGTGCTGTTGACAATTTCCATACCTATGGAAGGTGGCGGCAAACGGCCACTCGTCACCGCACCAGGCAGCATGCCCGGCATTCGCGGGAAAGCCGGGCAAAGATCTACCTTGGCGGAATTTACTCCTGCTACCCTGGGTACGCTCCATGCCCATTGCGGATCCTAGGCGTGGAACTTGCACGCGCTCACGGGGCAGGCGGATCAGGCCTGAGTTCGCTCCACTTGCACTATTGGACGGCGTGGGATCACATTGAACCGTTACACCCATAGACGAGGCCTCTTCGTTTAGTATGTTCGAGATGGAGGAGCGATGCCTTCCGACAATGGCCAGCAGCTGTTGTGGACGCGGCGCAGCACAAAGTGTCAGCTCGATAGCTGCATCACTGTTACCCGGTACCCCAGCGCCATCTCGATCGGTGACACCAAAGCGGCAGAAGATTCCATCGCAGTATCCCCGGCAGCATGGATCAACTTTCTTCACGCCGTGAGGTCCGGCACGGTGAGGAGGAACGGCACCTCCGTAGCCCTCTAGAGGGCGCCAACGAGGCACAGCCAGCCGATCACCCCCAGAGTCGGTGAGCCGCGCTGAGCCCACCCCCACCCGCTAGGCCCCCTGGACCCAAGAACGACCGCCCCCGATACCTGCGACCCTTACAGGGTTCACAGGGCACGACAAAGATCTCCTGCACGAACAGGTGTTCTAGGATGGCGGGGTGGAGGCAAGTCTCAGTGACCAAGGGGTCCCCTCGGCCCTCACGAGACGGCGCGTTCCCACCTCCGACGTGCAGGATCATCCCTCATGCGACTTGCACCGCACGAGCGGCAAGTTACATGCCGACACCCTACGAGTTGCAACTGCAATTCGCACACGACCCGCCGACCCAATTCACTCAGCTTCACTGTCATGGCATTACGACCCCGGGCCGGGCGGCCACTGCGGAAGCCAGCCAGACGCACCGCCGACTTGTTAACAATAGTAACATTCGAAGGCAATGCAAACAAAAGGTATATTTACGCCTTGGCGCATAGCGTTGAACGCTCGCCTCGCCGGCCGAGTTCCAGGCGTTGCAGCCCGAGAGTTCTCACGGACGGCACACTGGCCTTGGAGGACAGCGGCTCGACCGTCACCGTGACTACACAGGTCAAGATGGGCAGCAAAGCCTCAGTGTTGTCGCCGGCCAACCGGCCGGTGGGGCAGGCGTCAAAGAACGATCGGGAGCCCCGTTGCACGGGGGCGCCCCCTGACCGGTCTCGTGATGATGATCCGGCGGAACGCAGAAGGGGCGGCATACGTGCGTGGTGGTGGGACCGTCCCACCACCACGTACGTGCTGCCTACTCGTCCTCGGCGTCCTGCTTCTTGTCGGTAGCCTGGCCACCGAGTACGCGGACGGTGGTGCTCAGCTTGATGGGCAGGTCGTCGTCGCCCTTGAGGAACGGTTCGACGGTGATCGTGCGGCGGAGTCTTCGGCCGGGTCCGTAGGGCTGCTGGCGTTCGTGGCCGGAGACCCAGAACCGGTGATCGGGCTTCGCCGGGGCAGGGCCCCCGGCGGCTTGGCGCTGTGGGGCCGGTGGGGTGGTGCTGCGGGGTCTGATCCGGATGATCCTGACCTCCGGCGCGGGCCTCCGGTCGCGTTGGTACGCCTTGGTGGTGCCCTTGGGTAGCTTCGCCGGTACGGCCTCGGTCAGTTGCTGTGTGATCAGCAGCCAGGTGGTGATCAGCGCACCGAGGGGGTGGCGGCCGTCGATTCTGGTGCGTCGGGTGAGGTGCTCGGCGTGGATGGGGACAAGCCAGCCGATCTCGTGGCGTAGTGCGGGCATCAGGTCGTCGTCCACGGCGGTGCCGCCGATGCTGCGGTAGCCGGTGACCTGCCATCCGTCGGCGTGGGGTGTCCAGGACACGGCGGCGAGCTGCCGGGTGCTGCCGACCGGTTCGGGCCAGGCGATGAGTCCGGACGGTGAGACGACGAGGTCGTCGGTGACCGTTGCTGGTGGCTGGGTGCCGCTGACGTGGTTGACCATGTCGGTGAACTCGTGGTTGATCCAGTACAGGGGTGCGATGTCGAGCTGGTGGGCGAGGGTCCGACGGTCGCCGGGGTCGTTGACGGGTGCGGGCAGGTCCGCTGGGCTGCGCAGGAGTCCGGTGAGCCGGTCGCGGATCTTCGGCAGCATGTCGGCGGTGAGCCGGGCCGGTGGCCATTCGGTGGTGGTGAGCAGGGTCCTGCCGTCGCGGCCGATGACGATGCCCCGATGCAGCGTGCCCAGGACGGCGTACTCGGCGCTGCGGGGCGGCCACAGCATGAGGGCGGCGCAGTGGGCGGTGAGCGCGTCGGAGTCGTCGGCTTCGATGAGTTGGGCGCACCGGTAGCAGACGTGCCACTGGTCGTTGTAGGTCTCGACGACGCCAGCCGGGAGGGCCGCGATCTGGAGGAGTCCGGTGCGGTAGTTCCAGACCGGCGGGGCGGCGGTGCAGGTGTGGCAGCGGTCAAACACCTGCGGAATGCTGCGGGCGTCGACGGGCACGACGTCGTGGCGGCCGGTGACGGGATGCCGGAACGTGGTGCGGTGCCCGTCCGTGGTCTCGGTGAGGGCCAGGTGGCAGGTCGCGCAAGCGGTAAGGGTCGCGAGGTTCATTCGGCGTCTCCGCCCTGGTGGCGGCGCAGGTCACGCAGGCGCGGTCCGCGCCGGCGCTGACGGTCGGGCATGGTCATGCCGGGGGTGTAGAGGCTGTGGCCGCCGCCGTGGTGTTTGGCGTGGTACATGGCGATGTCCGCGCGGTGCAGCGCAACCTCTTCGAGGGCGTCGGTGCTGGCCACGCGGGCGATGCCGACGCTGGCGGTGACGGTGATCGTGGCCACGCGGGTGTCGGCCTGCACGCTGATGGGCGTGGCGATGGCGGCGGCGGTCCGGTCGGCGATGTCGCCGACGGGCTGGTGGGGCACGGGCAGGAGGGCGGCGTACTCGTCGCCGGAGAGCCGGGCGGCGATGCCGCCGTGGGTGTGGATGATCCGGGTGATCCGGTCGCCGATTTCCATGAGCACGTCGTCGCCCGCGTCGTGGCCGTAGCGGTCGTTGACCTCTTTGAAGTCGTCGAGGTCGATGAGCATGACGATGATCGGCTGTGGTCCGGTCGCCGCGTTGATGACGGCGTGGATGGCGCGCAGTCCGGTGCGGTTGAGCAGGCCGGTGAGCGGGTCATGGGTCAGGTGCCAGGCGGCGTCGGCCAGTTCGGTGCGCAGCCGGCGGGTGGTGGGCCGGGTGGCCAGGTAGCCGACCGCGGCCCCGAGCGTGGCCGCCACGATGCTGGCGATCACGAGGGGGGTGGTGAACACTGGGTTCCTCCATCAGTGGAGAACCCGGGACGCGACGTTGTCCAGCGGGGCGTCCCGGGTCCTGAACGACGCCGGCCCGCCGGGTGGCGGGCCGTGTGGTGCTCGGTGCCTGCCCTGGGCGGCAGGCACCGCGTGCGGGCTCGGCGGTCCTTTGCGTGTGGCGAGCGGGCCCTCAGGGCGTCGACCGGGCCGTGTGCGGGACGACGGCCGGTCCCCCGGTTTCGGTCAGGCGGTGGTGGCTGCCGGCCGTGCGCGGGTGCGGCGGGTCATCGGCTGCGGGCCTCGCGCAGGAGGTGCTCGGCCAGCCACGAGCATGCGGTGGGGAGGACGATGACGTAGGTCGCTCCGACGCGTCCGGCGTGCGTCCACACCCGCGCGTCGGGAGGGTTCACCGTGGCCACGACGACGATGCCGCGGCAGGACAGGGGTTTGCGGACTCGGGCGACGAGGTCGGACCCGATGATGATCAACGGGCGGCGGCTGGCGTAGCGGCGGCCTGCGGGGACGGAGTCGGCGTACTCGAAGTCGTGGCCGGACTGCTGTTCGACGGTGCGCAGTTCGGCGCGCAACAGGCGGCTGCCGGTGATGGCGATGGTCGGGAGCCATCGGGGTGTCATGCGGAACCTCCGTGTGGTGAGGTGGTCGCTCGGCGCGGCCGGCGGAGCATGTGGGTGATCGGTGGGTGGTGGACCCGGTGTCCGGGTCAGGTGGCCGGGCGGGCGCGGGGGCCGGTGCCAGGCTGGGTGCAGGGGTGGCAGATGGGGCCGCGGTCGGGGTCGTAGCCGCCGTCGCAGGCCTCGCACACGATGCGCAGGCAGGAGCGGCATTCACCGGAGGCGATGGCCTGCAGGGTGGTGCCGCAGAAGCCGCAGGGGCCGGTCAGGCAGGTGTCGGTGTGCTGCCCCGGCGGGTGACGGTGGCACGGGTGCTCACGCAGCATGGTGTCGCCGGAGGTGCTGGTAGACGGTCTCGGCGGTGAGCGGTGTGCCGGTGAGGGTGGTGGGGGTGGTGATGCGTTCCCAGCCGATGAGCTCGCACGCCAGCCAGGTGGTGTGGCCGTTGGCGGTCACAGCGATGACGTCGCCGGTGGACAGCGACCGCAGCCCCAGGAGCCGGTAGGTGCAGGCGGTCAGGAAGTCGATTTCTCCGTTCGGCCGTGCACGGTTGGTCTCCAGGTGGTCGAGGTCGACGTTGAACAGGTCGTAGGTCCAGGTGGCGATCTCCTCCGGGGTGGCGGTGCTGGGCAGGTGCCGCCAGTGGGAGATGACCTGCGTGAGGGCATGGCCGGACTGGTAGGGCAGGAACCAGCTCTCGGTGTTGTGATAGACGGCGATGACGTGCAGGGTCATGGCAGCGCTCCGTTCGGGTCAGGTGTGGCTTCGGGGTCGGTCGGGGTGTCCCGGCCGTGGTCGGCGGGGCTCGGCGCGGTGGGCGGGCCGATCGGTCGGACGCGCAGGATCTGTTCGGGCAGCAGCAGCGCGGCGGGCTGGTCGGTGAGCGGGTGGGTGACGGGCCGGTAGCCGGTGGCCCAGAGCAGGTGCCAGCGCTCGGCGGGTGCCGCCGGACGGCTGCCGGTGGGGTCGCCGTGGCTGATGACACCGGGGTCGGCGCGCTGTTCGGCTGGCGGGGATGTGCGGTAGTGGCTCATCCGGCCGGCCAGCATGGGACAGCCGGTCGCGGAGTAGGCGGCGCAGACGGGGTGCATGGCCGGTTCGCAGCTGATGAGTAGCCGCAGGTCGCTGTCGCGCATCGCGAGGACGATCCGGGTCGGGTCGAGGGGGTCGCCGCAGGTCTGGCAGAGCCGGTCGCGCAGCGCGCGGGTGTGCCGCTGGTGGTCGACGGCGCCGAAGCGGTGCCGGCCGTCGGGTGTGCGGGCGGTGATCCACGGGACGGCGAGGCCGCCGAGGACGGGTTGTCGGGCCAGGCGCACCGGGATGGCGGGAATCTCGGGCACGGTCATGAGGTCACCGCCGAGGTGCGCCCCGGGCCGGTGAGGGCATGGTGCATCCGGTGGAGCGTGCCCCGCGTCAGGCAGCGGGCGGTGCCGGCGTGGCGGTCACCGCCCCGGGGAGTGTCGAGAAGCGCGAGCAGGTGCGGTGCGACGTCGGGGTGCCGGCGACAGTCGGAGGTGGCGCGGCGTGCGCCGGGCGGGGTGAGGCCGTGATGTGGCACGGAAGTCCTTCCTGTGGGTGGGCGACATCCGGGCACGCCTGTCAGCGGCGCCCGGATGGGGTGCGCGGGTTCGCGCGGTCGGCCGGGCATCGGCCCGACGACACGGGTCGTGGACAGGCGCGTGATCCGGTGCCGGATCACCACGCCTGTCGCACGGAGTGGGGACAGCCGTAAGGCGGCCACCAGGTGGCGGCCGCCTCACGGGATGCCGATTCCGCGCCCTGGTCGAGGGCGCGGCGGAGGTGGGTGGCGGATCCAGGCGGGCGGCGGCCGGCTGGAAGCGGTGGGCGCGGTGCCGCCGCGCGAGGCGTCAAGCCGGCGGCGCACGGCTGGCGAGGGCTGCCCGTTCCGGACGTCCGCAGAACCCGACAGCCTGGCACCGTCCGCTCCCCCCGTCAGGGGCGCGGGTCGAAGCGGGACCTGGACGGGACCGAGTTCCCCTCTGGTTGACAGTGGTGTCTCGCGCGTGGCGTTGTGGTGTCCGGGACACGCCACCCGTTCCGGTCGGGCAGAAGGCGCTGAACGCACCCCGGCATCTGGTGGAGCAGCGCTGCCACGGGGCAGGTCGCAGGGCATCGTGGTGGCGTAGCGGCCGACGGTCGCGAGCAGGTGTGCGGCGCTGATCGACGGTGTGCGGCTACGGGGTCGTGGGGTTGGTGCGGGTGCTGCCGGTGGCCTGCTCGAAGGTGGAAGGCGGTAGCCCGGCGTGCAACGCCTGCCGCAGCAGGTGGGCGAGGTGATATCGGGGGTCGGCCTGGAGGGCGTGTTCGGCTGCCATGGTGGCCAGGACGCCGTCACCGCAGCGCCAGGCGGTGAGAGCGAGCAGGGTGGCCGGTGCGGGGACGAGCGTGTCGTGGGCGCGGCGGGTGACCTCGGCCCAGAACGTGACGTGCTGGTCGGTGGGCTCGGTGAGGTCGACGGCCAGGTCCCGCACCGAGGTTCGGGTCAGCAGCACGGTGAGCCAGGCCGCCTCGCCGTCGCTGAGTCGCTTGTCGGGTTGGCGCAGCGCGTCACGGACCGTCTGCGCGCCGACCGCGTCCACGGCGTTCGTGCCGGCGGCGGTCACTGCCTCGAGCCAGGCGAGCGCATCGTCGGTGGCGCGCTGCACGGCGTCGCGGGCGGCCCCGGCGACGGGCGCGAACCGGGCGGCGACGGCTGCCCGGTCCGGTAGCGCGACCAGTCCGGCGGCAGTCGCTTGAACGGCGACGAGCGAGGCGGTCGGGTCGAACGGCATTCCCTGCGGCGGGCAGCAGGCCGGTTTCTCGCAGGTCAGGTTGACCACCCGGGTACCGGTCACCCGCAGCATCTCCCGGACGGTCACGCCGCTGGCGGTCACCGCCTCGCCGATCGTTCGCAGGGCCGCATCGACGTGGTCGGGGTTGCCGTAGCCGGTGAGGATGACGTCGGTGATCGGCTGCTGCCGGCGCACGACGGGCACCAGGTGGGCGGCGAGGTCGAGGAGCTGGTGGACGGGGGCGCCGGGAGCGGGCAGGTCGGCCCGGGCGGTGAAGACGATCCGGCCGTTCCGGTTGACCATCACGACGACGCTGCCGTCGTCGGGGCGGAAACCGAGGAGGTAGGGCAGGGCGGCCACGAGGTCGGCCTCGGATCGCACGGTCAGCCTGTTCTCTGGCAGCGACACGGTGTTCTCCTATCGGATTGTCGGGTCAAAGGGGTGCGACGTGGTGGTGAGCGGACACGAGCCGGCGGGGCACCGCGCAGCGCAGACCGGTGGGGGTGCGTGTAGGGAGCCCGCCGGGCTGCTTCAGTCGCGGTCGGGGTCCAGGTACATGTCGACACCGGCGGGCTCGACGGTGGCGGTCACCGTCACCAGCTGGTGGGCGATGCCGGCCAGCGCGCGGGTCAGGTCCGCGCGGACAAGGGCCTCAGCCGCCGCGCCGGCGTCGGCTGCGGTGGCGTGGCCGCGGAGCAGCATCTGGTACTCGTGCTGCCAGGGCACCCGCCAGCCGTCCTGGTCGCAGGTGGCCTGCTCGGGAACAACCCAGCCGTAGGCGGTCCACGGCCGGGTCTCGTCGGGGCTGCTGGTGACGACCGCCCGCATCGTGGCGCGTGCCGCGTCGCAGGCGTCCTGGACGGTGCCGTCACCCGCCGGCAGCGTCAGGTCGGCGATCACCGTGACGGGATGTGCCCGGGGCAGCGGGTCGAGCCCGAGACCGACCAGGAACCTGTCGACTCGCTGAGCGTGGTGTTGGAAGATGCCGCCGAACTCGTCGTCGACCAGGGCGCGGATCGCGCGGGCGCGGATGCTGCGCCGCAGGCCGGCGAGCGCCTGCACCGCCGCGTCCCGTGCCGACGTCGCGACGGCGAGGTCATCGGCGTCGGTTTCCTGTGCCGCGCCGGCCACGGTCTGCGGGCCGGTGTCGATGTCGTTTACCGGGGCGGTGTCGGGGCAGTCGGGGTTCTGCCACACCAGGCCGGTCAGGGTGACGCCGACGGCAGCCAGCGCCGGCAGCTGGGCCTGCGTCGCCGTGCGTGCCGCCTCGTATGCGTCGGCCGCCCGGGTCGCCGTGACCCACGTCCGGAAGGTGACCTCCACGGTGATGTCGAACCGCGGCGGCCCCGACTGGTCGGGCCCGGCCGGCGCCGGTGTCACGTCGATGACCTGTCGCGGATAGACCGCCACCGGCGGGTCCATCCACCGCAGCTCGTCCGGCACACCCCAGCGCGCCTGCTCACGCGCCTCGTCATGGTCGGTGTGCGACCGCGTGTACGACAGCTGGGCTTGCGCGGAGATCGTCCACCGGTCGGGCAGGGGTTCCAGTCCCCAGGTGGCGAGGGCGTCCTCGCAGCCGGGTCGGCAGATCAGCCGGTCGTGCAGTGCGGCGAGGAGAGCGGCGCGGGCTTCGGCGGCCAGGGTCCGCCGCTGCTCGATGGCGGTGGTCGTGTCGAGGTGCAGGATGCGGATCTGTTCCGCCGTCCTCGCGTCGGTCATCGCGGTGCCGACGGTGGGCACGTCGGGGGTGTGATCGGAGTCGCCGGCGTCTGTCGGGTGCCACGTGGGACGAGGCATGTGTCCTCCTGCGGACATGGAAGGAAGGCGCCCACCGTGTGGTGGCCGCCTGCGAGGGATTGGGGTGCCGTGTCCGGTCGCGCCGGGAGGGCGACGGGGCGGGTGGTGAGTGCTGGGTGCCTGGGGCGGGCAGACGGCGGCCGACCGGGAAGGTGGGCGCGATGCCGTCGCGGACGCGTCAGATCAGCACAGGGGAAAAGAGAAGAGTCTTCAGGCTATGCGCCGGGCTGCGGCGGTGGCGGGGTTGTCAGGTCCGGCCTGCTGGCCGGACCTGACAACCCTGCTTCCTCGCTGTCAGCTCGTGATCGCCGGACGGCGGCGACCCGGCGGGTCGCCTTGTCTCAGGACCAGCACGTCCTCGTGCGCGATCAAGTGCACGGGTAGACCCTCGTCCCGGGACCGGCGGACGGACAACATCCCGAACATTGACGCGCGGTGCACGATCCGCCCGTCCCGGACCGCGGCGAGCATCGCCACGCACCGCTGCACCGGCACCAGCCCCACCGCCCGGGCGACCGCCAGGAGCTCCCCCGGCAGGTCGATCAGGTCATCGCGGTGGCGGCGCACTGGTCGGCAGGCGATCACCACGATCCCGCCCGGGCGCAGCAGGTGGTGGCTGGCGGCCAGGATCGCGGCGAACCCGTCGAGCAGGCGGGACCATCCGCCGTAGGCGAGGTTGCCGGATTCCCGGTCCCCGTACAGGTGGTTGCGCTTGCGGACCCCGGTGTCCGTCGTCTGCACCAGGCCGTGGGTGCCGCGCCCGTACGGCGGTGAGGTGAGCACGAGCCCCACCCTGCCGACCGTCGACGCGGGTACCAGGTCGAGCAGGACGGTGGCGTCGCCGGTGAGCACCTGCGCGGTACCGGGCGCGCCCTGCGACGCGGCCAGGGCGACGTTGGCGTCGGCCAGCGCGGTGAACCGGGGTTCGATGTCGATGCCGAGTCCGTGCCGGCCGAGGTGCATGGCCTCGACCAGGGTGGTGCCGGACCCGCACATCGGATCGAGCACCAGATCCCCGGGTGCGGTGTAGGAGCTGATGGCGTGCGCGGCCAGGTGGGGCAGCATCTTGCCGGGATGGCTGGAGGTCGCCCGTACGTAGCGGCCTCGACGTTGGTCCCGGGCGGGCTGCTGGCAGGTCAGCCACACCGACGTGACCGGCAGGGGCTCAGCCATCGCCGCCCCCGGGGTCCGTCGCGCTGCGGGTCAGGATCAGCACGTCCGTGTGGATGTCGAGCTGCGTGCGCTGACCACGTCGGGGCGCCTGGCCGGCCGCCACGATGTGCTGCAGGTACGCCAGCCCGGCCCGCTTGGCGGCGATGACGACGTCGACCGGCAGGGTCACGTCGCCGTGTGGCAGCAGCACCGCCACGCACCCGCCCGGCACGAGGCCGGTGCGGCAGCGGGCGAAGAACCCGCGCGGGGAGGTGTCGTCGGGCGGCCAGCCGGCGACGATCAGCGCCGCCGGCTCCGGGCCCCAGCCGAACAGGCGGGCCGGGTGAAGGTGGCTGCGGCGGCGCGCGGCGATGACCGCGCGGGCCAGCTGCGGCCCCACGGTCAGGTCGACGACCAGATCGCAGGGGTGGGTGAGGTTGTGGACCAGCCGCACGCCCATCGCGGTGGACATGCTCTCGCTCTGCTGCGGGGCGGGAACCGGCCAGACGGTGATCGGCACGGGCGGGTCGCCGGGCACCACATCCCCCACGGGGACCGGTGCGCGGCGCGGAATTCTGTCGGTCATGGGCGTGGTGGCCCCCGGACCGGCGGGGCGTACTGACGATTCCCAGTGCGCCGCTGACAGCCCGATCGAACCCATCCCCGGTCTGACAGCACCCGCTACCCGACGCGTCTGACAGCGCCGGTCGGCGGGGCCACGGGACGTGCTGCCTGGGCGAACCTGACCGGACCAGCCACGACCTGTCCCGATCTGACAGCCGCTGCTGGTGTCAGGTCGGACTGCCCCAATCGAGGCCTCGGCGCCTTCGCACCCGGCGAGGGCTCCCTGTCGAGGGGACATCACCATGGCACCGACCATGCGCACCCGGACGGCCGACACCGCGCTGACCACCGCCGAGACCGCGTTCGCGCTCCTGACCTGCGAACCCGCGCCGCTGGCCCTCGACGCACGGCCGATACCGGGTCTGCCGGACACCACGCTGCCGCTGGACGAGCTGCGCGCGCTGCTGATGTACGAGCGCTACGACAACGACACCACCGACGCCCTGTGGCGAGAGCTCGCCCACCACGCCCGCCACCGCGGACCGGCCTGGGTCGTCGGCGCGATCGGCGTCGCGCTCCCCGCGCTGACCCGCCTCGCCGCGAAGATCAGCCGCGGCCGGACGAGGCACGCCGACGACGTCGACTCCGAAGTCCTCGCCGGATTCCTTTACGCCCTGCGCACGGCGGACCTCGCCCCGCCCCGGCTCTGGCTGCGGCTCTGCTGGGCGGCCTGGCGCGCAGGCGTCACGGCCGTCACGGCCGACGACAGCGAGGAGCTGCCGCTGGACCTGCCGAGCGGATCACGGTCGCCGAAGATGCCCTACGGGCACCCGGACCTGCTTCTCGGCCGGGCTGCTGCCGCCGGGCTCATCAGCGCCGACAGCGCCGAGCTGATCAGCGCAACCCGGTTCGGTGACGCGCTGATCGAGCATCTGGCCGCCGACCAGGGTGTGACCGCACCGGCCCTGCGGATGCGCCGCCGCCGCGCTGAGCGGATCGTGGCCGCAGCTGTCGTACGCGGTGACCTGTCCGGCCCGGTCGCCTCCTCCACGGCTGCTGATCACACATGATGTTGGGCTGGTCCATCGCTGCAGGTCACGGTTGAAGCACCACGTCAGCGCCGATGTGGATGCTCTATCGCTCGCTCGGGCCCTGACCTACGGCTGTTACAGCCTCTCCGCTGGAAGGCGGCCTTGAACGCCTTCGAGATCACCTTCGACGGTCGTCTCCCTATCGGACGGTAGTGGCTACTTCACCCCGGTTACACCGATTCACCCCGGTTACACCGACGACTTGACGGCACCCGCTGGCAACACCTCGCTAGCACTGATCGAAGCAGGCCGTTGCTCGCTGGCGTGTCGATGACTAACCTGGGGTTCGCTCCTGTAGTCGCTCAATCACGGAGGGTGTGCGACATGGCAGTAGAGATCTATTCGACCGACACGGATGCCGGCCAGATCACGGTGATCCGCAAGGAGGGTTCCCGGCACACAGTGGTCAAGGAGATCGCCGTGGGCAACGCGCCGCGGGGCGCGGTCAAGTTCACCCGCGACGGACGTGGTTTCGTCTCCAACACCAGCACCAACACCGTCTCGGAGCTGGATGCCCTGACCCGGCGGGAGGTCGCGCGGATCACCGTGGGGTTCGGGCCTCGCGGGTTGGGCATCGTCCCGGGCGAGCGGTACCTGTTGGTCTCCAACTCCGGCTCCAACACCGTGTCGGTGGTGGATCTGGAGAGCAGGCAGGAGCTGTGCCAGGTGGCGGTGGGCCGTGACCCGCGGCACATGGCGGTAACGGCGGATGGCCAGTTCGCGTACGTGTCGATTTGGGGATCCGGTTACATCGCCAAGCTGGACCTAGCCGGGCTGGCCACTGGCCGACCGGACCTGGTGCGGGAGGTGGCCCGTATCCGGGTCGGGGAGAACACCCACCCGTACAGCGTGAACATCGACCGGAGCGGGTCGCGGCTGTTCGTGGCCTGCAATTCGGTAGCCGAGGTTCCGGTCATCGACCTGTCGACCGATCGAGTCATAGCCCGGGTTCCGGTGCCGATCGACGGTGCCCGCGCGGTGGCGTTCACCCCGGACAACGCCTACGCGCTGGTGACCTTGGAGCGCAAGTCCCGGATCGCGGTGATCGACATGGAGAGGCTGGAGGTCACGCGCACCATTCCGGTAGGGCCGGGGCCGCGTGGTATCGCGGTGGACGAGACCGACAACACCGTGTACTGCTCGGCGTTCTCGCGGATCTTCGACGACCCTGAGGTTCCCGACGTGGTGGCCCACTCGTTGTCGGTGGTGCACCTGGAGGGCGTCGACCTGGCATCGGAAGACAGCAAGCCGCGTTACGAGCACCTGCCGGTCGGGCACGGGCCGTGCAGCGTGGCGATCTTCAACCCCGATCGGGTTGCTTTCGACAGCGACCGCCTCGAACGGGCCGCAGCCTCCCTGACGGGCAACCAGCCGACCCCGGCCTGACCTACAAGCACTGAGGCTTTTCCACCTGCTCCTGACAGATGCAAGAGTGGTGTGCATAGCCCGGATATCGAAGCGGGCGAGGCCCAGGTAAGGCAGCACATCGACCAGAACCCGATGCCCCGACCGAGGGCCTTGCCTGTGCTGTCCCCCCGTTTACGATCTCGCGGTCAGCCGCACCCTGAACCACCTCGCGGATCGCAACCGCGAGCACCGCAAACAGCAGCGATCATGCTGGGGGCGCTCGACACCGGACGGCAGACACTCCTCGCCCTGGCCCTTCTACACGACAGCAACAACTAGACTCTTCCTGCACACCGAATCACACCGCTGCAGCAAGAAGAGAAATTCTCAATGATAGTCAGCACGTCGGTCCCCGCGCGCTTCCCAGGCGCGGGGACCGACGTCCCCTTCGGACAGGAATGGTGGATGACCAGCGTGTCGGTGACGTTCGCGGCGCCGTACCCGTGGGCGCTCGCGCCCCGCGCCGCCCGGGTGGACCGCGAGCGTGCCAAGTCCGAGTCGGCGTTGCTGCGCGACTCCTTTCGGTGGGCGCGCCGCGATCGAGCGCCGGAGTTCTGCCCGCCGTGGGCAATGGGCCAGGAACTGGGATGGCGGGTGTGCAGCCCGGTGGATGTTGCGTTCACTCCACTGGAGCAGGTAGAGGTGGAGTCAGGTGACGACCCACAGGCCGCAGCGACGGCGGCCGGTGCCAGCGAACTGTGGCAACGGGAAGGCACAGCGCTCGCCGTTGCCGAATCCGCCTGGCTGCACCTGTATCAATACCGGTCACTGGCAGGGCGCTGGGAAAACATGTTCCTACCCAACGGGCAGGGCACCGTGGAGTGGCGACTTGGCTGGACCCCGCAGATCACGCGCGGGTATTTCCTGCTGGTGCTCCCATCCGACAACGACACGGGCCTGCAGGTGCCGACCGGAATCCTATCGAGCACCGTGTGCGACAAGATGACGGCCGCAGGTACCGCGGCCATCGCGGTCCGGCCGACCAAGGCCACGAGGGTGCGCCGAGGGCAGGAGATCGCTCGGCTGGTGCTGTTGCATGCCGACAGCCTCCGGGCCCGCGCCACGTATCCGGACGCGATCGAGGAAGACGGGTCCGATGCCTAGCATCAGCCTCACACAGGCCCGTGCGATCGGGCTCGCCGCACAACAGCTGACCCGGCCGACGGGGTCGCCTCCAGATCCTCGGGCCCTGCTCGACGACCTGGGCTGCATCCAGATCGACACGATCAACGTGGTGCGCCGCTCCCACGAACTGGTCCTGCTTACGCGGGGGGTTCCGTCCGAGCCTGCGCAGGTCGCGCTGGGCACGGACGTACCCGCGCCACTGGCGTTCGAGTACTACGCCCACGCGGCGTGTTTCGTGCCGCTGCGGTCCTGGCCCCTGTTCGCCTTTCGCCGGCGTCAGTTCCAGGCCGGCCGGTGGACCGGACCCACCATCGAGCCCGAGGCGGTGGCCCACGTCCGTGGCCTCGTCGACGACAGAGGCGCCGTCACGGTACGAGACCTGGGCGGCTCGCAAGGCAGCGGATGGGACCGCAGCTCCCCACTGAAGTGGGCGGCCGAATGGCTGCTGGCCACCGGTGAACTGGCCTGCGTGCGCCGCCGGGCGTGGATGAGGCAGTACGCCCGCTCCACCGACGTCATCCCTGCCGATGTGCGGCACGACGAACTGGACGACGAGTCCTGCCTACGGCAGCTCTGTCACATCGCGCTGCGGGCGCTCGGCGTCGCGACGGCAGACGACATCGCCGACTACTTCCGCATGCCCAGCCGGCTCGTCGCCCGGATCATGCCCACCCTGCCCGGCGTGGTGCCGGTGACGGTCGAGACCTGGACCGCACCGGCGTTCACCACGGCCTACCACCTCGACACCGCACCCGTTCACGTTCCGCCCCTGACGGTACTGTCGCCGTTCGACTCGCTGATCTGGCATCGCCCCCGCATGCAGCGACTGTTCGGGGTCGCCTACAAGCTGGAGGCGTACCTGTCACCCGACCGCCGCGAATGCGGCTACTTCGGGCTGCCGGTCCTCCACGACGGGCAGATCGTCGGACGGGTCGCCCTCCGCTGCACCAACGGCGTAGCCCAGGTCGAGGGCGTGCAGACCCGCGACGCCGAGGCGCTACCCGCGCTACGCCGCGCCGCCGACCAGGCCGCACAGTGGGCGAACGCTACCGTCGCCCCCCACAGCTGGCCGAACCTCGCCGCCCCGGCTCCCGTCCGCTAGCCGGTTCGAAAGGAGACATCAGCGGCATGACGACCACCGCCACGTCGGGCTACTGGACGGTGCTCCGCACCCCACGGGTACCGAGTCTGCTGGCCGCCGGCGCGCTGGGCCGGCTGCCCGGCGGGATACTGCCCTTCGCGCTGGTGGTGGCCTTCGCCCGGCAGGACGGATTCGCCGTTGCCGGCGCGGCCGCCGCAGTGTTCATGCTCGCCACCGCCCTGACCGGGCCGCGGCGCGGCCGCCTGGTCGACCGGCGGGGCACCGCCGCCCTGGCCACTCTCGCCGTGGTCCAGGCGGGCTGCGCCGTCGCCACGGTAGCGTTGATCTGGGCGCAGTGGACCATCCCCGCCCTGGTTGCGGTCGCCGCGTGCAGCGCCACCGCCCCGCCGGTCAGCGCTGCCCTGCGGGCCCGGTGGTCCTCCGCGGTCACGAGCAAAGACCAACTCCGCCAGGTCCACTCCGTCGACTCCATCGTCGAGGAGATGACCTTCATCGTCGCGCCGTTGGTCGCCACCGCCGCTATGACCCTGGCCTCCCCCGCAGTCACTGTGATGGCCGGTGCTCTGATCTACTTCGCCGCCGTCGCCATCCTGGTGGCCATTCCCACCGCCCCATCCCACCCGGTACCCGCCACGAATCAACCACCGCCAGAACCCGACACACCCGAGCGCACCGACCGGCGCAGCCTGATCCGCCTCGCCGTCGGGCAAGGCATCATCGTGCCCATCGCCGGCCTGGGCATCTTCGCCGGCGGCATCAGCGTGATCCTGCCCGCGATCGCTGCCGCGACCGGCGACATCACCTCAGCGGGCTACCTGTTCGCCGTCTTCTCCGTCGGCGGCGCCGTCGGCGGACTCATCCACGGGAAAATCCATACCGAGCTGCCGCTTCGCACCCGGTACTTCCTCATCGCGGCCTACCTCGCTGCCGCCACCATCGCCGTGGCGCTGACCGCCACCACACCCGCGGCATACGGCACCGTGGCTCTCGCCGGCGCCGCCGTCACACCCCTGTTCGTCGTGGCGTACCTCTTAGTCGACGAACACCTGTCCACGAAACGCCAGGTCGAGGCGAACGCCTGGATCGGCTCCGGCTACAACCTGGGATCCGGACTCGGCTCGGCCGCCTGCGGCCTGGCCCTCGCCCACACATCCGCCGGTCTCGTGGTAGCCGGACTCTTCCTCATCACCGCCGCCGGAGCAAGCTTCACCTGGCGCCTCCCGCAACGCACGGCTACCCCGGAGAAGACGACGGCACCGGCCGCTTCCGCATAAGTGATAGGCCCGCGAGAACGAGATGCGCCCCTGGCATCGAACTCGCCGCAAGCTCGCCGACGCCAAGCCTAGACGTCGCCGATGCGAGCGGCAGCCGCTACCGGCTGGGGCCAGTCGGGACCCACTTCTACGGTCTCACCGCAGGGAGCTTCCCGGCTGCATCGCTGTCGGTCTGCGCCGCCACCACAGCATGTCGGGTCGAGACGGGAGACGGCCGAGCGGCCGCCACCGCCGATTCACTGCTGGCCACGGAACTGGCCAACTTGCCCCACTCGATCAGAGGGCCCGGATCCCTCGGCACGGCCACGGCCGAGTTGGCAGGTTCTTGGGACGGGGACGCCACCTGAGAGGGCAGCGTGACCGGTGACCGGTCGTGTCAGGAACTGACAGGCGAACACCGAGTTCGATCGGTCCGACAGTCGGGATCTGGGCGGTGCATGTCATCCACGGCATGCCCGCCGGGTGGGGACCACGCCGGCGGGGCCAAAGGTCCGGCATGGCTGGCGCGGCGTACTGACACCGCGATCCCTTCGTCACACGTAAGGGAGGAGCGCCCCCACCGGACCACACCGGTATCGCCCTGGTCCCCACCTCGGCGGCCCACAGACCTCTTGTGGAGTCCCGCTATGCACACGGCCCTCTCCGTTCTGTCCGACCTCGCCGCCGCGCCGCAGCCGTTGGCGGTGAACAGCATCAACCAGGTCATCTCCAACATCACCGGCTGGATCATGGGCATCATCGCGCTGGTCGCGACGATGTTCCTGGTCATCGGTGGCCTGCGGTACATGGCGGCCGGCGGCGATCCGGCCCAGGTCGAGCAGGCGAAGGGCAACGTCCGGTCCGCCCTGGTCGGCTACGCCCTCGCTGTGTTGGCCCCGGTGGTGCTGCAGGTGTTGCAGGGCATTCTCGGCGGCTGACATGTCGTCGATGATGGTCAACGCTCTGATGACCGCCCTGGTCCGCTGGCTCGCCGAGAGGGTCGTCGACCTTCTCGGCGGGCTGCTGGCCTTCCTGACGTCGTCGATCTTCGTCTCGCCCGACGTGACCGTCCTGCCGCAGGTCCAGTCGATCGCCAGCAGGAGCGGGCTGGTCGTCAACGCCTGCTTCGTTCTCGCGATCATCGCCGCGGGCGTCGCCGTGATGGTCAGCGACTCCGTCGAAACCCAGTACCACCTCAAGCACCTGATCCCCCGGCTCGTCGTCGGGCTCGTCCTGTCCGCATTCGCGGTCCCACTGACCGGTGCGCTCATCGGCGTCGCCAACGCCCTCACGGTGACGATGGCCGGTGAGACCGCGCCGACCACCGAAACCGTCACCTTCGTCCAGGCCCGTCTCCGGTCGGCGATGGCCGACGAGAACGCCGCGCTGCTGCTCGTGGTCATCGGGCTGCTGATCGTCGTGCTGATGTTCCTACTCGTCGGTGGCTGGCTCGTGCGCATCGGGCTGCTGGTCATCCTGGCCGGGGTCGCACCGGTGGCCCTCGCCTGCTACGCCACCCCGTGGACGCAGGGCGCCGCCGACCTGTGGTGGCGTGCCCTGTTGGGGTGCCTGGCCACACCCGCGCTGCAGGCGGTCGCGTTCTCGGCGGGCATCAACCTGCTGACCGACCCGGAGTCGAACCTGCCGGTCCTGCTCGGCCTGCCCGGCTCGGACACGCTCAACCTGCTGCTCGTGATCGTGGTCCTCTGGACCACGGTCAGGATCCCAAGCCTGATGCGCCGGTTCGTCACCGGGCAGAGCCGGGGCCCGAACATCACCGGGCTCGTCCTGCGGACCGTCGGACTTCAGGGGCTGACCCGCGGTGCGGGCCGGCGTCTGCCCGTCCGGGGACCGACATGATCCCCCGCCACTGCCACCGCTGGATTCCGCACCGCCTACCCCCTTGGAGGGGCACGTGAGCAACCCTGATGACCCCATCCCCCGCACCGTCGTCCCGGCTGATGTCGGCGAGGCCGACCGGATCGCGTTCGGGCTGACGTTCCGGCAGCTCGGCATCATCGGCGGTGTCGGCCTGACCGGGTTCGGGCTCTACCGCACGGCCGGGCACCTGCTGCCGCCGGTGGCGTGGATCGCCGCCGGGGTGATCGGGTTCGCTGCCGCGATCGTGGTGGCGCTCGGTCGACGCGACGGCCTTCCGCTGGACGTGTGGCTGCGGCACGGGTTCGTGATGTCCCGCAGTCCGCGCACCCTCGCACCGGGCGCGGCGCGGGCCACTTCGGTGGCCGTCGTGGCCGGCAGGCCGGAGGTTCCGGCGCCGCTGCGGTCGCCGGTAACGACAGTCACGCCGGCGGGTGTCCTCACCTCCGAGGGCAGCGCCAAGGTGCTGATCGCCTGCGGTACCACGAACATCCACCTGCGCACCGGCAGCGAGCAGGGCGCGTTGGTGGACGCGTTCGGCCGGTTTCTGCACTCGCTGACCGGGCCAGCGCAGATCGTCGTGGCCGCGCAGCGCCACGACCTGACCGGCTACGCGCAGGCGGTCGTGGATCACGCACCGCGGCTGCCGCATCCGGCGTTGCAGGCGGCCGCCGCCGATCACGCCGGGTTCCTGCTCGACCTCGACGCCCGGCGTGATCCGCTACGCCGGCAGGTCCTTGCTGTGGTCACCGGTGAACACGCCGCCGACACGGCCGTGCGTGCCCTGTCCGGCCTCGGTGTCGAGGCCGCCGCGCTGGACGGGCCGGCGGTCACCTCAGCTTTGGCGACTGCGGTCGATCCGTTCTCCCCGCCGGTGTCCGGCCCCCGCGCGGTGCCGGGCACCCCGATCACCCTCCGGAGTACATCGTGAATCTGGGCATGTTCCGCAGAACGAAGAAGGTCGCAGCGGGGGACGGTATGCCGTCTCCGGCCGCGTTGTCGATCACGCCGGGGCATGTGCGGGTCGGTGACGGGTACGCCGCCACCTTCGCGGTGTGTGGCTATCCGGCCGAGGTGGGCCCGGCCTGGCTCGATCCGCTGTTGTCCTACCCCGGGCGGATCGACGTCGCGGTGCACGTGGATCCTGTCGCACCGCAGGTGGCGGCGCCGATGCTCAAGCGCCAGCGGGCCCGCCTCGAATCGTCCCGCCGGCTCGACGCCGACCAGGGCCGGGTGGGTGACCCGGTGGTGGAGGCGGCGGCGGTGGACGCCGCCGACCTGGCCGACCGGGTGGCGAGGGGGGCGGCGAAGTTGTTCGACGTCGGTATCTACGTCACCGTCCGCGCCCGTACCCTCGACGAACTGCGAACCGTCACCGCCGGGATGAAGTCGGCGGCCGCCGGTGTGCTGGTGGACCTGCAGCCGGCGACGTTCCGGCACCAGCAGGGCTGGGTGGCGACGCTGCCGGTCGGGGTGGATCCGCTGCGGATGCGCCGCATCCTGGACACCTCCGCCCTGGCGGCGGCGTTCCCGCTCGCCTCGGCGGACCTTGCCGCCCCTGCCCCGGGCACGCATTCCCCGCCCGACGGGGTGCTCTACGGGGTCACCACCAGCAGCAACGGGGTGCTGGTGTGGAACCGGTGGGGGCAGGACAACCACAACTCGGTCGTCCTGGCCCGCTCGGGCGCGGGCAAGAGCTACTTCGTCAAGCTCGAAGTGCTGCGCAGCCTGTATCAGGGCACGACCGTCAGCGTGATCGACCCCGAGGACGAGTACGCTCCGCTGGCCGAGCACGTGGGCGGCGCCGTCGTGCAGCTCGGCCAGCCCGGCGTCCGGATCAACCCGTTCGACCTGCCCGCCGACACCCGGCCCGACACCCTGACCCGGCGTGGCCTGTACCTGCACACCCTCGTGGCGGTGATGCTCGGTGCGGCCCCGCCGCCGGCCGAACGGGCCGCCCTCGACCGGGCCATCACCGCCACCTACGCCGCGGCGGGCATCACCGCCGACCCGGGCACCTGGAGCCAGCCGGCGCCGCTGCTGCGGGACCTGGCCGCCGTCCTCGACACCGACGGCGACCCGGCCGCCGGGCAGCTGGCCGCCCGGCTCGCCCCGTGGACGGTCGGGAACTTCGCCAGCCTGTTCGACGGGCCGACGTCGACGCGGGCCGAGGGGCACCTGGTGGTGTGGAGCCTGCGGCACCTGCCCGACGAGCTGCGCACCGTGGGCACGCTGCTGGCCCTGGACGCGATCTGGTCGGGCATCGACACACCGCCCACGCCGGCGCGTCGGCGGCGGCTCGTGGTGGTGGACGAGGCCTGGTTGTTGATGCGCGACGGTGAGGGCAGCCGGTTCCTGTTCCGGATGGCGAAGGCCGCCCGGAAGCGGTCCGCCGGGTTGTGCGTCATCACTCAGGACGCGGCGGATGTGCTGTCGACCGACCTCGGGCTCGCCGTGGTGTCCAACGCGGCGACGCAGGTGTTGATGCGGCAGAGCACGCAGTCGATCGACGCCGTGCGCGAGGCGTTCAACCTGACCGCCGGGGAGTCGCGTCTGCTGCTGTCGGCGCCGCGCGGCGAGGGTCTGCTCGTGGCCGGCCGCAGCCGGATCCCGTTCCGTGCCGTCGGGTCGGCCGCCGAGCACGCCATCGCCGTCACGGGTATCGGGGAGGCCGGATGACGCCCCCGTCGCCGACCTGGCCGGCCGAGGTCGGGCAGTGGGTCGTCGCCCGGCCGTGGCTCGGCGTTCTCGCCGCCGCCGCGGTCGTCGGCGCGGTGTTCTCCCACGACCAGCTCCTCGCCTGGCGGCACCGCCGGCTCGCGGCCGGCGCGCGGTGGTTGACCGTCGCCGCGCCGCCGGAGGTCACCGCCGAGGCCGCCGCCGCGTTCTGGACCGTCCTCGTCGGCGTGCTGACGCCGTCGGTGTGGCGGCGCCGGGTGTTCGGCTACCCGCATGTGGGCTGGGAGTACACCTGGACCGGCCGGGCCCTGACCGTCCGGGTGTGGGTGCCGGGCACGGTGCCGCCCGGCGCGGTCGAGGCCGCTGTCCGCGCGGCCTGGCCGGCCGCGACCGTGACCGTCGCCGACGCGGCCGCGCCGATCCCGGCCGAGGTGGGTGCGCAGGTGGGTGGGGCGCACTGGCCGCGGC
>NZ_LRQV01000109.1 GCF_001567585.1 Micromonospora rosaria
GCGGCGGCGGCGTACGCTGCCGCGGATGAGCCCACCGTCGCGCATCCTGGTCTACGGGGTGTACGGCGCCGGCAAGTCCACCCTCGCCGAGCGCCTGGCCGACCGTCTCGGCCTGCCCTGGTACCCGGTCGACGACCAGCTCTGGGAGCCCGGCTGGGTGGAGGTGCCGGTGCCGGTGCAGCGCGAGCGGATGAGCGGGGTCTGCCGCCGGGACCGGTGGGTCCTCGACGGGGCGTACCACGGGTGGCGGGACGTGGTGCTGGCCCGCGCCGAGCTGGTGGTCGGCCTGGACTATCCCCGCTGGCTCTCCTACGGGCGGCTGCTGCGCCGCACGCTGCGCCGGCTGCTGACCGGCGAGGTGATCTGCAACGGCAACCGGGAGACGCTGGGCAGCGTGCTGTCCCGGGAGTCGATCCTGGTCTGGCACGTCACGGCGTTCGGCCGGGCCCGGCGGCGGATGCGGGCCTGGCAGGCCGACCCGGCCGGCCCGCCGGTGCTGCTGTTCCGCTCCCCGGCGGAGCTGGACCGCTGGCTGGCCGACCTGCCCCGGCACGGTGCGGGGCGACGCCGGGGCTGACGACGCGGCGCGGTTCCGGCCGGTTGCGGCACCGCCGCCGACGGCGGAGGGGCTGACGACGGCACGCGGGGTGCCTGGTGGCACCCCGCGTGGTGGGTGGTCGACCGGCCGCCGGGGCGGCCGGCCCGGTCAGACGCCGGTGATCGAGGTGATCCAGCTCCGGCTGGCCGCGACCGAGGCGTAGTTCTGGTAGGTCGAGCCGTTGCCGGTGGAGCAGACGCCGACCTGCTGTCCGTTGTAGAACTGCGGGCCGCCGGAGTCGCCCCGCCAGGCCACCCCGTTGCCCCGGGTGCTGCGGATGGCCGGCCCGCCGTACGCGTCGGTGGAACCGGTCGTGCTCACGGTGACGGTGGCGGTCTTGAGCTGGGGCGACGCGGCGCAGTTGGTGCAGGTCCGGCCCCAGCCGAAGATCGTGTTGGTCGAGCCGGCCGGCGGGTTGGCGCTGGCCAGCGTGACGTACGTGGTGGAGATCGACGTGCTCAGGTAGAGCAGGCCGAGGTCGTAGCGGTTGTAGGTGGCGCTGACCGTGGCGGTGGTGCCGCCGGAGGCGTAGTAGACGCTGCCCACCCGCACCGACATCGAGCCGCCGAGGCAGTGCGCGGCGGTCAGCACCCAGCGCGGGGCGATGATCGAGCCGGAGCAGGCGAACGAGCCGCTCTGGAAGACGGCCGCCGCCCAGGGGGCCGACGAGACGGTGCCGCCACCGATGATGGGCTGCGGCGCGGTGGGGGCGGCAGCCGCCGAGGCGGGGGCGACGAAGGCGCCGACGAGGGCGGTCGCGATGGCCGCCATGGTGAGACGGATACGCACGGGGTGCTCCTTACCGAGGGGACGTGCCCGGTTTTCGGGTGGGCCGGGCCGGTGTCCGGTGGGCGCGTTCCGCCGCCGGACACCACGGTCGTCCGGTGCCGGGGCAGGCACCGAACCGACAGCGCGGGTCGTGCTGCCGGTGAGGCCACAGGCTAGGGGGAGACAGTTCCCACGACAAGATCCGGGCGCAATTATTTTCGCCTGGCGGCGGACAAGTATATGGGCCGCACGAACGATATGACCTTGGCATTATGCATTGTCGCCAGTAACTGTACGTGACAGTTTAACGGATGGTGGTCGATCCGTGTGGCAGGCGATCCGGGCGGGGGCGGCCCCGGGAGTGGCCCCGGGCGCGGGGTGCCCCGGCGGCACCCCGCGAACCGGCTCCGGTGACGGTCAGACGCCGCTGATCTCGGTGATCCAGCTACGGCTGGCGATCACCGAGGAGTAGTTCTGCGAGGTCGACCCGTTGCCGCTGAAGGAGACGCCGACCTGCTGTCCGTTGTGGAACTGGGGGCCGCCGGAGTCGCCCTGCCAGGACACCCCGTCGCCCCGGGCGCTGCGGATCACCGGGCCGCCGTCCGCGTCCTCGGAGCTGATCGCGGTCACCCGGACGGTGGCGGTCTTGAGCTGGCTGGACGGGTCGCAGGTCAGGCAGGTCCGGCCCCAGCCGTAGATGCTGTTGATGGCGCCGACCGGCGGGTTGGCGTTGGCCAGCGTCACGTACGTGGTGGAGATCGACGTGCCGAGGTGCAGCAGGGCGAGGTCGTGGCGGGTGTGGATGGCGCTCACCGTGGCGGTGGTGCCGCCGGAGGCGTGGTAGATGCTGCCGACCCGCACCGAGATGGAACCACGGAGGCAGTGGGCGGCGGTCAGCACCCAGCGCGGGGCGATGATCGAGCCGGAGCAGGCGAACGAGCCGTTCTGGAACACCGCCGCCGCCCACGGCGCCGACGAGACGAGGCTGCCGCCGATGATCGGCTGCGGCGCGGTCGGTGCGGCGGTCGCCGTGGCCGGGGCGACCAGGGCGCCGGCGAGGGCGGTCGCGACGAGTGCCAGGGTGAGACGGATACGCACGGGGAAACTCCTAACCCAGGGGGCTGCTTCCTCCGGCAATTATCGCCGTACGTCGGTCGATGTGCGGCGCGTCCCGCGCGGTGGATGTGGCCGACACCGGACATCGTCGTCGGTGACTCCCGCCGGGCGGCTCAGCGTGCGGACGACGGTCCGGTCCGCTCGGCCCAGACGTGCAGGGCCTCCCGGTCCCCGGCCGCGTCGAGGTTCAGCGCCGCCTCGACCAGCGCCAGGTGGGTGAACGCCTGCGGGTGGTTGCCCAGCGCCGTCCCGTCGGCGGCCATCTGCTCGGAGTAGAGACCGAGCGGGCCGGCGAGCGCCATCAGCCGGTCGAACAGGTCCCGCGCCTCGTCGCGCCGCCCGGCCAGGGCGAGGGCGGAGACCAGCTCGAACGAGCAGAGCAGGAACGCCCCCTCCTCGCCGGGCAGCCCGTCGTCGGCGACGTAGCGGCGGATCAGCGCCGGGGCGACGGCGAGTTCCCGCCAGTGGTGGTCGATGGTGCCGAGCACCCGGGGATCGTCGGCGGGCAGGAAGCCGACCAGCGGGATACGCAGCAGCGAGGCGTCCGGCTCGGTCGAGTCGTACCACATGACGAAGCTGTTCAGCTCCCGGTCGTACCCCCGGTCGAGCACCTCGGCGTGCAGCTCGTCCCGGGCCCGCCGCCAGCGCTCGACGGGGGCGGTGTCGTCGCCGAGCAGCCCGGCGAGGCGGATGCCCCGGTCGAGGCAGACCCAGATCATGACCTTCGAGTTCACGTGGTGCCGCAGCGGGCCACGGATCTCCCAGATCCCGTGGTCGGGTTCCCGCCACCGTTCGGCCATGGTGTCGACGTGCCGGCGCAGCAGTCCCCACTGCTCGCCGGTCAACTCGCCGGTGAGCTGCTGGTACGCCAGCGCCGCGTCGAGGATGTGGCCGTACGTGTCGAACTGGACCTGGTCGACGGCCTCGTTGCCGACCCGGACCGGCCGGGAGCCGGCGTAGCCGCTGAGGTGCTCCACCTCCCGCTCCTCGTCGGTGCGGCCGTCGATGCCGATCAGCGGGGTCAGCAGCGTCTGCTGGCCGGCGCAGATGTCGAGCAGGAAACGCAGGTAGCGGCGGCCCTCCTCGGCGTGGCCGAGCCGGAACAGGGCGAGCAGCAGCAGCGCCGCGTCCCGGTGCCAGGTGTAGCGGTAGTCCCAGTTGCGGCTCCCGCCGATCTCCTCCGGCAGGGAGGTGGTCGGCGCGGCGAGCAGCGCGCCGGTCTCGTCGAAGGAGAGCCCGCGCAGCACCAGGGCGCTGTGCCGGACCGCCTCGGCGGCGAAGCCGGCGTAGTCGCTGCGGGCCGCCCAGTCCCGCCAGGTCGCGCAGGTCCGCTCGACCAACCGTTCGGGGTCGGTCGCCCCGCCCGGCTGCCCGGTGCCGTCCGCCGGGGCGTCGTCGTAGCCGAGCAGCAGCGTCACCGTCCGGCCCGCCGGCAGGTCGACCTCGGCGTGCAGGTCGCCGTCGTCGGCGGTGAGGGGCAGGTCGGCGTCGAGCCACAGCCGCGCGCCGGCGGCCCGCCACCGGTCGCCGGACCGCTCCCAGGTGGCCGGGCGGGCCCCGTAGCCGGGTCGGGGGGTGACCCGGACCGCCAGCCGTACCGGGCCGCGCTCCACGCTCACCTGCCGGACCAGCAGTTTGCCGGCGCGGATCGGCTGCTCCGGGTCGCCGGGGGTGACCGCGAGGAAGTCGCGGACCACCGCGTCGCCGGCCCGGCCCTCGTACCGGCTCGCCAGCACCAGCGTGTCCGGCAGGTACCGCCGCTCGACCGGGCCGGCCCCGTCGACGGTGAGCGCGAAGGCGCCGCCCGCGTCCCGGTCGAGCAGCCGGGCGAAGACCGCGTCACCGTCGAACCGGGGTACGCAGAGCCACTCAACCGCGCCGTCCGGCGCGACCAGGGCCGCCGTGTGGGTGTCGGAGAGGAAGGCGTACCCGTCGATCGGCGGGAACGTCATGCCGGCTCCGGTCGGTCCGTGTGACAGCCGTACCCCGGCATCCGTGCTCCTCCACCGTCGACGACCCGGCCGCCGTCTCCCGTGGCGGTCGGGTCAGACCGTGGTTCCCCCGGCCCGGCACCGCGAAACCGCCGGCCGCGCCGATCCGGCCGGCGCGGCGCATACCCGTGGCGACGACGGGTAGGACGACGGGGCGGTCGAGGGGAGGAGCCGAGGTGGCCCGGTCGTTCGTCAACTGGTCGGGCAGCCTGTCGTTCACCCCGGCCGAGTACGTCGAACCCGCCGACGAGGACGAGGTCCGGGCCGTGGTGCTGCGCGCCCGCGAGGCCGGCACCACGATCCGCCCGGTCGGCTCCGGGCACTCCTCCAGCCCGCTGGTGCGCACCGACGGCATCCTGCTGAACCTGGACCGGATGGCCGGGGTGCTCTCCGACGACGGCAGTCTCGCCACCGCCCGTGCCGGCACCAAGCTCAAGGCCCTGGGGGAGGGGCTGTACGACGCCGGGCTGGCCATGGACAACCTCGGCGACGTCGACTACCAGTCCATCGCCGGGGCGACCGCCACCGGCACCCACGGCACCGGCATCCGGTTCGGCAACCTCTCCACCCAGCTCGTCGGGGTACGGCTGGTCACCGGCACCGGGCAGACGCTGGACATCGGGCCGGACGAGCACGCCGACCTGCTGCCGGCCGTCCGGCTCTCGCTCGGCGCGCTGGGCGTGGTCACCCAGGTCACGCTCGACGTGCAGCCCCGGTACGAGCTGCGTCGGCGGGCCTGGTGCGCGCCGGTCGACTGGACCCTCGACCACCTGGCGGAGCTGCAGCACACCAACCGGAACATGGACTTCTACTGGTACCCCCGCAGCGACCGGACCCAGGTGCGGACGATGAACCGGACCGACGAGGGGCCCACCGGGCGGGGCTGGCCCGCGCCGGGGCGGTCGGAGCGGGGGTGGGCCGACGAGCTGCGGGAGGCCGAGGTCGGGCCGACCCACCGCACCATCCCCCAGCACCGGGACCTGCGCTTCGAGGAGATCGAGTACATGCTGCCGGCCGAGGCGTTCACGGCGTGCTTCGCCGAGGTCCGGCGGCGGATCCTGGACCGGCACCGCCGCACGGTGGGCTGGCGGGTGCTGGTGCGTACCATCGCCGCCGACGACCTGTGGCTGAGCAACGCCTACGGGCGGGCCACCACCACCATCGCCTGCCTCCAGAACACCTCGCTGCCGTACGACGAGTACTTCCGGGACATGGAGGCGGTCTTCCGGCAGTACGGCGGTCGCCCGCACTGGGGCAAGAAGCACTGGCTGACCGCCCGCGACCTGCGCCCGCTCTACCCGTGCTGGGACGACTTCCAGGCGGTCCGGCGGCGGCTCGACCCGGACGGGGTGTTCCGCACCCCCGACCTGGCCCGGCTGCTGGAGGAGGAGGACTGATGCCGGATCTCGGCGCGCGGACCTGGGTCGTCCCCGGCGGTCACATCCCCTTTCCCAGCACCGGCCCGGAGCCGGAGTTCACCGGCTTCGACCAGCTCTGCGTGCTCAACGCCACCGACACCGAGGCCGACCTGGAGCTCACCGTCTACTACGAGGACACCGACCCGGTGGGGCCGTACCGGCTGCGGGTGGGGGCCCGGCGGGTCCGGCACGTCCGGGTCAACGACCTGATCGACCCGGAGGCGGTCCGGCTCGACCGGCCGTACGGCTGCGTGCTGCGCTCCGGCGTACCCGTGGTGGTGCAGTTCCTGCGCCAGGACACCCGGCTGCCCGGGGTGCTGGCGCTGGCCACCGGCCTGGCGTACCCGGCCTGACGGGGCGGTGGCGTACCCGGCCTGACGGGGCGGTGGCGGCGGGCCCGGCGTCCGGCGGCGGGTGGGGACGCCGTCCGGGCCGGGCGGTCAGGTTCGCGCGAATCCCGCGCGGGTATGCCCGCCCATGCGGATCGGGGCGATGGTGCCGGGCCGGCTGGGCAACCGGTTCCGGGCGGCCGGGCACAGCGGCTACCGGCGGCTGCGCACGTACCTGATCGTGGCGGTGCAGGCCGGACTGGCCGCCGCCCTCTCCTGGGTGGTGGCCCGGGAGGTGCTGGGCAACCCCGACTCGACGTTCGCGCCGGCCGCCGCGGTCGGCGTGATCGCCGCCGCGCTCGGCAACCGGGCCCGCCGTACCGTCGAACTGGTCGTCGGCGTGCTGCTCGGGATCGCGGTGGGCGACGTGCTGGTCCTGCTGCTGGGCACCGGCGCGTGGCAGACCGGCGTGATCGTCTTCCTGGCGATCACGGTGGCCGCGACGGTCCGGGGCCCCGGCGCGCTGACCACCCAGGCCGGCGGTACCGCCGTGCTGATCGCCACCCTCACCCCGAACGCCCCCGGCCTGGAGCTGCCCCGGACCATCAACGCGCTGGTCGGCGGGGCGGTCGGCCTCTTCGTGGTGCTCGTCGTCGCCCCGCTGAACCCGCTGCGCACGGTCCGTCGGGTCGCCGACCAGGCGCTGGACCTCTTCGCCCGCGAGATGACCGCCTCGGCGGAGGCGCTGGCCCGCGCCGACGTGGGCGCGGCGGAGCGGGTGCTGGACCGGATGCGGGCCAGCGAGTCGGAGCTGCACCGGCTCACCGAGGTCGTCGGCGCCGCCGAGGAGGTCGTCCGGTTCTCCCCGGTGCGCTGGCGGCGGCGGCGGACGCTGACCGCGTACCGGCGGGGCGCGGAGCACATGGACCGGGCCTTCCGCAACAGCCGGTCGCTGGTGCGCCGGATCGGTACCGCGCTGCGCGACGAGGAGCCGGTCCCGCCGGACCTGCCCGCCGCCATCGAACACTACGGCGAGGCGGTCCGGATGCTGCACCGCGAGTTCCTGGGCGGCCGGGAGCCGGTGGGCGCGCGGGAGCGGGTGCTGCGCGCGGTCCGGGAGGCCGGGGAGGCCTGCCGGCAGGAGATCGGGTTCTCCGGCACCATCGTGGTGTCCCAGCTCCGGACCATCGCCAACGACCTGCTCCGCGCCACCGGGGTACCCGCCGACGAGGCCCGCCGGCTGGTCCGCCGGGCCGCCGCCGGTCACTAGGGTCCGGTGGCGGCCACGCCGGTCCACCGCCGGCGGTCGGGGCCGGCGGCGGTCGGGAACGCGGGGCGCGACGGTCGCCGCCCGGGGCGGGTGCTACCCGTTGATTCGGGTGATGTTGCGGATCTTGTTCGCCGCGTCCAGGGCGGCCACCTTGTACGCCTCGGCCAGGGTCGGGTAGTTGAACACCGCGTCGACCAGGTAGTCGATCGTGCCGCCGCACCCCATCACGGCCTGTCCGATGTGGACGATCTCGGTGGCGCCGGTGCCGAAGACGTGTACCCCGAGCAGCCGGCCGTCCTCCGGGGAGACCAGCAGCTTCAACATGCCGTACGAGTCGCCGACGATCTGCCCCCGGGCCAGTTCGCGGTACCGGGCGATGCCCACCTCGAACGGCGTCGAACTCTCGGTCAACTGCTCCTCGGTCTGCCCGACGAAGCTGATCTCGGGGATCGTGTAGATGCCGATCGGCTGCAACCCGTGCATCGCGCGGGCCGGCTCGTCGCAGGCGTGCTGCGCGGCCAGCCGGCCCTGCTCCATCGAGGTGGAGGCCAGCGCCGGGAAGCCGATCACGTCACCGACGGCGTAGATGTTCTCCACGGCGGTGCGGTAGTTGGCGTCGACGCTGATCCGCCCGCGCCGGTCCGCCGTCAGCCCGGCCGCGTCGAGGCCCAGGTCGTCGGTCTGCCCCTGCCGGCCGGCGGAGTACATCACGGTGTCCGCGACGATCTTCTTGCCGCTCTTGAGGATGCACAGCGCGGCGGCGTCGTGCTTCTCCACCGCGGCGACCTCCTCGCCGAAGCGGAACGTCACGGAGAGGTCGCGCAGGTGGTACTTGAGCGACTCGACGATCTCCTCGTCGCAGAAGTCCAGCATCCGTTCCCGGCGCTCCACCACGGTCACCTTGGTGCCGAGCGCGGCGAACATCGAGGCGTACTCCATGCCGATCACCCCGGCGCCGACCACGACCATGCTGCGCGGCACCGCCTGGAGGTTGATCACCCCGTCGGAGTCCACGATCGTCCGCTCGTCGAAGTCGACGCTGTCCGGGCGGGCCGGGCGGGTGCCGGCGGCGATGATGGCCTTGTCGAAGGTGACCCGGATGTCGCGTCCGGAGCCGCCGTCCACCCAGACCGCGTGCGGGTCCGCGAACCGGCCGGTCCCCGTGATCAACGTGATCCGGTTCCGGGCCAACTGGTTGCGGATGACGTCGGTCTGCCGGCTGATCACGTGCTGGGTCCGGGCGGCCAGGTCGCTGACGGTGATCTCGTCCTTGACCCGGTAGCTGCTGCCGTACAGGTCCCGCTGGGTCAGGCCGGTGAGGTACAGCACCGCCTCGCGCAGCGTCTTGGACGGCACGGTGCCGGTATTGATGCACACCCCACCGAGCATGTCGCGCCGGTCCACGATGGCGACCCGCCGGCCGAGCTTGGCGGCGGCGATCGCGGCCTTCTGGCCACTGGGTCCGGTGCCCAACACCAACAGGTCGAAGTCATACACGTGCGCTAGCCTCGCAAGATCTCGCGGCCGGCGCCAGTTGGGGTGCCGGGACGGCCGACCCGATCCGACCGGGTGTCCGACCGGCCGGCTGCGGGCCGTGACGGCAGGCCGACTGTCGGTCACGGTTTCGGTCCATGGCCCCCGTCCGGCACCCCCGGGCGTACCGGATCGGTCTCGCAGCGTCGCGGGGATATGGACACCGGTGCCGGTGTGCGGAAGCATTCCCTGGAGTCGGCCGGCCCCCTATCTTGGGGGGTCGTACCCGGAGGGCCACGTGACCGGCACCGGGGCAGGCGGACTGATTCGACGAGAGAGGTGCTGTGTGGGGGAGCCGGAGAACGTCCTCGTTCCGGCCGTCGCGCCACCGCGAGGCGACCACCCGCCCGCCGTGCCGGCCGGGTTCGTCGCGTTCTACCGGGAGCGGTACCGCGAACTGGTACGGGTCGCGATGTACTTCGGGGCCGCCGAGCCCGAGGCGTACGACGCGGTCGCGGCGGCCACGCTGGAGGTGCTGATCCGCTGGGACGACATCAACAACCCGTACCAGTACGCCCGGACGGCGGCGATCAGCAACTTCGTCAAGTACCGCACCAAGGGCGGCCACCGGCCCCGGCACCGGCAGGCCGAGGACGGCCGGTCCACTCCGGACGGCGTCGACCCGCCGCCGAACACCTCGGCGGAGGACCGGCAGGACGTCATCCGGCTGCTCGCCCAGCTCCCGCACCCGCAGCGGCAGGTGATGGCGCTCACCGTGGACGGGTACGGCAGCGCGGAGATCGCCAACCAGCTCGACCAGACGCCGTCCCTGGTCCGGGAACTGCGCCAGACGGCCCGGCAGCACCTGTCGGAGCTGCTGGCCGCCCGGGATCCGCAGGACGACTGGCGGTCGCGGTTCGGCGCCGGGCGCCTGACAGCGGGAACGGAGACCCGATGATCCCCAACGGCACCCCGGTGTCGGACCCGGCCGAGCCCGGTCGGGTCGGTGCCCTCGACGACGACGGAATCGACTCGATCATCGACAGCATCACCCAGATCGAGGTGGACGCGAGCCTGCGCCGGACCCTGGCCGCGGCCGGCTACGCCGAGTACCGCGCCATGGCCCCGGCCCGGTTGCCCCGCTCCGAGCCGTACGCTCCGGTCGCGGAACGCGGTGCCGACGACCAGCTCGCCGCCGCCCAGCGCGAGGTGGACCGACTGCTCGCCGAGGCGCGCGAGCACGCGGAACGGGTGGTCCGCGACGCCTACACCAGGGCGCAGGCCGTGGAGCGGGAGGCGCACGAGCGGCACCAGAGCGTCCTGGGCCGGCTGGAGGCCGAGCGCGACCACCTCCAGGCCCAGCGGGACCACCTCCAGCTCCAGCGTGACCAGCTCCAGGCGCAGCGCGACCAGTTCCAGGTCCAACGCGACCAGTTCCAGGTCCAGCGGGACCAGCTCCAGAACCAGGTGGAGACCCTGCGGGCGTTCGAGCGCGAGTACCGGGCCCGGCTGATGGCCTACCTGGACGAGCAGATGCGCCAGCTCCGCGAGGAGGCCGGCCTCGGCGCCCGCCCCCAGCTCTACCCGGCGTACCCGCCACCGCTCACCGCCGACGCCCGCCCGATGGCCGGTCCCGGCTCCGCGCCGCCGGCCGGCGAGTCCGGCTTCGCGCCGTTGACCGGCGGTCCCGGCTTCGCGTCACCGGCCGGCGGGCCCGGCTACGGCGAGGCGTAGCCGGGTCCCCGGCGGTACGACGGCGGGTCAGGCGATCCGGGCCGGGAACCGGTCCCACACCCGGTGCCGGGCCAGCAGCCCCCCGACGGTGTCGACGACGTCGGCGGCGGTGGTGGCCGTCACGACGCCCGGGGTGTCGGCCACGCCCGCCTGCCGGAGCACGTCGACGCCCGCGCCCCAGGCGCCGATCGCCTTGGCGTGCCGCCAGCACTCCTCGACCAGCAGCAGCACCCGGGGATCGACGGCCACCGCGCCGGGCGTACCGGCCTTCGCGTCGCGGGCGCCGACCGCGTCCGGCGCGGGTGCCGGCGCCCCGGCCAGCAGCAGCGCGTCGAACTCGACCGACCGGCCGGTGGCGAAGGTCCGCTGCACGGGCAGGTCGCCCACGGTGCCGCCGTGCGGCGCGACCAGCAGCGGCACCAGGCCGGCGGCGAGCAGCGACCGGCGGACCCGGTCGACGTCGTCGAGGTCGCCGTCCGGGTCCACGACGATGCCGACCATCCGCCCGTCGGCCGGCCACTCCCGCCCGACCTGGGACAGGGCGGGGCTGGGCGTCACCTCGGGCAGCGGCCCGGTGGGCTCCGGCACGGGCAGCCCCAGCCCGGTGGCGACCTCGGCGCAGAGCACCGGGTCGATGGCGGCCAGGCACCGGAGTTGGCGCTCCCGGATCGCCTGGTGGTAGCACTTGCCCAGCTCGAAGGTGTACGCGCGGACGATGTGCTCCCGCTCCACCGGCGACATGCTCTGCCAGAACAGCCGTGCCTGGCTGAAGTGGTCGTCGAAGGAGGCCGGGTTGGCCCGTACCTTCGGCGCCTGCGCCACCGTCACCGGCACGTCGACGAAGGCGTGCTCGTCGTCGCCGGCCGGGAAGGGGTTGCCGCCGTCGAGCGAGTTCGGCCGGTACGGCGCCACCCCGGCGTGCACGGCGTGCTGGTGGAAGCCGTCGCGCAGCATGTCGTTGACCGCCGCGTGCGGCCGGTTGACCGGGATCTGCGCGAAGTTCGGGCCGCCCAGCCGGGTGAGCTGCGTGTCGACGTAGGAGAAGAGCCGGCCCTGCAACAGCGGGTCGTTGGTGACGTCGATGCCCGGCGGGAGGTGGCCGACGTGGAAGGCGACCTGCTCGGTCTCGGCGAAGAAGTTCGTCGGCGTCCGGGTGAGGACCAGCCGTCCCACCGCCTGCACCGGGGCGAGTTCCTCCGGCACGATCTTCGTCGGGTCGAGCAGGTCGATGCCGGCGAAGGTCTCCTCCGGGGTGTCCGGGAAGACCTGGAAGCCGAGTTCCCACTCCGGGTACGCGCCGGCCTCGATCGCGTCGTACAGGTCCCGGCGGTGGAAGTCCGGGTCGATGCCGCCGAGCAGTTGCGCCTCCTCCCAGGTCAGGGAGTGCACCCCCAGCTTCGGCTTCCAGTGGAACTTGGCCAGCGCCGTCTCCCCGGCGGCGTTGACCAGCCGGAAGGTGTGCACGCCGAAGCCCTCCATCGTCCGGTACGAGCGCGGGATGCCCCGGTCGGACATGTTCCACATGGTGTGGTGCTGCGCCTCGGTGTGCAGGGAGACGAAGTCCCAGAAGGTGTCGTGCGCGCTCTGGGCCTGCGGGATCTCCCGGTCGGGGTGCGGTTTGGCGGCGTGGATGATGTCGGGGAACTTGATGGCGTCCTGGATGAAGAAGACCGGCATGTTGTTGCCGACCAGGTCGAAGGTGCCCTCGTCGGTGTAGAACTTGGTGGCGAAGCCCCGGGTGTCGCGGACGGTGTCGGCCGACCCCCGGGAGCCCAGGACGGTGGAGAAGCGGACGAAGACCTCCGTCTCGCGGCCCTTGCGCAGGAAGCCGGCCCGGGTCACCGCCTCGGCGGTGCCGTAGCCGGTGAACACCCCGTGCGCCCCGGCCCCCCGGGCGTGCACCACCCGCTCGGGGATGCGCTCGTGGTCGAAGTGCGTGATCTTCTCGCGCAGGTGGTGGTCCTGGAGCAGGACCGGGCCGCGCGGCCCGGCCTTGAGCGAGTGGTCCGTGTCGCGCAGCCGGGCCCCCTGCGCGGTGGTGAGGTGGGCGCCCTGCTGGGCGTGCGCGTCGGCCGGCACCCCGGTCCGGGCGCCGGTGGGGGTACGGGTCTGCGGTGTGCCCTGCTCCGCCTTCGGCGGCAGCGGGTCCTGGGGCGTGGTCGGCTCCTCGACCGGCGGCGGCACGCTGCCCGGCGCGCCGGGGGCGTCCGGGGCCAGGGCGGCGGCGACCTTTTCGGCGGCGGCGTCCACCACGTTCCGGACGACCTCGGCGGGCTTGCGGGATTCCATCGGGACGAACACCTCCACACGACACGACGACGGCTGCTCCCAGAGCCCTACCCCCGCCCGACCCGGCAAAACGTCGCAAACCACGTGTCACCCACCTCGGTCGGTGTGGGCCCCACCACCCGGGCGCCGCCCGTCTTGCCGGTGTCTGCCATCCTCGGGACGGTGAGCACTGGCCAGCCGAGCAGACACCCCGCCCGCCGCCGGGGCCGGCTGCTGCGTACCCTCCTCGTGCTCGGCACGCTCGCGGCCCTCGGCGCGGTCGCCGTGCTGGTCGTGCCGCTGCTGCTGCCGCCGGGCCCGCGCCCGGCCTTCCAGCTTCCGGTGGCCTGCGGCGAGACCTGGCAACTGGGCACCTACCCCGGTCACGACGACTACGACGTGGACCTGTTCCCCACCGAGGGCGAGGCGTGGGGCCGGCCGGTGCTCGCCTCGGCCGCCGGCACGGTCACCGTGGCGGGGATCAACGGCTCACTGGGCGGGCGTACCCCGGAGAACCCGGACGGCCCGCGTGGTCGGGGCGGCGGGTACTGGGTGAAGATCGACCACGGCGGCCGGTGGGAGACCCAGTACCTGCACCTGCTCGAACCGCCGCTGGTCCGCGAGGGGCAGCGGGTGGCCCAGGGCGAGCAGATCGGCCGGCTCGGCAGCACCGGCAACTCCGGGGCCCCGCACCTGCACTACGAGCAGCGCCGGGGCTGGGAGAAGGTGGAGGCCCACTTCGACGGGGAGCCCTCCGGCATCACCCACGACGACGCCGAGTACACGGTCCGGCGCACCAGCAACAACTGTCCGGGCTGACCCCCGCCACACCGGCTGCGGTCGGCCGCCCACCCCGCCGCGACGCGGCTACGCGAAGCGGTCCGGGTCGCCCGCGCCGACCCGGACGATCTCCGGCTCGCCCTCGGAGAAGTCGACCACGGTGGTCGGCTCGGTGCCGCAGTCCCCGGCGTCGACCACCGCGTCGACGGCGTGGTCGAGGCGTTCCTTGATCTCCCACCCCTGGGTCATCGGCTCGTCGTCGCCGGGCAGCAGCAGGGTGCTCGACAGCAGCGGCTCGCCCAGTTCGTCGAGGAGCGACCGGGTCACGGTGTGCGCGGGGATCCGGACCCCCACCGTCTTCTTGCGCGGGTGCAGCAGCCGGCGCGGCACCTCCCTGGTCGCCGGCAGGATGAACGTGTAGCTGCCCGGGGTGGCCGCCTTCACCGCGCGGAACACCGCGTTGCCGAGGTGCACGAACTGGCCGAGCTGGGCGAAGTCGCGGCAGACCAGGGTGAAGTGGTGGCCGCTGTCGAGGTGGCGGATCTCCCGGATCCGGTCCATGCCGTCCTTGTTGCCGAGGCGGCAGCCCAGCGCGTAGCACGAGTCCGTCGGGTAGGCGATCAGGCCGTCCCGGCGGACGGTGTCGACCACCTGGCCGATGATCCGGGGCTGCGGGTTGTCCGGGTGCACGTCGAAGTACCTCGCCATGGCCGGAAGCTTAGGCCGCCGGAAAGTGTCGCCTTCCCGACAGTGCCCGGTTCCTGTTAAAGGTAGACAGTCATCGTTCTGCGTATGGTCGTACGCGCTCCCGGCGGCGGATACGGAGACATGCTCCGGTACCCCGCGATGCCCACCCCGGTCCGGGTCACCGTGCTCGTCTTCGCTCTCCTGACACTGCTGTTCGCCCTGGCGGCGGTGCACCGGCTGGTGGTCGAGACCGGCTCCCTCGGCGCCGCCGTCTTCTTCGCCGCGATGGCCGGGGCCTGCGCGCTGGTGACGGTCAGCCTCGCCGGCCGCCGCCCGTGGGCGCCCTACCCGGCGTACGTCGTGTCGGTGTTGCTGGCGACGGCCTCGCTCGGCCTCTTCGGCGCGATCACCATCGTCGGCCTGGGCCTGCTGGTCTGGGTGCTCTGGGCCCTGAACACCCGGGCCTCCCGGGACTGGATCAGCGGTCGGCGTCGGCTGCGCTGACGCCACCGGCCCGGGTGCCGTGGGTGTGAACAGGGGCCCCTTCCTCTACCGGAGAGGTTAAGAAGGGGCCCTTCCTTGCTTACTCGGCCGACGCCTCGTCGGCCTCGGCCTGCGCGGGCTGCTCCGCCTCGGCGGTGGGCTCGGCCGCCGGGGTGGCCTTCGGGTTCGTCCAGGAGAACTCGATCTCGATGGAGAACTCGTCCGGGCCCTCCTGCTCGATCTCCAACTCGCACTCCACCTGGTCGGCGACGGCGATGGTGCCGGCGGCCCCGTAGAAGACCTGACCGGCCTCCACCTGGCTCGCCACCTGCCGCAGCCACGCGGCCAGATCCGCCCGCGACACGGTCCGGGCGTCCTCGTAGATATCCATGGCGACATGTTGACATTCCACCCTGGATGTCCGACCCGCAGGGTGCCGCCGCCGGGCGCGGCCGGGGGCCGGCCGTGGGCGTCAGCGGTTCAGGCGTCGGTAGACCGGGGCCAACCGCCGGTGCAGGTCCCGGTAGACCGCGAAGACCTCGTCGTAGGTGGCCCGGTGCGCGGGCGTCGGCTCGAAGACCCGGTCGGTCCGGACCAGGTCGGGGATGTCGGCGAAGGAGAGCCGCCCGGTGCCGACCGCGCCGATCCACCCCGCGCCCCGGGCGTTGACCGCCAGCGGCCGGGCGTCCCGCCGGATCTGCACGCCGAGCACGTCGGCGAAGATCTGGCACCAGGAGTTGGACAGCGCCCCGCCCCCGGTGATCGCCAGCGAGGTCACCGGCGCCCCGAGGAACCGGTCGACGGCGCGGGCCAGCCAGCGGGTGTTCAACGCGACCCCCTCGAAGACCGCGCGCAGCAGGTCCGAGCGGGTGGTGTCGAGGGAGATGTTGAAGAAGCCGGCGCGCAGGCTGGAGTCGTCGACCGGGGCGCGCTCGCCGTACAGCCAGGGGGTGTAGAGCACCCCGTTGGCCCCCGGCGGCACGGCGGGCAGGATCCGGTCGAAGGCGTCGAAGATCGAGCCCTCGTCCCGGCCGACGTGCCCGGCGGAGACCAGCGGGTCGTCGTACTCCACCACCTTGTCGCGCAGCCAGGTCAGGTTCGCCCCGGCGGTGGCCTGGAGCGCGGTCATCAGGTACCGGTCGCCGATCGCGCACGGCACCGCCGCGATGCCGGCCGCCACGTCGGTCTTCTTGCGGGGCACGTGCGCCGCGATCCACGACGAGGTGCCGAGGTACAGGTGCGGCTCGTGGTCGCGGGTGGTGCCGGCGCCGATCGCGGCGGCGGTGTTGTCGATCGCCCCGGCGACCACCCGTACCGAGCCGGGCAGCCCCAGGTGCGCGGCGGCGGCCGGGGTCAGCGTGCCGATCACGTCGGTGCAGGCCACGATCGGTGGCAGCTTCTCGGCGTCGATCCCGCAGTCGGCGACCAGGGCGGGGGAGTAGCGGACCGCGCCGGGCCGCCGGTTGTCGGTCACCCACGAGGTGAGGATCGAGTCGACGGTGGCGACCGTGCGGCCGGTCAGCTTCAGGTTGATCCAGTCCAGCACGTTGAGGAACGCGGCGGTGCGCTCGTACACCGCCGGCATCGTGTCGCGGACCAGCAGCATGTGCGCCGCCGGGTCCTTGCCGGTCACCGAGGGCATCCCGCCGGTCAGCCGCAGCCAGCGGGCGATCCGGCGCACCGACATGCCCTGGTACGCGGGGAAGCCGCCGAACTGCCGGCGCAGGTGCGCCGCGCCCCGCATGTCCAGCCAGGTGATGCACGGGGTCAGCGCGACGCCGGCCGCGTCCACGGCGATGGTCCCCTCGCCCTGCGTCGAGGCGCAGACCGTGTCGACCGCCCGCATCGCCTCCGGGTGCGCCCGGCCCAGGTCGGCGGCGACCTGACCGAGCGCCGTCCACCAGGCGTCCGGGTCCTGCTCGGCCCCGCCGCCGGGGAGCACCCGCAGCGGTACCGGCCGCTCGGCCCAGCCGGTGACGGTGCCGTCGGCGGCCACCAGCGCGGCCTTCATCCCCGAGGTGCCCAGGTCGACGGCGAGCACCCGGGGCGCCGTGCCGCCCACCGCTCAGACCCCTTCGACCAGCGCGAACACCTGCTCGAAGCGGGCCAGCGCGTCGTCGATCACCGCGTCGGTGTCGGCCATCGACGTGTACATCCGCGAACCGGCGAGGGTGATGATGCCGTGCGCCGCGTACGCCGCGCCCATCTGCTCCATCAGCCGCTTGCGCGCCTTGTTCTCCCGCAGCAGCTTCAGCGGGTTGCGCATGTCCAGCAGCATCACCCCGCTGCACTCCAGGTGCACGATGGAGCCCTGGTTGTACGCCACGTACGGCAGGCCGTACCGGTCGATGAGCCGTTGCAGGCCCCGGGTGAGCCGGTCCCCGGCCCGGCCGGCGATCACCGGCGCGTTCGTCCGGGCCATCTCCTCAATGGCGAAGTAGCCGGCCGCGCAGGACAGCGGGTTGGCCGAGAGCGTCCCGCCGACCTGGATGTGCGCGCCGCTCTTGCCGTCCAGCCCGGAGCCGAAGACCGCCATCACGTCGGCCCGGCCGCCGACCCCGCCGGCCATCGGGTAGCCGCCGGAGACGGCCTTGCCGAGCACGGTCAGGTCGGGGGTGACCCCGAAGTACCCGGCCGCCCCGCCCAGCCCGAGCCGGAACCCGGTGACCACCTCGTCGAAGACCAGCAGCGCGCCGAACTCGTCGCAGAGTTCCCGGACCCTGGCGTTGAAGTCACGCGGCACCGGGCGGGTGCCGGACTCCGGGCCGACCGGCTCGACCACCACGGCGGCGGTGCCGCCGCGCAGCCGGTTCTCGATCAGCTTGCGCCTGAGCTGACCCAGGTCGTTCGGGAACGACTCCCGGGTCCGGCTGGTCGCGCCGAACGGGATGCCCTTGGCGTTCATCCGGTACGTCCCCGGCACCCGCAGCCCGTAGACCATCGTGTCGGACCAGCCGTGGTACGCGCCGCCGACCTTGATCACCATCGGCTTGCCGGTGAAGGCGCGGGCCCCCCGGACGGCGGCCATCACCGCCTCGGTGCCGGAGCCCAGCGCCCGGTACATCTCCACGTGCGGCAGGTACCGGTGGATGATCTCGGCGAGCTTCAGTTCGTACTCGTGGAACAGGCCGGTCACCGGGCCGGACTCGCGGACCACCTCGGCGACCTTCTCGTTGACCGGGGCGTAGTTGCTGCCCAGGATCGTCGGGCCGCCGGCCTGGAGGAAGTCGATGTAGACGTTGCCGTCCCGGTCGACCAGGTGGGCGCCCTCGGCCCTGTCGATCGCGAGCGGGAACGGGTAGTTGAAGGCCAGGTTGTGCTGCACCCCGCCGGGGATGCGCCGTTTCGCCCGGTCGGTGATCTCCCGGCTGGCCCGGCACTTGGTGTCGAAGTAGCCGAGCACGTCGAGCAGCGCGTCGTGCCGCAGTCCCCGGATCGGCTGGGCGGTCAGCGCCCGCAGCCGCCGCAGGACGTCGTCGACGTCGAGGTACTCGCTGATCGCGTACCCGAGCCGGGCGGCCTCGGCCCCGGGCGCGGCACCGTCCGGCCCCGCCCCGCCGGCCGGGTCCGCCGCCGGGCCGTCGGCGGCGGCGGGGCGGGCGACGGCGTCGGCGCTGGGCAGGTCCTCGTCGGCCGGTACCCGCAGCGGCTCGACCGCCGCGGTGATCTGGGCGGCGATGCGCTTTTCGTCGGCGCGCAGCTTGCCGAAGGCGATCTCCCGGATCGCGGCCGGGATGGTGTGCACCTTGCCGGCCTCGGTGGCCAGCGCCATCAGGTAGGCGATGGAGACCTTCTCCAGCAACGCCATGTTGAACACCGCCCGGTCCGGGTCGGTGCCGAGCGCGACGATCCCGTGGTTGGCCAGGATGAAGGCGTTGTCCCCGCTGGTCACCCGCTTCTGCACGTTCCTCGCCAGGAAGGAGGTGCCCGAGGGGGCGTAGTCGACGATCGCGACCTGCCGGCCCAGGAAACGCACCTGCTCGTCGGAGAGCGCCGGGATGGGCCTGCGGAGCACGGCCAGCGCCGAGGCGTACGGCTGGTGGGTGTGCACGATGGCGTTGACGTCCGGCCGTTCCCGGTAGATGTTGGCGTGCATCCCGCACTCGATGGACGGCTTCAGTGCGACGCCCGCCTCGTCGGGCACGTGCCGGCCGTCGAAGTCGACGAGGCAGACGTCCTCGACGCGCATCCGGTCGTAGTCGTAGTTGCTCGGGGTCACCGCGTAGAGCCGGTGGCCGGGGACGCGGACCGAGACGTTGCCCTCGGTCGCCTTGAGGTATCCCCGCGCGAGCATGGTGCGGCACATGTCGACGACGTGCTGGCGGGAGGTGCGGTGCTGCACGGGACGCTCCTCGGTGGGCCACGGGCGGTCGGGTGGGGTCCATCGTCGCGTGCACGGCGGCGCGGAGCACCGTCCGCGCGGCAGCGAGAATCGGGCCCCGATCTATCACCGCGTGACAAAATCGCGGGATGAGTGCGGCGGCGACCCCCTGGCGACGTCTCCCCGCGGACCTCGCCACCGCGATGCGCCCGCACCTGGCGGCCACCGTGGGGGCGGTCGCGGTCGCCGCCGCCGAGGCGACGCCGGCCTTCGCCGCGATCTCCGACGCCAAGTTCCAGCGGGACGTGCGTACCGCCGTCCAGGTCGCCCTCGACCGCTTCCTCGACCTGGTCGGCACCGACGAGCCGGCGTTGTCGCCGCGCCTGCGCGAGGTCTTCGTCGGGCTGGGGGCCGCCGAGGCGCGCGAGGACCGGGGGCCGGAGGCGCTGCTGGCCGCGCTGCGGATGGCGGCCCGGTCGCTGCTGCGCACGGCCGCCGAGGCGCTCGGGCGGTTGCGCCCGGTCGGCACCGGCGAGCTGGTCGACCTCGCCGACGCGATCAGCGCGTACGTCGACGAGCTGGCGGCGGCGGGCACCGACGGGTATGCCCTGCAACTGCGGGAACAGGCCGGCGAGGGTGACCGGCGCCGGCGGCACCTGGCCGGGCTGCTGCTGGGCGGCAACGGCCTGCCCAGCGCCGTCGAGGCGGCGGCGGCCCGGATCGGCTGGCCCGACCTCGGCGACCTGGTTCCCGTGCTGCTGCCGGCCGAGCAGGCGCGCGACGCCCGGTTCCGGTACGGGGCGGACGGCCTGGTGGTGGAACGGGTCCGCGACGCGGTGCTGCTGCTGCGGGCCGGTCCCCGCGCGACCCGGCACGCGCTGGCGGAGGCGCTGGCCGGGCGGGGGGCGGTGGTGGGCCCCGCCCTGGGCTGGGCGCAGGCGCCGGCGGCGGTACGCCTCGCCGAGCTGACCGCCGGGCTGGTCGGGCCCGACCCGGGGCCGGTCTTCGTCGACGACCACCTGATCGACCTGACGTTGCGGGGCGAGACGGGAGCCCTGGCGGTGCTCACCGCCCGCCGGCTGGCTCCGCTGGCCGCCCTGCGCCCGGCGCAGCGGGACAGTCTGCTGGTCACCCTCTACGGCTGGCTGCGGCACTGGGGCTCGCGGGCCGAGGTGGCCGCCGAGCTCTTCGTCCACCCGCAGACGGTCAGTTACCGGCTCAAGCGCCTCCGCGAGCTGTACGGCGACGACCTGGACGACCCGGCCGCCCGGTTGGAGCTGCTGCTCGTCCTGGCCCGGCGGATCGACCACCCGACCTGACCCCCGGCGGGGTGGGTCCGGGCCGGGCCCTGCCGCCGGTGGCCCGGCCGTTCGCGGGGCCCGGCACGCCCGCACCGGGGCGGGCGCACCGGGCCACGGCGGCTACGACGCCAGGGTGCCCTGGTGGATCCGGCCTCCCGGGCCCCGGACGACGAGCACCGCGTCCCCGCCGCTGCCCGGCGCGGAGGTGGCCCGGGGCGCCCCCGCGAGGGTGGACCACCCGGACCACGCGCCGGTGCTCAGGGTGTAGTGCGCGGTGTCGAGCCGACCACCGACGGTCCGCACCACCACGTGCAGGGCCCCGCCGTACACGGTGGCGGTGGGGGCGGAGGTCGTGTGCGGGGTGTCGGGAAGGGCGCTCCAGTCCGACCAGGTGCCGGTGCCGAGGCTGTAGCGGGTGGTGTGGACCGCCCCGTCGGCGGTGCGGGAGAAGAGGTGCAGGTCGCCGCCGTACACGGCGGTGGCGGGGGTGGAGTTCGGGCCGGTGGAGCCGGGCACGGTGGTCCAGGCGGACCAGATGCCGGTGGACAGGGTGTAGCGGATGGTGCGGATCGTGCCGTTGGCGTTGCGGGCGAAGAGGTGCAGGTCGCCGCCGTACACGGCGGTCGCCGGGGCGGAGCGCAGGAAGATGGACCTGGGCACGGGGGTCCAGTCGGACCAGGTGCCGGTGGTCAGGGTGTAGCGGGCGGTGCGGATCGTCCCCCCGATGGACCGGACGAAGACGTGCAGGTCACCGCCGTACACGGCGACCGTCGGGGCCGACCGGGCAGCGGGCCGGCCCGGCACGGTCTCCCACTCCGACCAGGTCTGCGTGGTCGGCGAGTAGCGGATCAGCCGCACGAGGCCCCGGGTGGTCGTGGTGAGGACGTACCGCTCGCCGCCGTACTGCACGGTCTCCGGCGCGGATCCCGCGCGGACCGGGCCCGGCACGGGCGACCAGTCGGCCGCCGCCAGTCGGTCGCCGGCCGGTGGGGCCGCGGCGGCGGGGCCGGCGACCAGCCCGGTGGTGCCGAGGACGAGGACGAGCACGAGCAGGCGGAGCAACGTTCTCGACGGACGCGTCGGCGACATGGCTGACTCCCTCGTAATGGGCAGGGACCCGGGGCGGCGGTGGCGCGGCCCGGACGGGTGGTGGTATCGAACCTTCTCAGGCTGCCACATCGGCCGTCCTGCCGTGGTCCCCCGAAGGGTGTGGCGCGCGGGCCGGGGCGGTGGCCCCGGTCAGCGGCCCGGGGCGGCGGCCAGCTCCCGGCGGCGGGTCACCGCGAGCATCGCCGTGCCGACCGCCATCACCACCCCGGCGACGAGCAGCGCCACCGCCCCGTCGACCCGCAACGTCAGGATCGCGGCGACCAGCGCGCCCAGTCCCATCGCGACGATCGCCGACAACCGTCGTGCCCACGCCGCGCCGGCCCCGCCCGCCAGCCGGCTGTCGGCGGCGAGGTTCACCATGGTCATCGTCACCACCACCGTGGAGAGGTCCCGGATGCCGATGTGCTTGACCGCCGCCGCCTGGGCGCCGAGCACCAGGGCCAGCAGCCCGGTGACGACCAGCATGGTGATCTCGCCGGGCGCGCCGGTGCCGAGCCAGATTCCGGCCAGGGCCAGGGTCAGCACCGTGCCGGCGACGAGGATGGCCAGACCGGTGCCGGGCAGCGTCGCCGGCCCGGTGGCGGCGCGGGTCAGCCGGGCCGCCAGCACCGCGCCGAGCATGAAGCTCAGCAGCGCCACCAGGTTGTTGAGCACCGGCAGGCCGGAGACGCCGGCCAGGCCGAAGCCGATGAACAGGACGTTGCCGGTCATGTTGCCGGTGAAGACCTGGTCCAGGGCGAGGTAGCTGACCCCGTCGATCGCCCCGGTCGCCACGGTGAGCACCAGCAGCGGCGCCTCGTACCTCTTGGTCATGACCCTTCCGGAGCTCGACGGCGGACGGAGACCCGCCGCGTGCGCCGAGGTCCCCGCCGACGGTGGCCGTCGGGCAGGCCGGCCCGGGGGGCGATCGTCCCGGGCCGAGTGTACGCAGCACACACGGGCGTTCTCGCAGCTCCCACCACTCGCCCGTCCCACCCGCTCCCACCGTCGGCCGGGCGGGACGTTGGCGGACGACCACGGGGTTCGCGCCAGGACCGCCCCCGGATCACTGACGCGAACCCCGTGACCGTCCGTCAGCCGATGAGCGCGTCCAGCGCGACGACCAGGTAGAGGCAGCCGCCGATGCTGACCGCGACACCCGCGACCAGTGGCGCGTGGGCGACCAGCGCTGCCGCCGGCCCCCAGGACCGGGCCCGGCCGGAGAGCAGCGTGAACCCGCGGACGGTGACCACGCCCACCGCGGTCAGCGTCGCCGCCATCCCCACCCCGAAGGCCACGACGAGCAGCACCGCGTCCAGCGCCCGGCCGGTCAGCAGACCGCTGACCAGCACCAGGAACGCCGAGGGGGAGGGCAGCAGCCCACCGGAGAGGCCGATCGCGACGAGCCCGCGCCGGGACCACGGGTCGGTCGGCGACCCGTCGGCCGCGCCGTGCGGTCCGTGGTCGTGCCCGGCCGGCGACTCGTCGCCCCGCTCGGGTGCGTGCCCGTGGCGGTACCCGTGGTCGTGGGTGTGGCCGGGGGCGGGCGCGGCGGCCGAGGCGGGGTCGGTGACCGGCGCGGGGGCGTGCGCGTGCGCGAGGACCGGCCTGCGCGACGGGCCGTCACCGGGCGGATCGCCGGGGGAGTGGTCGTGGTCGTGGGGGTGACCGGGGCCGTGCGAGTGGCCGGGGCCGTGGGAGTGCGAGTGCGAGTGGCCGTGGCTGTGCGAGTGGCTGTGGCCGGGGCCGTGGCTGTGGGTGTGCCCACGGCCGGTCAGGTGCCGGTAGGCGAGGCTGATCCCCACCCCGATCACCACCACGCCGGCCAGGGCCTGGAGCCAGCCGGTGAGCGACTCGGTGCCGAGGCTGGCGACCCCGGTGAGGCTGACCCAGAGCAGCGCCAGGACCAGCACGGAGAAGGTGTGCATCACCGCCACGATCACGCCGAGCCGGGCCGCGTCCCGGTACCGCCCACGGGTGCCGACCAGGTAGGCGGCGGTGATGCTCTTGCCGTGCCCGGGGGCCACGGCGTGCGCCGCGCCGACGCCGAGCGCGACCACCAGGGCGAGCCAGAAGGCCGCGCCGGAGTCGAAGAAGCTGACCAGTCGGGCGTCGAGACCGTTGAGACCGTTCATCGCCGGACCCCCGCCCGCCGTCGGAGCAGGACGAACGCCAGCGCGCCGACCGCCGCGAGGCCGGTACCGGCGGCCACCGCCGTGACCGCGCCGGGCGGCCCGCCGCCGCTGGCGGTGAGCCGCAGGTCGTGGCTGCTGGCGGCGGCGGTGAACAGCGCCTGGGCCGGGTCCATCGGGGCGTCGGCGGTGACCACCGTCCGGTACGCCGGGTTGAGGTCGGTCAGCGCGGTCAGCGTGAGCCGGACCTCGGTGACCGGCTCGGGGCAGTCGAAGCGGAACCGCGCCCCCTCGGTCAGCAACCGCTCCAGCGGCAGCAGCGTCCCGGCGCAGGCCTGCCCGGCCTGACCGACCCCGATGTGCCGGAGCAGGTAGTCCCGGACCGCCGTGGACCGTTGCAGTTTCTGCTCGCCGGTCAGCGTGGTGTCCACCGGGCCGGTGGTGGGGTCCTCGAAGGCGCCGACCGACTGGCCCAGGGCCACCCAGTCGTCCTCGGCGGCCCGCCAGACCAGGCTCACCCGGGTACCGGTGGCGTCGATGCCGCCCGTGGAGGGCGGACCGAACGGGTGGGCGGCCACCG
>NZ_LRQV01000110.1 GCF_001567585.1 Micromonospora rosaria
GACGAGCAGGCGGAGGCGGCCCGGCTGGTCGCCGAGTTCGCCGCCGAGGCGGTCCGCCGGGGGCTGCCCACCACCCGGCTGGTCGCCCACGGCCACGACGGGCACGGCCGGTACCGCACCCCGCTGACCGGCTGGTACGTCGACCGGGCCCGCACCCGGGCGGTGGACGCCGAGGGCCGCTTCTACCTGCTGCTGGTGCCGCCGAGCCTGCGCGCCCGCCTGTTCGGGGCGGTCCCCCGACCGTCCCCGGCGCCGCTGGTGATCGGGGCCGGCGGCCGGGACGGCGAGTCCATCCCGCTGCGGGCGCTACTCGACCGCCGCCTCGCCGAGGGCTGACCACCGCCCGCCGCCCGTCACCCGTCATCCGGTCGGACCCCAAGCACCCTGACGGTGTCAGGACGGTGCGGTGACCCGCTGGCCCTGGTCGTCCCGGGCGGCCCAGAGGGCGGCGAGCGAGTCGGTCAGGGTGTGCTCCGGCCACCAGTCCAGGTCCCGCCCGGCCCGGGACACGTCGGCGCACATCCAGGGCACCGCCGAGGAGCGGTCGGTGCCGGTGACCCGACGGCCGTCGGTGAACCCGCCCGCGTACCCGGCCAGGTCGGCGAGGTGCCGTACCGCGTCGGCCACCGCCACGGCGGTCCCGCTGCCCACGTTGTACACCCGGTGGGGCAGCCGGTCGGCGTGCACCGCCGCCACCACGGCCCGCGCGACGTCCCGGACGTCCACGAAGTCCCGGTGGGCGGCGTCGAGCGGGAGTTCCACCGCCGGGTCACCCCGGGCCACCGCCGCGCCGACCAGGGTCGCCGCCCGGCCCAGCAGGTTGCCCTCGGACAGGCCGGGCCCCACCGGGTTGAACACCCGCAGCACCACGGCGTCCACGTCCGGGCCGGCGGACTCGACCAGGCCGGTGGCGGCGAACTGGCTGCGGCCGTAGTCGCTGACCGGGCGGGCGGGGTCGGTCTCGGCGACCCGGTGCCCGGCGGCCACCACGCCGTACTCGGCGGCCGAGCCGAGCCGGACCAGCCGGGCGCGCGGCGCGGCGGCGGCCAGCGCGCCGAGCAGCTTCCCGGTCACCACCGGGTACGCGCGCGTGAAGTCGTCCGCCGAGCCGACGATCGGGCCCGCGCAGACGACCAGCGCCTGCGGCCGTACCCGGGTCAGCAGCGCCGCCAGCTCCGCCGGGGTGGCGGCGACCAGGTCGCACTCCCGCCGGGCCGGCGCCACCACGTGGGCCCGCGCGGCGAGGGCCCGGTGCACCGCGCCACCGAGGAACCCGGAGGCGCCGAAGAGCAGGATCGTCGGGTGGGCCGGCACGGCGGTCGCCCCGGTCAGGCCGTGGACCGGGACGCGACGGCCTCGACGGGCTGCCGGTCGGCCACGTCACCGGCGGTGGAGCCCATGAACTCGTGCCAGGTGACGGTGCCCGGCGCGGAGATCCCCTCCCGCTTCAGCACCACCCGTACGGTCGCGGCCAGGATCCGCAGGTCCAGCCCGAGACAGCGGTTGTCGACGTACTCGATGTCGTAGCCGAACTTCTCCTCCCAGGTCAGCGAGTTGCGCCCGCGTACCTGGGCCAGGCCGGTGATCCCCGGACGGACGTCGTGCCGGCGGGCCTGCTGCGGCGTGTAGCGGTCGAGGTAGCTCACCAGGTGCGGGCGGGGCCCGACCAGGCTCATCTCGCCCCGCAGCACGTTCCACAGCTCGGGCAGCTCGTCGAGGCTGCTGGCCCGTAGCCAGGCGCCGACCCGGGTGAGCCGGTCGGCGTCGGTGACCAGCCCCCGGTCGGGGTCGGCGTGCCGCATGCTGCGGAACTTGACCAGGTCGAACAGCTCGCCGTGCCGGCCGGGCCGGGTGTGCCGGAAGAGCACCGGCCGGCCGAGTGTCACCAGCACCACCAGGGCCACCACGGCCATCACCGGGGCGAGCAGGATGAGCAGGAGCGCGGCGAGGACGATGTCGAGTGTCCGCTTGATCCGGTCGTATGGGCGGGACACCGCCGTGTGGTCTGTTGTCGTACCCATGGACGTGTCCATGCCTCCGTCTGGGGGGAAACCGGTCACCTGGCCTCATCCTGGCGGATCAACCGCCCCATGGTCGGTGAAACACCCAAAGAGGTAGAAACAGGATTAAGATTCGCAATTACCATCAACCCCGCACCGATCGTCACCGGTGGCGGCCGGGACCGTTCAGAGGAGGGGGCCGGCGGGCGGCCCGGAGGGAGCGCGGATGACGACCGATGTGGTGATCGTGGGCTGCGGCGGGATGGGCCGCGAGGTGTTCGGCATGATCCGGGCGGTCAACGCGCGGGCCGGCGACGAGGCCGTCTGGCGGGTCCTCGGCTTCGTCGACGACTACCCGACCGAGTCCGGGGTCAAGCTGGTGCACCGCCTCGGCGTGCCCTTCCTCGGCCCGACCCGCTGGCTGGCCGGTCAGCCACCCAGCACCCACCTCGTCCTCGGCGTGGGCGAGCCCCGGTTGCGCCGGGAGACCGACAACAGTGTCCGGCGGTACGGCCTGCCGGCCGCGACGGTGCTGCACCCGAACGCGGAGATCGGGCCGGACTGCGTCTTCCAGGAGGGGCTGGTCGCCGCCGGTGGCGCCCGGGTGACCACCAACGTGGTCCTGGGCCGGCACGTGCACCTCAACCAGAACTGCACCGTGGGGCACGACACCGAACTGGGTGACTTCGTCTCGGTCCACCCGCTGGCCGCCGTCTCCGGCTACTGCCGGCTGGCGGAGGGCGTCCTGGTCGGCACCACCGCCGCGGTGCTGCCGCACCGCGCCGTCGGACGGGACGCCGTCGTGGGCGCCGGTGCCTGCGTGACCCGGGACGTCCCGGCCGGGGCGGTGGTCAAGGGGGTGCCGGCCCGGTGAGCCGGCCGGTCAGCGGCGGATGCCCGCCCAGTCGTGGTGCCGCCGCACGGTCGACAGGATGAAGTCGACGACCCGGCGGGAGGTGTCCGGCACCTGGTAGTCGGCGGGGCAGGAGGCCGGCCCGGTGACGGCGTGCCCGACGGCGACCCGGACGGCCTCCACCACGCCGGCCGGGTCCAGCCCGGTCATGATGACGGCCCCGGTGTCCAACGCCTCCGGTCGTTCGATGGACTCCCGCAGGGTCACGGCCGGGAACCCGAGGATGGCCGCCTCCTCGCTCACCGTGCCGCTGTCGGAGAGCGTGCAGTGGGCGTGGCGTTGCAGCATGACGTAGTCGAAGAAGCCGAACGGCTCGTGGAAGGCGATCCCGTCGAGGTGGCTGTCGCCGACGGCGAGCGCCTCCAGCCGCTTGCGGGTCCGGGGATGGGTGGAGACCAGCAGCGGCAGCCGCCACTCGTCCCGGACCGCCCGCAGGCAGTCCAGCAGGCGGCGCAGCCGGTCCGGTTGGTCGACGTTCTCCTCGCGGTGGGCGCTGACCACGACGTACCCGCCGGGGTCGAGTTCGAGCCGGGCCAGCACGGTGGAGCGGTCGATCTGCGGCCGGTAGTGGTCGAGCACCTCGCGCATGGGCGAGCCGGTGTGCAGGATGCGGCGCGGGTGCAGCCCCTCGGCGAGCAGGTTGCGCCGGGCGTGCTCGGAGTAGACCAGGTTGAAGTCGGCGACGTGGTCGATCACCCTACGGTTGGTCTCCTCGGGCACGTTCAGGTCGAAGCACCGGTTGCCCGCCTCCATGTGGTACACGGGCACCTTCATCCGGCGGGCCATCAGCGCCGAGATCGCGCTGTTCGTGTCGCCGAGGACCAGCAGCGCGTCCGGGCGGCACTCGGCGACGGCCTGCTCGGTGCCGACCAGGACGTCGCCGAGGACGGTGCCGAGCGACCGGGTGTCCACCCGCAGGAACCGGTCCGGCGGGCGCACACCCAGCTCGGTGAAGAAGACGTCGGACAGCGCCGGGTCCCAGTTCTGCCCGGTGTGCACCAGGGTGTGGTCGACGGTCCGGTCGAGCAGGTCGATCACCCGGGCCAGGCGGATGATCTCCGGCCTGGTCCCGACGACGGTCATCACCCGGGTCATGCGACGCCCTCCTCACGGCTGGGGACCGTGTCGACGTGGGCGGGGTGCCGCACGAGGTCTCCGTGCGGAGCAACGACGGGGGCCACCGGAGCGTGACGGCCCGCCAGCATATTTCGGTTTTAGTCCAAATAGGCGTCTCTCCCGGCATTTTGGTTGTTATATGTGACGACGGTCCGTTCACCGGGCTGCCCACCCCTCGTCCCCCGTCCCCTACCTCCCGTCGTGCCGGCGGGACAGACAGGAGGAGATGTGTCGTCCTCACTCGCGGACCGACGCGTCCTGATCACCGGCGGGACCGGTTCCTTCGGCCAGACGATGGTGGCGCGCCTGCTCGACGCCGGCGCGGCGGAGGTACGGGTGCTCAGCCGGGACGAGGCCAAGCAGGAGGCCATGCGGATCCGGCTGCGCGACGACCGGGTCCGGTTCTACGTCGGCGACGTCCGGGACCTGGACACCGTCACCAAGGCGACCCGGGGCGTGGAGTACGTCTTCCACGCCGCCGCGCTCAAGCAGGTGCCGTCCTGCGAGTTCTTCCCCCTGGAGGCGGTCCGCACCAACGTGCTGGGCAGCGCCAACGTCGTGGACGCCTGCGAACGCAACGCGGTCTCCGCCCTGGTCTTCCTCAGCACCGACAAGGCGGTCTACCCGGTCAACGCGATGGGGATGACCAAGGCCCTGATGGAGAAGGTCGCCCAAGCCCACGTGCGCAACAACCCGGGCGCCCGGACCCGGGTCTGCTCGGTGCGGTACGGCAACGTGATGTGCTCGCGCGGATCGGTCATCCCCCTGTTCGTCGACCAGATCCGCAGCGGCGTGCCGCTGACCGTCACCGAGCCGACGATGACCCGCTTCCTGATGTCCCTGGTCGACTCGGTGGAACTGGTCGAGCACGCCTTCGAGTACGGCCAGCCCGGGGACGTGTTCATCCGCAAGGCCGCCGCCTGCACCATCGGGGACCTGGCGACCGCCCTGTGCAACCTGTTCGAGGTGCCCGCCAAGTTCGACGTGCTGGGCCTGCGGCACGGCGAGAAGATGTACGAGACGCTGGCCAGCCACGAGGAGCTGGCCCGCGCCGAGGACTTCGGCGACTTCCTGCGGGTGCCCATCGACAGCCGCGACCTGAACTACTCGCTCTACGTCGAGGAGGGCGACCCGACCAGCGACCACCGGTCGGACTACACCTCCGACAACACCCTGCGGCTGACCGTGCCGGAGGTGATGTCCCTGCTGCTCGGCCTGCCCGAGATCCGGGCGCACCTGGATCCCGCGCCGGAGCTGACCGTGGTGGGCCGGCGATGATCGGGATGGAGACCGGCGGGGAGCCCCGGGTCGTCTTCGTCTCCCAGTGGTTCGCGCCGGAGCCGACCACCACCCCGGTCTGGGTGGCCCGCTCACTGAGCCGCCAGGGGCTGCCCGTCAAGGTGCTGACCGGGGTGCCCAACTACCCGACCGGCGAGGTCCATCCCGGCTACTCGCCGTGGCACCGCTCGGTGGAGACGCGGGAGGGACTGCGGGTGTACCGCCACCCGCTCTACCCGAGCCACGACCACTCGGCCCTGCGCCGGGTCGCCAACTACGCCAGCTACGCCGCCTCCTCGTCGACCCTCGGCTCCGGCCTGCTGCGCCGGGCCGACGTGGCGGTCGTCTACTCCTCACCGGCGACGGTGGGGGTGGCCGGGATGTTGGCCCGGCTGCGCTGGGGCCTGCCGTACGTGCTGATGGTGATGGACGTCTGGCCGGACTCGGTCTTCGCCACCGGGTTCCTCACCGACGGGCTGGCCCGGCGGGTCGCCGAACCCGGGCTGACCTGGTTCACCAACCAGACGTACCGGTGGGCGAGCCACGTCACCGCCACCTCGCCGGGCATGCGCGACACCCTGGTCTCCCGGGGCGTGCCGGCGGAGAAGGTGTCGGTGGTCTACAACTGGACCGACGAGAAGGTGATGCGGCCGAGCGAGCCCGACCCGGTGCTGCGCTCCTGGCTCGGGCTCACCGCCGACGACTTCGTGCTGATGTACGCGGGCAACCACGGCGCCGCGCAGAACCTCGACGTCGCGGTACGGGCGATGCGGGAACTGGCCGACCTGCCCCGGGCGCACCTGGTCCTCGTCGGCGACGGCATCGACAAGCCGGTGCTGCGCGACCTGGCGGCGGACTCCGGGCTACGGACCGTCCACTTCGTGGACCCGGTCGAGCCGGAGCGGATGCCCGCCCTGATGGCCGCGGCGGACCTGCACCTGGTCTCCCTGGCCGACCAGGACCTGTTCCGGGTGACCCTGCCGAGCAAGGTGCAGTCCATCCTGGCCTGCGCCCAGCCCGTCCTCACCTGCGCGCCCGGCGACGCCGCCCACGTGGTGCACGAGGCGGGGGCCGGGTTCAGCTCACCGCCCGGCGACCCGGTCGCGCTGGCCGCGCGGATCCGCGAGGCCGCCGCCCTGCCCCGGCAGCGGCTGCGGGAGATGGGCGCGGCCGGCCGCGCGTACTACCTCGACCACCTCAGCGAGGAGATCAACTCCCGGCGGCTGGCCGACCTGGTGCGCCGCGCCGCCGACGGCCGGCAGCGGGGACGGTCCTGGCGGTTGGGGGGTGTCCGGTGAGGCAGCGGGTGCTGATCCTCGGGGTGACCGGGATGCTCGGGCACACCCTGCTGCGCGAGCTGAGCGGCGCCGAGGAACTGGACGTGCACGGTACCGCGCGGGACGCCGGGAGGGCGCGGGCGATGTTCCCGGCGCACCTGGCCGACCGGATCGTGCCGGGGGTGGACGTCACCGCGCCCGGCGCGGTACGCCCGATCCTCGCCCTGCTCCGCCCCGCCGTGGTGGTCAACTGCGTCGGGGTGATCAAGCAACGGCCGGAGGTGGCGGACCCGAGCACCACGATCGCCGTGAACGCGCTCTTCCCTCACCTGCTGGCCGGCGAGTGTGCCCGGCAGGGCGCCCGGCTGATCCAGGTCGGCACGGACTGTGTCTTCTCCGGCAGCCGGGGCGGGTACGCCGAGACCGACGTCCCCGACCCGGAGGACCTGTACGGGCGGGCGAAGCTGCTCGGTGAGACGACGACGGGACCGGCGTTGACGCTGCGCACCTCGATCATCGGTCACGAGGTGGGCAGCGCCCGCTCCCTGGTGGACTGGTTCCTCAGTCAGCGGGGCACGGTGAACGGCTTCACCGGGGCGGTCTACAGTGGGGTGACCACTGTGGAGTTCGCCGCGCTGCTGCGGACGGTGGTGCTGCCCCGCCCCGACCTGAGCGGGCTCTGGCACGTCGCCGCCGACCCGATCACCAAGTACGACCTGCTCCGGCTGGTCGCCGAGGTGTACGGCTGGCCGGGCCGGATCGAGCCGTCGGACGCCCTGCGCTGTGACCGCTCGTTGTCGGCGGCGGCGCTGCGGGCGAGGACCGGGTACCGGCCACCGGCCTGGCCCACGATGATCGAGCGGCTGCACCGGGCGGCCCGGGACTGGGGCCTGCCGGTGACCCGGCCGGCGGCGGTGCCCGGCCGGAGCTGAGCGGCGAGGTCACGGGGCCGTCGCACGGCCCATCCGCCCGGACGGCCGGGCCGGCGCACGGCCCCGCCGGCCGGGCGGGTGGGCGTCAGGGGGCGGTGGGCAGCGGCGTCGGGTCGTGGATCGCCCGGCGGGCCAGGTCCAGGACGCTGACCTCCTCCTGCCGGTCCCGCCACCGCCGGTAGGCCGCGCCGGCGGCGAGCCGGTCCGCCCGCCGCCGGGCCGGCGACGCGGCGGCCACCCGGGCGATCTCCGTCGCCAACGCCGCCGGGGTCAGCTCGCGGACGACCCACCCCCCGCCGTCGCGCAGCACCTCCGTCCAGGGCGTCCGGTCCGAACAGATCACCGGGCAGTGGGCGGAGAGGCTCTCCGCGATCACGTGGCCGAAGTTCTCGCCCCGGGTGGGCAGGACGAAGGCGTCGTAGCGGGCGAAGGTGGCACACACCTCGTCGGGCAGGAGCACGCCCCGGTGGGTGACCGAGGTCGACGCGGGCAGCGCGGCGGCGAGCGCCCGGCACCGACGCCAGTACGCCTGGTCCTCCTCCGGGCCGTAGATGTCGAGGTGCACCGGGCCGGGGACGTGGGCGAGCGCGGAGAGGACGAGGTCGAGGTTCTTCATCGGGGAGATCCGCCCGATGAAGACCAGCCGCGCCGGGCCGGCCGGGGGCGGTCCGTCCGGCACGGGGGTCGGCTCCGGGCCCCGGCCACCCACGGCCACCACGCCGATCCGGGCCCGGGGCAGCACCCGCCGGATGTCGGCGGCCTCGGCGGGGGTGGTGGCATGCCAGAGCACCCGCGGCCCGGCCAGCAGCCAACGCCAGCCGGCCAGGAAGAGCCGTTTCTTGGCACTCTTCAACCCGAGCGCGCCCGCGCCGAACTCGCCCCGGGGCGCGACCAGGATCCGGTCCGCCCGGAGCAGGCCGAGCCGCACCGCCACGATCGGCAGGATCGAGTACGTCGACCAGACGCTGTTGACGTAGAGCAGGTCGTACCGGTCGGCCCGCAGCCGCCGCCAGAGCGGACGCCAGTGGGCGGGGCGCCGGGCGTCGAGGTAGAAGACGTCCGCCCGGCCGTGGCGGACCCAGCGGCCGGAGAGCCCGGGGTAGGGGGTTGCCGCGCCGAGGTCGTGGTCGCGGGTGACCAGGGTGACCTCGATGTCGTCGGCCGTACTGGCGAGCATCTCGGCGATCGACCGGATGGGGCCACCGGCCCGCCAGCCCGGGGTGAAGTACCCCGCGGTGACGAGGGCCCGGAAGGTCGGCGCGCCGGTGCCGGCCGGCCGGCCGGCCGTGGTCGCACCGGGGGCGGTGTGGTGGGCCATCGTCGCTCCTCGGGTGGGTCGCAGCACCGCCCGGCCCAACGATCGGACGCCGCACCGGTGACCCTTTTCCGACGACATAAAAGTGCCTAACTCTTAAATACATGAAACTTCATGATCCACCGCTTATGTCCGGTATAACGATGCGGAGGACTGTTCCGGTTCGTCGCCGACGTCTCCGGTCCCGGCGTGGACCGCCCCGGCGACACCACGAGAGGGACCACATGTCACGAGTCGCGCTCATCTCCGGCATCACCGGGCAGGACGGCAGTTACCTGTCGGAACTCCTGCTCGACAAGGGCTACACGGTGCACGGGATCAAGCGACGGTCGTCCACCTTCAACACCGAACGGATCGACCGCGTCGACGTCCACCCGAGGGCCGGCGACGCCCGGCTGTTCCTGCACTACAGCGACCTGTCCGACCCGGCCTCGCTGACCGCGTTGATCCGCGACGTCCGGCCCGACGAGATCTACAACCTCGGCGCGCAGAGCCACGTGCGGGTCTCCTTCGACATCCCCGGCTACACCGCCGACGTCACCGGGCTGGGCGCGCTGCGGATGCTGGAGGCCGCCCGCGCCGCCGACGTCGGCTGCCGCTTCTACCAGGCGTCCTCCTCGGAGATGTTCGGCTCGACGCCGCCCCCGCAACGCGAGGACTCCCCGTTCCACCCCCGCAGCCCGTACGCCTGCGCGAAGGTCTACGCCTACTGGTCGGCGGTGAACTACCGCGAGTCCTGGGGCATGTACTGCGCCAACGGCATCCTGTTCAACCACGAGAGTCCCCGCCGGGGCGAGAACTTCGTCACCCGCAAGATCACCCGGGCGGTGGCCCGGATCGAGGCGGGCATCCAGGACACGCTCTACCTGGGCAACCTCGACGCGGTGCGGGACTGGGGCTACGCCCCGGAGTACGTCGAGGCGATGTGGCTGGCGCTCCAGCAGGACCGGCCCGACGACTACGTCGTCGCCACCGGCGAGGGGCACACCGTCCGCGAGTTCGTCGAGGCCGCCTTCGCCCACGTCGGCCTCGACTGGCGCGACCACGTGGTGATCGATCCCCGGTACTTCCGGCCGGCCGAGGTCGACTCGCTCATCGGCGACTACGGCAAGGCCCGGCGCACCCTGGGCTGGGCGCCGAAGACGCTCTTCACCGACCTGGTCCGGGTGATGGTGGACGCCGACCGCCAACTCCTCGACGACGAGCGGATGGGCCGGCTGGTCCGGGTGGACCGATGAGGATCACCGTCGAGGCCACCCCGATCCGCCCCGGCCACGCCGCCGGGCTGGAGGCGTTCACCTACGGCCTGCTCGACGGGCTGGCCGCCGGCACCCCGCTCGACCTGCGGGTGACCGTGCTGCGCGGCACCGCCGACGAGTGGCGCGACCGGGTCCCCACCGACCGGATCACCTGGGCCGAGGTCGGCATGCCGCTGCGCTCCGACAACCGGTACGGCCGGGTGCTGCGCCGCTTCACGCCGGACCGGGTCCGCGACTCGCTGGTCGTCCGGCGCACGGTCAACGCGGTCCGGCAACGGGCGCGGACCGGGCACGGCGAGGCGGACGCGGTGCTGTTCCCGTTCCACTGCGCACCGATCCGGGGCGACGCGGGGGTCGTCGTCCTGCACGACCTGCGGCACCTGCACGCCGCGTTCCACGCCCCCGGCTACGAGGCGGTGATCCGGGCGAACGTGGCCCGCGCGGCGGCCGTGGTGGTCTCCTGGCCGCACCCGTACCAGGAGGCGCTGGCCATGTTCCCCGAGGCGGCGGAGCGGATCGCACTGATCCCGCCGCCGACGTTCCAGTCCGCGCCGGACCGCTCGACCGCGCGTCCCGAGCCGGGCCTGCTGGTGTACCCGTCCTCCACGGCGGCGCACAAGAACCACGCGACCCTGCTGGAGGCGATGGCGCTGCTGCCCGACCACCGGCTGATCTGCCCCGGCCCGCTGGTCGAGCCGGAGGCGAGCCGGCTGCTCGCCCGGGCCGCCCAGCCCGACCTGCGCGGCCGGGTGTCGTTCCCCGGTTTCGTCACCCTCGACGAGCTGAACGCCATCTACGCCCGCGCCGACGCGGTGGTGGTGCCCTCGCTCTGGGAGGCCGCCAGCGGGGCGATGCTGGAGGCGTTCAGCTGGGGCCTGCCGGTCGCCTGCGCGGACGCCGAGCCGCTGCGCGCCCAACTGGAGTTCACCGGCGCGGAGGCCGCGGTGTTCCGGTCCACGGACCCGGCCTCGCTGGCCGACGCGGTCCGCCGCCTGCTGGCCGACCGGGCGCACTACGCCGCCGCGTCGCTGCGCGCCGACGACCGGCTGGCCCGCCGTACCTGGGTGGCGACCGGACGCGACTACGCCGACGTGCTGCGCTGGGTGGCCGAGGGCCGCCCCGGGCCGATGCCCCGCTCCACGTTCGCCGCCACGCTGGCCGCCGGAGGTACCCGGTGAGCGACCCGGCGCAGCGGTTCCCGGTGGCCCGACCGAGCCTCACCGACCTGGAGGAGCGGTACCTGCTCGACGCGCTGCGCAGCGGCTGGATCTCCTCCCAGGGCCCGTACCTGCGGGCCTTCGAGGAGCGCTTCGGCGCCCGCTGCGCGGCCGGGGCCACGCTGGCGACCGGCAACGGCACGGTCGCCCTGCACCTGGTCCTCGCCGCCGCCGGCATCGGGCCCGGGGACGAGGTCGTCGTCCCCGCGCTGACCTACGTGGCGACCGCGAACGCGGTGGCCTACTGCGGCGCCCGCGCGGTCTGCGTGGACGTGCTGCCGCAGACCTGGTGCGTCGACCCCGCCGCCGTCCGGGCGGCGATCGGCCCGCGCACCCGGGCGGTGATCGCCGTCGACCTGTACGGCCACCCCGCCGACTACCCGGCCCTGCGCGACCTCTGCGACCGGCACGGCCTGCTGCTGGTGGCCGACGCGGCGGAGTCGTTCGGGGCCACCCTGCACGGCCGGCCCACCGGGTCGCTCGCCGACGCCACGACGTTCTCCTTCTTCGGCAACAAGGTGATCACCTCCGGCGAGGGCGGCTGCGTGACCACCTCGGACCCCGCGCTGGCCGACCGGATGCGCCTGCTGCGCAACCAGGGCATGGACCCGCAGCGGCGGTACTGGTTCCCGGTGCTCGGCTACAACTACCGGATGACGAACCTCGCCGCCGCGCTGCTCTGTGCCCAGCTCGACCGGGCCGACGAGATCATCGCCGCCCGGGACCGGGTGCTCGCCGGCTACGAGGAGCAGCTCGCCGACGAGCCGGCGCTGCGACCCCAACCGGTCGCCGCCGGGGTCCGTCGCGCGCCGTGGATGGCGTCCTTCCTGGTCGGCCCGGCCGGCGACGGCACGTACCGGGACGAGCTGGCCCGCGCGCTGGACCGGCTCGGGGTGGAGACCCGCCCATTCTTCGTGCCGATCCCGCAGCTCCCCGCGCACCACGACCCGACCGCCGACTGCCCGGTGACCACCGACCTGAGCCGGCGCGGCATCAACCTGCCGACCTACGCCGACCTGGGCGAGCCGGAGGTCAAGACGGTGGTCGAGCGGGTCCGCGCCGCGCTCAGGCAGGCTGCGCCACGAGGGGCCGCTCCGCCGCCCGGCGACGCAGCAGGAGCTGGTAGCTGCGCCCCCACGCGAGCGCACTGAGCAGGGCCATCACCACCAGCGCCACCGCCGCGCCGCCGGCGCCGACCAGGACGGCCCCGGCGACGACCACCGGCACCCGCAGCACCCCGAGCACGACGCCGACGACCACCGCCCGGCCGGACGCCCGCTCGATCCGCAGCCCGGCGAAACCCACCGCGGCGGGGACGGCCAGCAGGCTCTCCAGCGCCAGCAGCGGCAACAGGCCCTGGGCCAGCGCCCAGTTGGCGCCCAGCAGCGCCGTGCCGACGCCGTCGGGCAGCAGGGCGACCGCCAGCGCCATCGGCAGCGCCCCGGCGGTGACGAGCAGGACCAGCCGGACGGCGGCCCGGGTACGGACGGCCGTGGTCGCGTCCCGGGTCCGGGCCAGGTGGGGCAGGATCAGCGTCGAGGCGGTGGACACCACCAGGTTCACCGGCCCGAGGATGGTCCGGCCGGCGCTCAGCGCCCCCACCACGGCCGTGCCGGCCAGGCCCGCCATCGCGGTCAGCGCGAGCTGCGCCGAGCCGGTGGTGACCAGGAACTGCGCCCCGAACCCCAGCGCGGTACGGGTCTCCGTCCGGCCGGCGGACCACCCGGGCAGCAGTCCGTACCCGCGCCGCCCGGCGGCCACCAGGCCGAGCAGCGCGCCGCCGACCGCCCAGCCCGCGAAGACCGTCTCCGGGCCGACCAGCCGCAGCAGGCCGGGCAGGACGGCGAGGACGGTGAGCGCCGCCCAGGCGCCCTCCTGGCGCAGCGCCCGGCGGGGCGCGCCGACGCCCAGCGCGACCGCCTTGGCGTGGTCGTAGAGGACCAGGCCGGGCAGGGCCGCGCCGGCGAGGAGCAGGTACCGCGAGCCGGTGGCCGCCCCGGCGGCCAGCACGAGCCCTCCGGCCACGACCCCCACCAGGGTCGCCCGCCGGGCGGCCGGGGCCGCCCCCGCCGCCGCGGCCAGCACCGTGTCGGTCACCATCGCCCGGACCAGCCCGGAGACGAGGACGTAGAACGAGAAGGCCACCGCGAACCGGCCCACCCCGCCCACCGTCTCCAGCCGCGTGACGGTGACCGCGAGCAGGAAGTTGCCGGCGCTGGAGAGCCCACCGACGACCAGGGCGAGCGGGGCCCGGCGGTGCCGGAGCCGGCCGGCCGCCGCACCCAGCCGGGCGACGACGCGGACCGGGCCCGCACCCGCCGTCACGGCAGCGCGCCCGCCGGTCCGCGGGGCCGACCGGCGGGACCGGGCCCGATCCGGCTCCACCCGGGGTCCGGCCGGCGGCGGGTCAACCACAGCACGAGGAAGACCGGCACCGCCGAGACGACGTGCTGGATGAAGCTGATCGACGCGTCGGGGTAGGTGGCCGACCACAGCAGCGGGTCGGCCAGGACGAAGCAGAGCAGGCTCAACCGGGCCGGGCCGGGCGCGCCCCGCCAGCGCAGCAGCAGCACCACCACGGCAGCCCAGACGGCGTAGAAGACCACCACCCCGACCGGCCCCTCGAAGAACCAGATGTTGCCCAGCGCCAGGAAGGTGAACGCCGAGGTGGTGGTGCCGCCGAGGTACCGGTTGATCTGCTGCCCGGTGGAGATGGGCGGCCGGTCGGGGTCGAGCGCGCGGGGCACCACGCCGTACCGGAGGTGGTCGCTGAAGCCGGGCTGGTCCAGGTCGACCGGGACGTCGTAGCCGGCGACGGCACCGATCTGCCGGTCCAGGCGCAGCCGGTCGGCCGCCGTCGACCCGCTGGTCACCGCGACGCCCCGGGCCTCCCGGATGGAGTTGCGGTAGTCGAACATGGTCGGCCAGAGCAGGAAGACCACCAGCACGCCGACGACCAGGTACCGCAGCCGGAAGATGCCGCAGACGGCCCCGGCGGCGGCCACGAAGAAGACGAACCCGAACAGCGGCGCGGAGATGGCCGTCATGGCCGCCAGCAGCGCCTGGGCGGCGGTGAGCGCCGCCAGCCAGCCGTACAGCCGGGACCGGGCCAGGTGGCCGCCGACGTGACTGGCGACCAGCAGCGCGAAGCCGAGCGCGCCCCAGCCGGAGAAGAGGGAGGCCACCGCCCCGACGGTCGAGTCGGGAACCGTACCGGAGAGCTGGGCGACGATGGTGCCCCGCCCGGTGTACGCCCCGGCGAGGTTGGCCACGATGCTCGTCAGCGCGACCAGCCGCGCCACCAGGTAGAGCCGGGGGTACTGCGCGTTGGCGTCGCGCAGGCCGCGCCGCCACTGCGGGTCGGGGCTGCCGAAGAGCAGGCCGAGCGTCTCCACCGAGGCGCTGCCCAGCAGCGCAAGTCCCACCAGCCGCAGGATGAACCCGGTCTGCGGGTTCTGGTTGACGATCGCCATCGGCAGGACGAGCAGCGCGAACGGGGCGAGCAGGGCGATGCTGACCGGATAGCGGCGCAGCAGCCGGCCGGTGCCCTCCCGGCGTGCGCCGCCGCCGACCGGCGGGGCCGGAGGGGACAGTGTCCCCCGCCCCGGTGCCGCGTCCCGTCCCCTGCCGTCGTCCACCTAGTCAGAACGATCCGCGCCGACCGGGGACACGCTCCGACGAGGACGTTCCCGCCGACGGGATCGCGGTGTCGGGCAAATGATCGATCACCACCATTGACAGCGGTGGCCACGCCCAGCAGGCTCCCCGCTACGAGTGTTTCCATCGAAGGAGATGCGATGAGACCAACGAGGCTGGCGACCGCCGGCGTGGTCACTCTGGTCGGCGCGCTCGTGCTGACCGCTCCGGCGAGCGCACGACCCCCGTCCGAGGCGGGCGGGCGCGACAGCCTGCAGGTGTACGTCGGCACACTCGACGCGGGGCAGGTGGAGAAGCTGCGGGCCACCGGCGCCGACCTCGGGCACGCCCGCCGGGGCACCGACGCCGCCGGGCGGACCCGGGTCGAGACCGTGCTGACCGAACGGGAGGCGGCCCGCCTCGCCGGCCAGGGCGTCCGGCTCGACGTCAAGAAGGTCCGGGGCAAGGACGCCGCCCAGGCGTTGCGCGAGCAGTCGGCGGCCGGCTGGACGGCGTTCCGGTCCTACAGTGAGCCGGGGGGCATCCGGGACGAGATCACCGCCACCGTCGCCCGCCACCCGAAGCTGACCAAGCTGGAGACCATCGGCCGGTCCGTGCAGGGCAAGCCGATCCTGGCGGTGAAGGTCACCAAGAACGCCCGGACGGTGCCGGACGGCAAACGGCCGGCCGTGCTGTACGGCAGCACCCAGCACGCCCGCGAGTGGATCACCCCGGAGATGACCCGCCGGCTGATGCACCACGTGCTCGACAACTACGGCACCGATCCGGCGATCACCCGCCTGCTGGACACCACCGAGCTGTGGTTCCTGCCGGTGATCAACCCGGACGGCTACGACCACACCTTCACCCCGGGCAACCGGCTGTGGCGCAAGAACCTGCGCGACAACGACGGCGACGGGCAGATCACCAGCGTCGACGGCGTCGACCTCAACCGCAACTTCGCCACCAAGTGGGGGTACGACGACGAGGGCTCCTCGCCGGAGCCGTCGAGCGAGACGTACCGGGGCCCCGGCCCCAACTCGGAGCCGGAGACCAAGGCGCTCAACCAGCTCTTCCAGCGGGTGGGCTTCGAGTACTTCATCAACTACCACTCGGCGGCGGAGCTGCTGCTGTACGGCATCGGCTGGCAGGTCAGCACCCCCAGCCCGGACGACGTCATCTACCGGGCGCTGGCCGGTGACGACGCGAACCCGGCGGTGCCCGGGTACGACCCGGACCTCTCCGCCGAGCTGTACACCACCAACGGCGACACCGACAGCCACGCCACCGTGCGGCACGGCACCCTGGGCTTCACCCCGGAGATGTCGACCTGCGAGGCGGCGGCGGCCTCCGACCCGGACGACCAGTGGCGGCCGGAGGACTGCGTCAGCGGCTTCATCTTCCCCGACGACGAGCGGCTGATCGCGGCCGAGGTGGCCAAGAACATCCCGTTCGCCCTCTCGGTGGCGAACTCGGCGGCCACCCCGGACGAGCCGGTGTCGGTGCTCGGGCACACCACCCCCGACTTCGTGGTCGACTCCTTCGACACCTCGTACGGGCGCACCCAGCAGGTCGCGTCGAACATCCGGCGGTCGCTGAAGAACGTCCAGATGCACTACGTGGTCAACGGCGGCCGGCCGAAGACCAGCCCGGTCCGCGAGTGGCGCGGCGGCGAGCGGTACGGCGACACCCACGACAAGTACTACGGCGAGTTCCGGGGCACGGTGCGCGGCACCAAGCCGGGCGACCGGGTCGAGGTGTGGTTCACCGGCACCAAGCCCCGCACCGGGCCGGTCGCCAGTGAACGCTTCACCTACCGGGTGCACGGGGACATCGGCGGGGACGTGCTCGTCCTCGCGGTCGAGGACGTGACCGGGCTGAGCCCGGCGCAGACCGGCACCACCGCGAAGTACGCCGACGAGATCGCCGCCTCGTTGACGAAGGCGGGCCGTACCAGCGACGTGTACGACTTCGACGTGATGGGCCGCAAGGCGCCGCACCCGCTGGGCGTGCTGTCGCACTACCAGGCGGTGGTCTGGGAGACCGGTGACGACGTCATCCTGCGCTCCCCCGGCCAGGTCGCCGGCACCGCCGCGCGGGCGGCGCTGGAGACCGAACTGGCCGTGCGCGACTACCTCAACGAGGGCGGCAAGGTCCTGGTCAGCGGCAAGTACGCGCTGTTCGCCCAGTCGGCGAACGGCTCGTACATGTACCGGCCGGAGGGCACGACCGAGTGCACCGACCCGGACGACACCACCTGCCTGCCGCTGCTGAACGACTTCCAGCAGTACTACCTGGGGGCGTACAACTACGTCAGCGACGGCGGCACCGACCCGGACGGCACGCCGTACCCGGTCAGCGGCGCGGCCGGGGCGTTCACCGGGTTCACCGGGCAGTTGAACGCGCCCGGCTCGGCGGGCAACCAGGACCACACCGCCTCGTTCCTGTCCACGTCGAGCTTCCTGCCGCCGGACCGGTTCCCGCAGTTCGCCAGCTCGGCGACGGTGGACTGGAACCGGCCCGGGGCCGCGCCGTTCGACCCGCGCACCGGGGACTGGTACCTCTACAGCGGGCGGGCCGACGAGGCGTACAAGCGGCTCAGCAAGACCGTCGACCTGACCTCGGCCACCAGCGGTGAGCTGCGCTTCTACACCTCGTACGACATCGAGCCCGAGTGGGACTTCATGATCGTGGAGGCGCACGAGGTGGGCACCGACACCTGGACCACGTTGCCGGACCGCAACGGCCACACCAGCCAGGACACCGGGGAGAGCTGCGCCTCGGGCTGGGCGAACGAGCTGCACCCGTTCCTCGCCCACTACCAGGGCGCGGACTGCTCCCCCACCGGCACCACCGGTGCCTGGCACGCGGCCACCGGCGCCTCCGGCGGCTGGCAGGAGTTCTCCGTCGACCTGTCGGCGTACGCCGGCAAGCGGGTGGAGATCGCCATCACGTACGTCTCCGACTGGGCGACGCAGGGCCTCGGCGTCTTCCTGGACGACGCCCGGGTGATCGTCGACGGCACGGTGGTGTCGGAGACGTCCTTCGAGGAGGCCGACCTGGGCGGCTGGACGGTGAGCGGGCCGCCGGCCGGCTCCGCGCCCGGCGCGAACGACTGGACGCGCAGCCAGCAGGCGTTCGAGGAGGGCGCGGTGGTGGTCACCGAGGACACCGTCTACCTGGGCTTCGGCCTGGAGGGGCTGGCCCCGGCGGCCCGGGACGACCTGGTCGCCCGGTCGCTGGCCCACCTCACCGGCGGTTCCCGGCAGTAGCACCGCAGGGCGCGTCGGCGGTCTGCGCACCGCCGACGCACCCGCCGGCATCCGATACAGCGCGTCGCCCGCCCCGACAGACGGGGCGGGCGACGGGTCGTTTCAGGCCTTCGCCAGCACCTCGTCGACCAGGTCCTTCGCCTCCGCCTGGATGCGGGCCAGGTGCTCCGGCCCCTGGAACGACTCGGCGTAGATCTTGTACACGTCCTCGGTGCCGGAGGGGCGGGCGGCGAACCAACCCGACTCGGTGGTCACCTTGAGCCCACCGATCGACGCGCCGTTGCCCGGCGCGGTGGTGAGGGTCGCGGTGATCGGCTCACCGGCCAGCTCGGACGCGGTCACCTGCGCCGGGGAGAGCTTGGCCAGCGCGGCCTTCTGCGCCCGGTCGGCCGGGGCGTCGATCCGGGCGTACGCGGGGGCCCCGAAGCGCCCGGCCAGCTCGGCGTAGTGCTCGCTCGGGCTCCGCCCGGTGCTGGCGACGATCTCGGCGGCGAGCAGGCAGAGCAGGATGCCGTCCTTGTCGGTGGTCCAGGTGCCGCCGTCGCGGCGCAGGAAGGACGCGCCGGCGCTCTCCTCGCCACCGAAGCCGACCGTGCCGTCGAGCAGGCCGGGGACGAACCACTTGAACCCGACCGGCACCTCCAGCAACGGCCGCCCCAGGTCGGCGGCGACCCGGTCGATCATCGAGGAGGAGACCAGCGTCTTGCCGACCGCCGCCCGCGCGTCCCACCGGTCCCGGGTGCGGAACAGGTGGCCGATCGCCACCGCCAGGTAGTGGTTGGGGTTGAGCAGGCCGCCGTCGGGGGTGACGACGCCGTGCCGGTCGGCGTCGGCGTCGTTGCCGGTGGAGACCTGGTACGCGTCCCGGGCGGCGATCAGCGAGGCCATCGCGTTCGGCGAGGAGCAGTCCATCCGGATCTTCCCGTCGCCGTCCAGGGTCATGAACCGCCAGGTCGGGTCGACGGTCGGGTTGATCACCGTCAGGTCGAGGCGGTGCCGCTGCGCGATCTCCCCCCAGTACGCCACGCTCGCCCCGCCGAGCGGGTCCGCGCCGATGCGGACCCCGGCGTCGCGGATCGCGTCGAGGTCGAGCACGGCCGGCAGGTCGTCGACGTACCCGGCGAGGAAGTCGTACTCCCCGGTGGTGTCGGCGGCACGGGCCCGCGCGTACGGGATGCGTTTGACCCCGGTGAGCCCGGCGGCCAGGATCGCGTTCGCCCGGTCCTGGATCCACCGGGTCGCGTCGGTGTCGGCCGGACCGCCGTGGGTGGGGTTGTACTTGAACCCGCCGTCGTCGGGCGGGTTGTGCGACGGGGTGATCACGATGCCGTCGGCGAGGCCGGTGGAGCGGCCCCGGTTGTGCGTCAGGATCGCGTGCGACAGCGCCGGGGTGGGGGTGTACCCGTCCCGGCTGTCCACCAGCACGGTGACGTCGTTGGCGGCGAGCACCTCCAGCGTGCTGACCGTGGCCGGCGCGGAGAGCGCGTGGGTGTCCCGGCCGAGGAAGAGCGGCCCGTCGACGCCGTGCGCGCGGCGGTAGTCGACCAGCGCCTGGGTGACCGCCAGGATGTGCCGCTCGTTGAAGGCCCGCTTCAGGCTGGAGCCCCGGTGCCCGGAGGTGCCGAAGGACACCTGCTGCGCCGGGTCGTCCGGGTCGGGGTGCTCGGCGTAGTAGGCGGTCACCAGCCTCGGCACGTCGACCAGGTCGGCGGGCTGGGCGGGCTGGCCGGCACGGGGATGGGCCACGTCGGGGTACCTCCTGATCGGCGCACGGACGCTGGGGCTTTCCCGGCGGCGGCCGGGGTCATGCCTGACGGCCCGGCCGGGCCGGGCGGCGGGCCGCCGGGCGGGCCGGGTGGTGGCTCACGGCTCGACGCGTTGGCCCTTGCCGATCACCACGATGCCATTGTCGGACACGGTGTAGCGCTGCCGGTCCCGCTCCAGGTCGACACCGATCTCCGCGCCCTCGGGCACGACCACGTTCTTGTCGAGGATGGCCCGGCGGACCACCGCGTGCCGGCCGATGTCCACCCCCTCCATCAGCACCGCACCGTCCACGTGCGCCCACGAGTGCACCTTGACCTTGGGCGAGACGACCGAGTTCTCCACCAGCGAGCCGGAGATCACCGCGCCGGGCGAGACCATCGAGGCGACCGCCCGGCCGACCCGCTCCCCCCACTGGTGCACGAACTTCGCCGGCGGGTACGGCTGCAGCCCGGTGTAGATCGGCCACTCGAAGTTGTAGAGGTTGAACATGGGGTGGACGTTGATCAGGTCCATGTGCGCGTCGTAGTACGAGTCGAGCGTCCCCACGTCCCGCCAGTAGCCCCGGTCCCGGTCGTCGCTGCCGGGCACCTCGTTGTCGCGGAAGTCGTAGACGTTGGCCTCGCCCCGCTCGACCAGCATCGGGATGATGCTGCCGCCCATGTCGTGCTTGCTGGTCTTGTCCTCGGCGTCGGTCTCCACCGCGTCCAGCAGCGCCTTGGTGGTGAAGACGTAGTTGCCCATCGAGGCGTAGATCTGGTCGGGGGCGTCGGGCAGGCCGACCGCGTCGGTGGGCTTCTCCCGGAAGGCCCGGATCCGCCGGCCGTCCTCGGCCACCTCGATCACCCCGAACTGGTCGGCGCTGGACAGCGGCTGGCGGATGCCGGCCACGGTCACCCCGGCGCCGGAGGCGATGTGCGCGTCCACCATCTGCCGGGGGTCCATCCGGTAGATGTGGTCCGCGCCGAAGACGATCACGTAGTCCGGCTGCTCGTCGTGGATCAGGTTGAAGCTCTGGTAGATCGCGTCGGCCGAGCCGGCGAACCACCACGGCCCCCGGCGCTGCTGCGCCGGCACCGGCGTGACGTAGTTGCCGAGCAGGGTCGACATCCGCCAGGTCATGCTGACGTGCCGGTCCAGTGAGTGGGACTTGTACTGGGTCAACACGACGATCTTGAGGTACCCGGCGTTCGCCAGGTTGGAGAGCACGAAATCCACCATCCGGTACATTCCGCCGAAGGGCACGGCGGGTTTGGCCCGGTCGGTGGTCAACGGCATGAGGCGCTTCCCCTCGCCTCCCGCCAGGACGATCGCAAGCACCTTCGCAGCCATGGTCAGACGCTAACCACCCGCGTCCGACTTCACCACTCGTACGACCAGTCTTCTGCACTAGGGTGCGGGGTCATGACCGACTCCTCACCGCCGCGCGTCGATCTGCTGACCCGGGAGTACCCGCCGGAGGTGTACGGCGGGGCCGGGGTGCACGTCGAGTACCTGGCCCGCGAGCTGCGCCGGCTCACCGACGTCCGGGTGCACTGCTTCGGCGCGCCGCGCGACGAGCCGGGGGTCACCGCGTACCCCGAACCGGCGGGGCTGGCCGGGGCGAACGCCGCGCTGCGCACCATGGGGGTCGACCTGGAGATGGCGGCGGCCTGCGCCGGCACCGACGTGGTGCACAGCCACACCTGGTACGCCAACCTCGCCGGGCACACCGCGAAACTGCTGCACGGGGTGCCGCACGTGATCACCGCGCACAGCCTGGAGCCGCTGCGCCCGTGGAAGGCCGAACAGCTCGGCGGCGGGTACGCCCTCTCCTCCTGGATCGAGCGCACCGCGTACGAGGCGGCCGACGCGGTGATCGCGGTCAGCGCCGGGATGCGCCGGGACGTGCTGGCCGCGTACCCGGCGGTGGACCCGGACCGGGTGCACGTGGTGCACAACGGCATCGACACCGCCCAGTACGCCCCGGACCACGGCACCAACGTGCTGACCCGACTCGGCGTCGACCCGGCCCGGCCCAGCGTGGTCTACGTCGGCCGGATCACCCGGCAGAAGGGCCTGCCGTACCTGCTGCGGGCGGCCCGCGAGCTGCCCGCCGACACCCAGCTCGTGCTGCTGGCCGGCGCACCCGACACCCCGGAGATCGCCGCCGAGGTGGAGGGCCTGGTGGCCGAGCTGCGGGCCACCCGTACCGGGGTGGTCTGGGTGGCCGAGATGCTGCCCAAGCCCGAGGTGATCCAGGTGCTCACCCACGCCACGGTCTTCGTCTGCCCCTCCGTCTACGAGCCGATGGGGATCGTCAACCTGGAGGCGATGGCCTGCGAGACGGCGGTGGTGGCGACCGCCACCGGGGGCATCCCCGAGGTCGTCGCGCACGGCGAGACCGGCCTGCTGGTCCCCATCGAACAGGCCGCCGACGGCAGCGGCACCCCGCTGGACCCGGCGCAGTTCGTCGCCGACCTGGCCGCCTCGATCACCACCCTCCTCGCCGACCCGTCGACGACCGCCACCCTCGGCAAGGCCGGTCGCCGCCGCGCCGTCGAGCACTTCTCCTGGGACGCCATCGCCACCCGCACCCTCGACCTCTACCGCACGCTCCACGGGTAAGGAAGGGCCCCCTGTTAACGCTTCCGGTAGAGCAGGGGCCCCTTCTTAACACCCCGGCTCACGAGGACAGCGGCGGCGAGCCGGGCGGGCAGCCGGCGCGGCGGGTCAGGTGACGCGGAGGGTGGCGGCGAGGCGGGTCAGGTCGGCGGGGGCGGTGCCGGAGCGCGCCACCACGGCGACCAGGTCCCGTACCGCCGGCCGGTGGTGGACCTCGCTGCGGGCGGTCCGCTCGGCGTCGAGCAGGGTACGGCCGGCCCGGCGCAGGTCACCGGCGCGGGCGTACGCGCGGGCGACGTCGAGCAGGTACGCGGCCCGGTGCTCGGGCGGCAGCCACCGCCCGCCGTCCCCGGCCACCCACCGCTCGTGGCGTACCGTCGCCGTGCCGGCGTCCCCCAGGAACACCGCGACCACCACCCGGGCCGCCCCGACGGACGCGGGGCCGAAGCCGCCGCCCTCCGGCAGCCCCCGGGCGACCTCGGCGGCCTGGTCGACCAACTCCCCCGCGCTGCGCCCGTCGCCCCGACCGGCGGCGGCCAGAGCGGCCTGCACCAGCAGCGTCCCGCGCAGCGCGGCGTCGCCCGGGGCGGCGGCCCCGGCGGGCCGGACCCGGTGCGCCGCGACCAGGGCGGCTGCCATCGCCGACCGTCGCCGTCCGCAGCAGCGCAGCGCCTGGGTCAGCGGTACCGTCGCGGCGGCGACCAGCCGAGCGTCGTCCGTGGCCAGGGCCACCGCGAAACCCCGGTCGGCGGCCAGCCACGCCAACTCGCCCTGATCGACCTTGACCAGCGCCAGCGCGACCAGCCCGTACACCGGCACCAGCAGGGCGTCGACGGCCGGGCCGGGGCGGGCCGCCTGCGCCGCGCGGACCGCGTCGAGCAGACCCGGCAGCAGCGCCAGCAGTTCCGGGTACCGGGCATGCCGGTAGCTCTGCTCCGCGTGGCCCAGCCGGGCCCGCAACGCCGCCACGTCCGGCACCCGGGGCGGGGCCGCCACGTGGTACCGGGCCAGGGCCGCGCGGACCCCCGCCACCCCGGCGGCGGCCCGGTCCGGCTGCCCCGGCCGGTCCGCCAGCAACACGTCCAGGTCGATACGCAGCGCCGCCGCCACCTCCCGCAGGCTCGACACCCGCTCCAACCGGCGTACCCCGCGCTCGACCTTGTCCACCCAACTCTTCGACCTGCCGAGCCGGTCGGCGAACTGCTGCTGCGTCATGTTCCGCCGGACCCGCCACTGCGCCACCCGCCGCCCCACCGGCAACTCGTTCACCACCGCCCCACCCCC
>NZ_LRQV01000111.1 GCF_001567585.1 Micromonospora rosaria
CCCCGGCGCGTCCGAGGCGGGCAACACCGATCCCGGGTACGCGGCCAGCGCCCCCGCCACGTCGCCCCGTTCCAGCAGGCCCGTGACGGTACGGAAGTCCGCCCGCAGCCGCCCGCGCAACCGGTACGGGCGCGAGTCGAGCAGCTCCGCGCCCAGCACCCGGCGCAACCGGGACAGCTCGGCCCGCAGGGTCACCGGGCGCAGCCGGTCGTCGCCGTACAGGTCGATGCCGAGCTGCTCGCCGGTGCGCCCGTCGGGATGCACGGCGAGCAGGACCAGCACCTCGCTGTGCCGGCGGCCCAGTCGGAGCCGCCGCCCGCCCACCCGCAGCTCCGCCTCGTCGCGGCCCAACGCCGCCAGGTGCACGAGGTCCGGGGCGACCGGGTCGACGCCGGCCAGGAACGCCTCCGCCGCCCGCGCCGTCGCCCGGACCAGGGCCAGGCTCTGCGGCGCGGCGAGATGGTCCCCACCGGTGATGTCCACCGCGCCGAGCAGCCGGCCGGTGGCCGGGTCGTGGATCGGTGCGGCGGCGCAGGTCCAGCGCTGCACCGGCCGGCTGAAGTGCTCGGTGGCGAAGATCTGCACACTGTGGTCGACCGCCAGCGCGGTACCGGGGGCGTTGGTGCCGGCGTGCGCCTCGTCCCACCGGGCACCGGGCACGAAGTTCATCCGCTCCGCCTGCCGGAGCACCCCCGGATGCCCCTCCACCCAGAGCAGCCGCCCGGCCGCGTCGCAGACCGCCATCAGGTGCGCGCCGTCCTCGGCGATCCCGCCGAGCAGGTCCCGGAAGATCGGCAGGACCCGGGCGAGCGGGTGCCCGGCCCGGTACCCGGCCAGCGCGTCGTCGGTGAGGTCGACCGGGGCGGTGACCTCCGGGTCGAGCCGCGCGTCGGCGGACCGCCGCCACGACTCGGCGACCACCTCCCGTACCCCGGGCACGTCCCGCGCTGCTCGCGGGCGGCTGCCGCGCCGGCCCGGGTCGCCACCGGCGCCGACGAACGCCTCGTGGGCGGCACCGACCCGGGCGATCCGCTCCGCCGGGTCGGCACCGAACTCCAGGGCGAGCCACGGGTCAGCCACCGGCGACCTCCTCCCGCCCCATCGTGACCCACCTCACCCCGGGAAAGGAAGGGCCCCCTGTTAACGCCTCCGGTAGAGGAAGGGGCCCCTGTTAACACCTGTGCCGGGCACTCCACAGCTTGCCGGGCACTCCACACCTGTGCCGGGCACTAGGCTGCCGACGTGGAGCCACGTGCGTTCTTCGTCGCCGGCCGCCCGGCTTACGGCGAGGGTGAGCTGACCGTCCGCCACCCGTACGACGGGCGCCCGGTCGGGCGTACCACGGTCGCCACGCCCGACCAGGTCGAGGCCGCGGTCGCGGCGGCGGCCGGGGTGGCCGCGGAGGCCGCCGCCCTCCCCGCGCACGTCCGGGCCGCCGCGCTCGACCACGTCTCGCGCCGGCTCGCCGAGCGGGCCGACGAGATCGCGGACCTGATCACCGCCGAGAACGGCAAGCCCGTCCGGTGGGCCCGCGCCGAGGTCGGCCGGGCGGTCGCCACCTTCCGCTGGGGCGCCGAGGAGGCCCGCCGGTACTCCGGCGAGCTGCAACGCCTCGACACCGACCCGACCGGCGACGGCCGGGTGGCGCTGGTCCGACGGGTACCGCGCGGCCCCGTCCTGGGGATCACGCCGTTCAACTTCCCGCTCAACCTGGTCGCGCACAAGGTCGCCCCGGCGCTCGCCGTCGGCGCGCCGATCGTGGTCAAACCGGCCCCCGCGACCCCGCTCACCGCGCTGCTCCTCGGCGAACTGCTCGCCGAGACCGACCTGCCGGCGGGGATGTTCTCGGTGCTGCCGCTGCCGAACGAGCGCGCCGCCGACCTGGTCACCGACCCACGGCTGCCGGTCGTGTCGTTCACCGGCTCCGGGCCGGTCGGCGCGGCCGTCCGCCGGGCCGCCGTCGAGAAGCACGTCACCCTGGAACTCGGCGGCAACGCCGCCGCCGTGATCTGCGCCGACTGGGCCGCCGACGAGGACCTCACCCGCGCCGCCCACCGGATCGCCACCTTCGGTACGTACCAGGCCGGGCAGTCCTGCATCGCGGTGCAACGGGTCTACGTGCACGAATGGCTCTACGACGGGTTCCTGCCCCGGCTGGTCGCCGCCGTGCAGGAACTCCGTACCGGCGACCCGCGCGACGAACACACCGACGTCGGGCCGCTGATCTCCGTCGCCGCCGCACAACGGGTCGAGTCCTGGGTCGACGAGGCGGTCGCCGCCGGGGCCACCATCGAGGTGGGCGGCCGGCGCTCCGGCGCCAGCTACCCGCCGACCGTCCTCACCGGAGTGCCCGCCGACGCGAGAATCAGCGCGGAGGAGGTCTTCGGGCCGGTCCTGGTGGTCGCCCGGGTCGTCGACGACGAGGCCGCGTTCGCCGCCGTCAACGACTCCGCGTACGGGTTGCAGGCCGGTGTCTTCACCCACCGGACCGACGTGGCCTTCGCCGCCGCCCGGACCCTCCAGGTGGGCGGCGTGATCGTCGGCGACGTGCCCTCGTACCGCGCCGACCAGATGCCGTACGGCGGGGTCAAGGGCAGCGGCGTGGGCCGGGAGGGCGTCCGCAGCGCCATGGACGACTACACCGAACCGCGCGTCCTCGTCCTCGCCCTGTGATGGCCCGACCGCCTGCCTCGGCCGGTCACCAGGTGCCGTCGTCGCGTACCCGGGCCGGGGCCCGGCCGAGCAGGAGAGTGGTGAGCGCGGCGTCCACGTCCGGCCCGAGGAACCACTCCCCGGCCTGGTCGAGGGCGAAGATCCGACCGTACTCGTCGACGGCGAGGATGCTCTCCTGACGCTCCGAGCCGATCGGGAACAGCCGTACCCCGAGCACAGCAGCGAAGTCAGCCAACGTGTCCGCAGTGTGCGCGCTACGAAGAGGGTTGGTGGTGAAGCGGCTGACCCAGACATCCTCCCCAGGCCCTCGTCGGCGGGTCATGATGCCTGGGAAGGCGGTCAACGCCTGTGCTGCGGCAGGGAACGGCTGGTGGCGGTGCGCCTGCCCGATGACCTCGCATGTTTCGGCGATCGCGCCTGCTGACAGGGCTTCGTTGAACTCGCTGTCCTCCCAGCCGGCGTCCATCAGTGTGGAAGCGACGACAGGAGGAAAGCGGTCCGGATGAATGGGTGGCTGTGGCTCCGGGCGCCATTCGCGGGTGAAGGCCAGGTCGGACCAGGGCAGGACGTTGAAGTGGACCAGGAAGTTGACGCACGAGTCGCAGGCGCGGTCGGCGAGGCCGCCGGCCGGGTCGCCCGGTTCGCGGATGCGGTGGCACTCGAAGCGGGCCGCCTCGAACAGCGCGCGGGCCTGGTCCATGGTCAGGGGCGGCTGCCCGTTGGCGGCACGCTGGTGGTCGTAGTGGTGCAGGACGTCGGAGACGACGATCAGTTCCGCGTGCCGGTCGCCGCCCCGGGCCAGGTGTCCCGACGGAAGCTCGGCCAGGTAGGCACGGACCAGCGGATGGTGGTCGAGGTCGACGTCGCCCTTCGCGCCGAACGCGATGTGCAGGTGGCCGTCCACGGTCAGGTGCGCGGCCGTGCCCGGGGTGGGTAGCCGCCGGATCTCGCGCAGGAGTTGGCTGGCCGGGTCCACGGTGCGCGGTGGCTGCGGCCCGGGTGGCCGGCTGCTGCGGTACATCTCCTCGACGACCTGCGTCGGCACCCGGGGCCAGGTCGACACCTGCCCCGACTCCTTGTCGACGACGACCGTCGGCAGGTCGCCGGGGACCGCCCTGGCCTCGGCCCCCACGGCGGTGAAGATGACGTATCCCAGGTCGAACTCGCTGACCATCGGCGTGCACTCGTGACCGAGGCGTCGGGAGTCCCGGCGGGCCCACACCTCGGCCAACTGTTCGGCCTGTTGACGGTCGATCACGTGCTGACGTTACCGGACCCCACAGATTTCGTGGCACCCGGTATGGTCTGCCCTACAGAAGGTGACGGGAGGGTGGCGTTGGCCGAGAGCGTGGACCGGGACGCCAATCGAGCACTCCGAGCCCGGTTCGACGAGGTGTACGGGGAGTATCGACAGCTCCGGTCCGGTCTGGACGACCTCCAGGTCAAGCTCGCGGAGCTGCGGGTGACGGAACGCTCCGAGGACGGGCAGGTCACCGCCACCGTCGGTGCCCGGGGTGAGGTGATCGCCATCGAGCTCGACCAGGCCGTCTACCGGGACCGGGACGGGGCCGCCCTCGGTCGGAAGATCACCAGGACGGTGCAGCGGGCCACCGCGAAGGCCGCGACCGCCACCCAGGACCTGGTGGCGGGCTACCTCCCACCCGCCTCGGGCTCGATGGACTTCCTGCGTACCGGTGATTTCGGGGCCCTGCTGCGGCGGGCCGACGCCGCCGTCGAACGCGGGCTGGACCAGCATGGCTGACGGGCAGTTGTGGCTCGATCCGGGGCGGGCCCGACGGGGCGGGAAGGATCTGTCCCTCGCCGGTGAGGCGATGGCCGCCCGTCGGCGACAGATGGGCGGGCAGATCGCCGCGTCGAGCGCCCAGCGCCCCTGGGGCCGCGACGACATCGGGGCCGCCTTCGAGCAGCGGTACCGCAGCATCGAGGAGGTCGTGCTCCGGGCCTGGGAGGGCGTCGGCCGCCGGGTGGAAGGGCTCGGCGCCGACGTGGTCCGGTCGGTCGACGCGAACCTCCAGACGGATGCCGGGAGCGCCGGCCGGCTCGACCGCATCGCCGACCGGCGTCACCTCGATCGCTGACCCTCGGAGGTTGCGCGCGTGACTCTGTTGCCGAGTCCGATCCCGCACCCTCTGGAGTTCTCCCCGTGGGAGCTGCCCGGTTGGGTCTACGAGGCCCTCAACTGGGTGGTGGGGGTGGAGTGGCCGGAGGGTGACGAACGCGCGGTCTGGGACCTCGCCGACCAGTGGTACGGGGTGGCCGCCGCCCTGGCGGGCCCGCGCGCCGACGCGGTCGCCGCCGTCACCGAGGTCCGTGCCGGGTACGGCGGGACCGGGGCGGTCGCGCAGGCGTTCGACGCCGCCTGGCGACGGGTCGCCGACGGCGACGAGGCGCCGCTGCCGGTACTGCTGGCCATCAGCCAGGATCTGGGCCGGCTGGTGGAGGAGTGCGGCTGCGACATCGAAGGCGCCAAGATCGAGGTCTGGATCGAGCTGGCCATCCTGGTGACCGAGTTGGCGATTCTCGCCACCGTCACGGTGTTGACGGCGGGTGCCGCCTCGCCCGCCGCCGCACCGGTGATCGCGGCGACCCGGGTGATCGTCCAGCAGATCTTTCGGCGGCTCGTCGCCCAGCTTGCCCGCAAGACGCTCAAGCACGGGCTGAAGGAGGCCGGTGAGCGGGCGGCCAAAGAGACCGTCCAGGGCGCGGCCCGGAGCCTGACCCGTAAGGCCTTGATCGGCGGGGCGGTCGAAGCTGCCGAGGAGAGCGGCATCACGCTCGCCACCCAGGCGTACCAGAACACCACCGGCCGCCGGCAGGGCCTGGACGCGGCCGATCTCGGCGCGTCCGCAGTCGGCGGGTTGGCCGGGGGTGCTGCCGCCCCGCTGGCCTTTCTGGGTAAGAACGCGACCGGCCGCGTCGCACGGATCGGCGAGCACGTGGGTCGGTCGATGACCGGCGAGGTGATCGCGGAGAACGCGGCCAGCCTGGCCACCGGCCAGGGCCCGACCTCCCTGGAGGATGCGGCGCGGGCTGCGGTGTCCGGGGCCCGAGGGTCAGCGACCGCGCAGAGCGACGCAGCCCTTCAGGCTCGCCTCGACGGCAGACTGAGCGCCCTCGCTGGTGCCTCCTACGCCCCCGTGCAGCCCGGCACCCCACCGCCTGTCCCCCCGGAGGTCGCCGGCTCCGGCCGGGTGCCGGAGAGCAGCGCCCCGCCGTACCCTCCGACGTGGAGCGGCGAGGTTCCGGCGCAGCGGGACGGTTCCGCCGCCGCCTCCGGTCCTCCAGTGTCGGAGACCGGGTCGCAGTCTCCTGCCGCTGTGGCTCGGCCCGAGATGCCCCAGGCCCTGGCCGAGGTCCACCAGCCCGGCGACCGGGGCGCTGCCCCGGCGGAGGGCGCTGCCCCGGTTGCCCTGACCCCGGAAACTTCGGAAACTTGGGACAGCGCTGCCCAGGCGAGCACGGTGTCCGCGCCGGAGCGGGCACCAACGCCGACCGCTCCGGCCCTGGCGGCCGTGGAGGCCACCGCCGTGCCCCCGGTGGCGGATCCGGTCGTCCGCCCGCCGGTCGATCCGGCACCCACCGTCGCCCTGACGGCTGTCGAGCCGACCACCGTCCTGCCGCCGTCCGCCGACGGGCCGGGCAGCCCTGGCGGTATCCAGTCGCAGACGGATCCGCTCAGGCCCGCCCCGCTCGGCACCGACCCGACGGCTGCCGGTCCTCGACAGGGGGAGACGGCACCACCCTCCGTCGATCCGACACTCTCGGCGGTGGTGACGGAGCCCTCGGCCGCCCCGGCCACGTTCACACCGGCTACCGGCCCGGTCGACGCCGGCACCGGCACCACGGCTGGCCCGACGAGCAACCCCACCCCGACACCGGGCCCCACCTCCGGTGCGACGTCGCCGGTGAGCAGCACGATCACCGCACCGACGACCACCGGACCAGCCTCCGGTGGCGCCGACGTGGGCCGGTCGGCGGGCGCGGGTGCCCAGCGACCGGAACCGCCGTCGCCCGCCACGTACCGCTCGGTGATGCAGGCGTTGAACCCCGGGATGCCTCTGACCCCGCCGACGGACCCACCCCGGCAGCCACAGCCGGGGGACTGGGAGCACCTGCGTCCCCGTACACCGGAGTGGTACGCCGCGAAGTGGGCAGCCGAGCGGGAGGGTCTCGACCGTCGTCGCTACCAGGGTTATTTCGAAGCCCAACGTGCCTGGTTCGAGGAGAACCGCCGCCGCGACCTGGCAACAGAACTGCGGGAGAAGGCAGAGCAGCACTATGACGAGGCGCGCTGGTTGGCCAGACGCGCCTTCACCCTGAGCGCCGACGGGGACCGAGCCAACGCCGACCGCCATGTCAGGGAGGCCCGCCTCCGGGAGCGAATGTGCCACCAGCAGCGCGACCTCGCCGACAGTGTGCTGGCCGGTGCGGTCGTTCCTGAGGTTGTCAGCATTGATGACGAGGCGGACTTCCGGCGGATCAACGACGATGTGGCCGACCTCGCCCCAGGGGCGGTGGAGACCGGCGACCGGTCAGCGCTGACCGGGGACGGGCATCCGCCGACCATCGACCGGTCCCGCCGGTACGGGGTACGGGGCGGGCTGCGTCCGCCGTTGGCGTTGCACCAGACGGACCTGGAACGGCAGATGCCGCGGGACGTCGAGGGGCAGGTCGTCCGGACTGCTGATCCCCGTCAGGGCGGCTGGTTCCGGCTCGCCAACGACGGCGGTCCCCGGGCCGACCCGACGCGGGGCATCAACTGCATCGACTGCACTCTGTCGTTCTTCGAGACGTGGGTCCACGGTCGTCCACGGGTGGCGGCGCCCCGCACCTTCGACGCGTACGCCGAGGGGGACATCAGGGCCCCGCTCGGCGGCGAGGAGGGCGGTACGGGGCGGATCGAGGACGTCACCGGTGGCCGTTTCCAGCGGTTGTGCACGCCACCGGACGCCGGCCCGGCGGCGGTGGCGTACACCGTCGATCTTTCCTACCGCAACCTGCACGACCAGTTGCGGCTCGGCGGGCACGGCAGCCTGGCTTTCGTCGTCCACGAGTGGGAGGGCGGCGGCTCGCACATCTGGGTCGCGGTCAACCAGAACGGCACCATCCTCTACCTGGACCCGCAGACCAACCTGGTCGCCGACCGTCCGCTGTACGGGCATGCCGGCTTTGCGCACGCGCAGAACGTCACCGGGCTGGACGTCCTGGTGCTCGGTCCGGACGGTCGTCCCATGCCGATGGGCGGGTTGCAGCGGGGCCGCTACAGCGACCGGCCGGACCTGCCGGAATACCCGCCGGCCCCGCACCACCAGGGGTACGGCGAGCCGTACATCAACCGGTTGCACCTGCTCGACGGGCCGGGCTCGGCGATGCCCCCGAATCCCCGTCCTGGTGCCTCGCCCGTCTCTGGCGTGCCGGATCCTCAGCCTACGGACGGTAGAACCGATCCGGTCGAATCGTCCCTGCGGGAAGTCGTCGCCGCCGCCACGGACCTCGATGCCCTTCGCGCCCCGACGGTGGACCCGGCCCACCTGGCCGCCGAGCTGGACGCACCGACGCTGCGTCGACTCGTGACACACCTCGACGAGCAGGGCGCGCAGAACGCGGCGCGGCTGTTCGCCGATGCACGGGTCCGGCAGATGCTGGCGGACGTCGCAGAGTCGCCGCCGAAGGAGCATCCGCAGTTGGCCGCGACGCTGGTGGCGCAACTGGCGCGCCAGCCCGACCTGGTACGAATCATTCTCGGCACCCCCGAACTGGCGGTCTCCCTGACTGCCAGACCGGTCACGCTGCACAACCTGGCCAAACACCAGCAGGCGATCGACGCCCTCACCGAAGTGCTCGACGACATCGAGACCGGGCGGTACCAGGACTTGCCGGCAGTCGATGGCGAGCAGTCCCTGTCATCTCCGCTTACTGAGAGTCAGCGCGCTATCAGCGTCAGTATCGGAAGTGATAAATCAGTCTCCCAGCCCGGTTTCGATGTGGGTCGACGCAACGACTCCGGATACGTGGCGGAGTATCTCGACGGGCTCTACGCGGCTGCTGTCGGGGCCCAACGCGACCTGAACAAGCTCGCCAGCGAGCTCGCGGAGCTGGACGGCGTCCGCGTCGGTGTGCCGGGGTGGCGCGTGGAACCGAAGCTTCGCACCAGGGCCGAGGACAAAGTGGCCGGCCATCGCGGAGATGCTTCCCGCCTTCGGGATCTGGCGGCGGCCAAGGTGGAGTTCCGTTCACTCGACCACCTGTATCAGGCGCTCCGGCGGTTACGCGACCATCCGCAGGTCGAGATCGTCACATTCGAGGATCGATTCCGCCTGCCACAGAAGAGTGGATACCGCGACCTGCAATTGGTGCTGAGGACGTCGAATGGTCATCTAGGTGAATTCCGACTACACTTGGCGCAGATTGACGAGATCACTGTGTGGGAGCATGTTCTTTTCGAGGTATGGAGGGACCTCGGAGTGCTGGCTCAGCGAGAGGGCAGGCAGTTGACGCGCAAAGAGCAGCTCATCGCGGATGGCATCCTCCGGTATCAGCGGAAGTGCTTTGAGGATGCTCTGCGGGATGCGTGTGGAGGGGGCCTTGAGTGACTGATTCGACAGCGAGTTTTGTGCCGTCCTACTACCTCTACTACGACTCGCCGGTCAAGGTCGTGGGTACTCCGGATGGCGGTGCTCGGCTGTGGCGGCTGTCGGCGGACGACGGGGCCTGGAAGGAGAGGAACGATCTCTTCGTGGACGTCGTTCTTGCCGTGGGCGGCGACGTGTTCACGATCGACGTGAGTCGTTTCGTTCAGGAGGTCGAGTGGTATCGGGCGCGTTACCTGTCGGGTGAGGGGCCGATCTTCGCGCTCTACGAGACCGTCGACGCCATCGTCGCCGTCGCCGAGGGGGAGCGGCGACGCCTGACCCCGGCCGAGCAGGCCATGGTGCACGGCATCCGACGTAAGACCTTCGTCATGTTCGAGGAGGAGTTGCAGCGCGCCGGCCACCCCGGGGCTGATCCCACCTTGGCGCGGCAGCCTGGTGACGCCCAGTCCGGCGCGTGAGCGTGCGCCGACACTCGACCCCGCACGGTCCGGCTCCGAGGAGGAACTGGTCGTGAGAGCCATCATGCAGCCGGGTTGACAGGGGAGCGCTGGGATGACCGAGATGCCTGGCCTGACGTTGCCGGCCTATTTCTCCTACTTCAAGCGCCCCGTCAAGATGGTCGCGAATCCGGATGGCGGAATCGAAGCGTGGCGTCTCTCTGTCGACTCTGGCGGTTGGCAGCGCGCCGACGACCTCATCCCCGAGATTCTGCTCGCTGTCGGCGGTGAGATCAGCACGCTGACCCCCGACGATTTCGTGCAATGGACGGAACGCGACCGGGCCCGTTACCTGCGCGGGCAGGGTCCGGTCTTCGCCCTGTACGAGACCATCGACGCGATCTTCTCGGCCGCCGACCGGGAGTCCCGGCGGTTAACCGACGAGGAGACGCTGATCGTGCGAGGGCTGCGACGGAAGACCTTCGTGATGTTCGAGGAGGGCCTGCGGCAGGCAGGTGACCCCGGCGCGGATCCCGACATCGTCGGGTCCTGACGATCAGGCGGTGATCGGCGAGGTCAAGGATCACCGGACACCGGCCACGTGCGGGCGCGGTGTCCGGGGCGAGGGGGCAACCTTCGGTGACGTCCTGACCGGTACGTCCCTTTGTCGGTGGTCCCCGAGGTAACGCCGCCCACCTGCGCAGCGCTGCGCGAACAGCGGTTTCTCGGGCCCGGTAGTAGCCTGACCGGCGCGGCCCACCCGGGGCGGACACGGTGAGGTGATCATGTCGGTACGTCGGCACGTGGCGCGACTCGTGACGACCAGCGCGGTGCTGGGCGGCCTGCTCACCGTCGGTGCCGCACCGGCGGTCGCCGACGAGGACTCGGTCCGGGTCCGGTCGACCAACAGTTTCTCGGCCGGTGGCTCGCCGGGTGCGGTGACGGTGGAGGTCCGCAAGCGGAGCGAGGGCTGTGTGCGGGTGCGGACCGTGCTGGGGTTGCGCCTCGACGGGCTGCGCGCCGACCAGGTGCGGGTGGAGGTCGACGCGGGTGGACGCTGGGCCCCGGTGGGGGTCTCCGGCGGCGGTGGCGCGGTCGGCACCCCCGCGGTCGATCCGGCCCGCCCCGTGGTCTGCGAGGGCAAGGGCGTCCGGGTGCGGTACCGGCTCTCGTTCGAGGCCGGGACGCCGGCCGGCCGGCTGGCGGTGATCGGCCAGGTGACCACCGGGCAGGGCGGGGCGTTCGGGCAGGAGGCGACCGTCGCGCGGGTCGGCGGGCGGCTCGCCGGTTCACCCACGCCGACGCGGACGCCGTCGCGCAGCCCGAGTCCGAGCCCGAGCGCGACCCCCAGCCCGACCGAGGCTGCCACGACCGAGGCCGCGCCGGTCGTCGCGGCGCAGCCGACCATGGCCGCCGTCGCCGCCGAGCAGCGGGCCGCCGCGGCCCCGTCCGGTCTCGGGTCACCGATCCTGTACTTCGGCGTCGCCATGGTGGTGCTCGGGCTCGGACTGATTCTGCTGCTCATCCGCCGATCCCGGGCGGACCGGAAGTCGACCGGGGCCGCCGGGGAGCATCCGGTGCTGCCGCCGGACGGGGCGGCTATCCCGCAGCCCCGGAACCCGGGCGGCACCACCTACCGTTCCGGCGGGCCGCCGCCGGCGGGCAGCGGCCCGGTGGCCCCCGCCGGTGGGTACGCCCGTCCGCCCGCGCCGCCGTCCGGTGGCCTGTACGGCTCGCCGGCCCCCCGGCCCGCCGGCAACGTGTACGGTGCTCCCCCCGGTGCCGCCGGCCCGTCGGCCCCCACCGGTGACGCGCACCCCGCCGGCCCGGCGGGCGGTGCCCCGGGCGCGGGTGCCTCCGTGCCGCCGGCCCGGCCCGGTGGGACGCCCGACGCGGCGGCGGGGACGTCGGGTGTGCCCCGTCCGGAGGGGCACCCGGCGCTCGGTGCGGGCCCGGCTCCCCGGCACCCGGAGCCCCCGGAGGGCGGCGATTCGACCAGGATCATGCCCCGGCTGCCCGACTGACCCGGGTGACGTGGGATCGCTCCGATACGCTCAGCTTCGTTGACGACCTGCAAACGAGGAGCGGTACCGGTGAGTGATCTGTCCCAGATCGTGAAGGCGTACGACGTCCGTGGGACGGTGCCGGACCAGTGGGACGAGCGGGCCGCCGAGGCCCTCGGCGCCGCCCTCGCCCACCTGCTCGACACCACCGGTGAGCCCGGTGAGGCGGTGCTGGTCGCGCACGACATGCGGGCCACCGGTCCCGGGCTGGCGGCGGCCTTCGCCCGGGGGGTGCAGGCGGCCGGGCGTTCGGTCATCGAGATCGGTCTGGCCTCCACCGACATGCTCTACTACGCCTCCGGCTCGCTCGGCCTGCCCGGGGCGATGTTCACCGCCAGTCACAATCCGGCGCAGTACAACGGCATCAAGATGTGCCGCTCCGGCGCGCGCCCGATCGGGCAGGACAGCGGCCTGGCCGAGATCCGCGACCGCGCCCAGGCCCTGCTGGACGGCACGGTCGCCCGCCCGACCGGCCATCCGCCCCGGCCGGCGCAGCGCCGCGACATCCTCCCCGAGTACGCCGCGCACCTGCGCAAACTGGTCGACCTGAGCACCGTCCGGCCGCTCAAGGTGGTCGTCGACGCGGGCAACGGCATGGGCGGGTACACGGTGCCGAGCGTGCTCGGCGACGCCGCGCTGCCGGCCCTGCCGCTGGAGATCGTCCCGCTCTACTTCGAGCTGGACGGCACCTTCCCCAACCACGAGGCCAACCCGCTGGACCCGGCGAACCTGGTCGACCTGCAGGAGGCGGTCCGCGCGCACGGCGCCGACCTGGGGCTGGCCTTCGACGGGGACGCGGACCGCTGCTTCGTGGTGGACGAGCACGGGGAGCCGGTCTCGCCGTCGGCGATCACCGCCCTGGTCGCGACCCGGGAACTGGCCAAGCACCCCGGCTCCACGGTGATCCACAACCTGATCTGCTCCGGCGCGGTGCCGGAGATCATCCGGGAGCACGGCGGCGAGCCGCTGGTGGCCCGGGTCGGGCACTCCTTCATCAAGGCGGAGATGGCCCGGACCAACGCGGTCTTCGGCGGTGAGCACTCCGCGCACTACTACTTCCGCGACTTCTGGTTCGCCGACACCGGCATGCTGGCCGCGATGCACACCCTCGCCGTCCTCGGCGGGCAGGCGCTGCCGCTGTCCGAACTGGCCGCGGAGTACGAGCGGTACGTCGCCTCGGGCGAGATCAACTCGACGGTACGCGACCAGGCCGCGAAGGTCGCCGAGGTGCGTGCGGCGTACCCGGAGGCGAGCGCCGACGAGCTGGACGGGCTCACCCTGCGCTTCCCCGACGGGGCCTGGTTCAACCTGCGCGCGTCGAATACCGAGCCGTTGCTGCGGCTCAACGTCGAGGCCCCCTCGCGGGAGCGGATGATCTCGCTCCGGGACGAGGTGCTCGACCGGGTACGTCGATAAGATCCCTGCGCCGGTCGGCACCGCCGGCCGGTAGACCACTCCCGTGGAAGGAGCCGCGCCGTGGCCCTGGACCCGCAGTTGCTCGAGATCCTCGCCTGTCCGGACACACACCACGCGCCGTTGGACTACGACGCCCAGGCGCAGACGTTGACCTGCACCGAGTGCGGCCGGATCTTCGAGGTCCGCGACGACGTGCCGGTGCTGCTGCTGGACGAGGCGCGGGGCGGGCCGCGGTCGTGATCGAGGGTACGGCGGGGGTCAGCGGGCACCGCGACCCCGACGAGGCACTGCTCGACAATCCGGACGTCCTGGCCGAGCACGACCCGGGCGGGATGCTGCGGCACACCGCCTCGGCGGGCGCGCAGGTGCGCGAGTCGGCGGCGCTCACCGCCGAGGCGAACCTCTCGGTCCTCGCCGAGGAGGGGCGGCCCCGGGCGGTGGTCATCGCCGGGATCGGCACCGCCGGGCGTACCGGTGACGTGCTGGCCACGGTGGCCGGGCCGCGCTGCCCGGTCCCGGTGATCCCGCACCGCAGCTCCGGGGTGCCCGGCTGGGTCGGCGCGGCGGACGTGGTGATCGCGGTCAGCGCCTCCGGCCGCAGCCCCGAAGCGCTCGCGGCGGCCGAGGCGGCGCACCGGCGGGGCGCCCGGCTGGTGGCCGTCGGCGCCCCCGACTCGCAGTTGCAGTCGGTCGCCGAGCGGGCGCGCGCCCCGTTCATCCCGGTGCCCCGGCGGGCCCCGGCGCGGGCCAGCCTCTGGGCGCTCACCGTCCCGGTGCTGCTCGCCGCCCGTACCCTCGGGTTGGTCAAGGTCAACGAGGCGGACCTGGCGGAGACCGCGGCCCGGCTGGACGCGGACGCCGACCGCAGCCGCCCCACCGCCGAGTCCTTCGTCAACCCGGCCAAGTCCCTCGCGCTGGGGCTGGCCGGCTCGGTGCCGATCGTCTGGGGCTCGTCGCCGCTGGCCACCGTGGCGGCCCGCCGGTTCGGCGACACGCTGTCGGCCAACGCCCGGTACCCGGTGGTCACCGGGGCGCTCGGCGAGGCCGGCCGGGGCCGGGTGGGCCTGCTGGACGGGGTCTTCGGTGGCTTGGTCGAGTCGGCGCGGGACATCTTCGCCGACCCGGACGACACCGACGAGCGGGGTACCCGGCTGCGGCTGGTGCTGCTGCGCGACGGCGGCCTGAACCCGGAGGACGACGCCGACGAGCCGCTGGCCGTCGAGGAGCGCCGGGCCGACGCGGTGCAGACCCTGGCCGAGCGGCGCGGGGTGCGGTGCGACGTGGTGACCGCCGAGGGCGGGTCCGCGCTGGAGCGGCTCGCCTCGCTGGTCGCGGTGCCGGACTTCGCCTCGGTCTACCTCGCGCTGGCGCACGGGCTGGACCCGATGGCGGTCCCCGCCGTCACCGAGATGAAGGAGTTGGCCAACCCGTGAGCACCGGCGGCACCGGGCCAGGGCGGGCGTGAGCGCGTCCGGCGGCACCCGGGCGGTCGTGGCGGCGCTGCTGGCGAACGTCGGCATCGCGGTCACGAAGTTCGTCGCGTTCCTGCTGACCGGCTCCTCGTCGATGCTCGCCGAGTCGATCCACTCGGTGGCCGACTCCGGCAACCAGGGCCTGCTGCTGCTCGGGGGTCGCCGCGCCCGCCGCGCGGCGACCCCCCGACACCCCTTCGGGTACGGCCGGGAGCGGTACGTCTACGCGTTCCTCGTGTCGATCGTGCTGTTCAGCCTCGGCGGGCTCTTCGCCCTCTACGAGGCGTACCACAAGTGGTCGCACCCGGAGGCGATCACCGCCTGGCACTGGGTGCCGGTCGCCGTCCTGGTGGTGGCGATCGCGATGGAGTCGGGGTCGTTCCGGACCGCCATCCACGAGTCGAACCTGGTCCGGGGCGGCCAGTCCTGGGTGCGGTTCATCCGCCGGGCCAAGGCCCCGGAGCTGCCGGTGGTGCTGCTGGAGGACTTCGGCGCCCTGGTCGGGCTGGTCTTCGCCCTGTTCGGGGTCGGGATGACGCTGGCCACCGGTGACGGCCGGTGGGACGCGGCCGGCACCGCGATGATCGGCGTGCTGCTGGTGGTGATCGCGGTGGTGCTCGCCGTGGAGACCAAGAGCCTGCTGCTCGGCGAGGGCGCCGAGGCGCAGGAGGTGGCCGCCATCGAGCAGGCGGTCACCGCCGGCCCGGAGGTGGAGCGGATCATCCACATGAAGACGCTCTACCTCGGCCCGGACGAGCTGATGGTGGCGGCGAAGGTCGCGGTGTCGGCCTGCGAGACCGCCGCGGACGTGGCCCGGGGGATCGACGCCGTGGAGGCGCGGATCCGGGCCGCCGTGCCGATCGCCCGGGTGATCTACCTGGAGCCGGACATCTACTCCCCGGCGGGGGCGCGGGGCGGCCCGGCCAGCCCGGGGCAGGGTCCGGTGGAGGATGCGGAGCGCTGAGCATGGAGTTGTTGTACGGGCCGATCCGGGACTACGCGTGGGGCTCCCGCGCCGCGATCGCCCGGTTGCAGGGGCGGTGTGTGCCCAGCCCCGGGCCGGAGGCGGAGTGGTGGCTGGGCGCGCACCCGGGCGCCCCGGCGGAGGTGGCCCGGGACGGGGGTCGGGTGAGCCTGGCCGACCTGCTCGCCGCCGAGCCGGGGCGGTGGCTGGGCGCGGGGGTGGTCGACCGCTTCGGCCCCCGGCTGCCGTTCCTGCTCAAGGTGCTGGCCGCGGAGGCGCCGCTGAGCCTGCAGGCGCACCCGGACGCGGAGCAGGCGCGGGCCGGGTACGCCGCCGACGCCGGGCGCCCCGCCGGGCAGCGCAACTACGTCGACCCGTACCACAAGCCGGAGCTGCTGGTCGCGCTCTCGCCGTTCGAGGCGCTCTGCGGCTTCCGGGACCCGACGGTGTCGGCCGAGGCGCTGGCCGCGTTCGGCGTGCCGGCGCTGGAGCCGGTCGTCGCCGCGCTCGCCGCCGGGCCGGACGGGCTGCGCACGGCGGTACGCACGCTGCTGACCTGGCCGGCGGGGGAGCGGGCCGACCTGGTGGCGGCGGTGCTGGCGGCCGGGGCGGGCGGGCCGGACGCCGATCTGGCCCGGGAGCTGGCCGCCGGCTATCCGGGCGATCCGGGGGTGCTGGTGGCGCTGCTGCTCAACCACGTCCGGCTGGCGCCCGGTGAGGCGATCTGGATGCCGGCCGGCAACCTGCACGCCTACCTGCGCGGCTGCGGGGTGGAGATCATGGCGGCCAGCGACAACGTGCTCCGGGGCGGGTTGACCCCGAAGCGGGTGGACGTCGACGAGTTGCTGCGGGTGCTGCGCTTCGAGGTGCTCGACGACCCGCTGGTGGTCGCCCGGGACGCCGGGCCGGGGGTGGTGACCTGGCCGGTGCCGGTGCCGGACTTCGTGCTGCACCGGGTCGCGGTGGCCGCCGGGGTGGCGCCGGTCCGGCTGACCGTGACCGGCCCCCGGGTGGTGCTCTGCGCCACCGGGGAGGTGACCGTCGACGACGGGACCGGGCCGGTGACGGTGCGCTCCGGGCAGGCGGCGGTGGGGCCGGCGGCGGGTGGTCCGCTGGTGCTCACCGGCGACGGCGAGGCGTACGTCGCCACGGTCGGAGTGGGGTAACTCCGGCACTTCCGGCGCAACACGCCTTTCCGAAATTCCCGGAATGGGTTGACGAGGCGATCGCCCGGTGTGACGCTGTGGGTGCGCAGCGTTGTCGCGACGATGGTCCGAGAGCGCGCGGGAACCAAACCGGGGGGATGCACGGGGCGGCCGGCTGGTGGACGGGGACGACCCGTCCGGGGCCGACCGCCCCGTGCGCTGTCCGCCGCCCGCGTAAGGTGGAGGGTCGGGCAGTACATCGTTCGACAGGAGCTTTCATGACCAGCACCCTCCCGGCCGCCACCCCTGGCGCGCCGACCGAGGTACGGCCGAAGACCCTCGCCGAGGGCGACTACCGGGTGGCGGATCTGTCGCTCGCCGAGTTCGGGCGCAAGGAGATTCAGCTCGCCGAGCACGAGATGCCCGGTCTGATGGCGATCCGGCGGGAGTTCGCCGACGCCCAGCCGCTGGCGGGTGCCCGGGTCACCGGTTCGCTGCACATGACCATCCAGACCGCCGTGCTGATCGAGACGCTGGTCGCGCTCGGTGCGCAGGTGCGCTGGGCGTCGTGCAACATCTTCTCCACCCAGGACCACGCCGCCGCCGCGATCGTGGTCGGCCCGACCGGCACCGTGGAGGCGCCGGCCGGCGTCCCGGTGTACGCCTGGAAGGGCGAGAGCCTCCAGGAGTACTGGTGGTGCACCGAGCAGGTGCTCTCCTGGCCGGACGGGCAGGGGCCGAACATGATCCTCGACGACGGCGGTGACGCCACCCTGCTCGTCCACAAGGGCGCCGAGTTCGAGCAGGCCGGGGCCGTCCCGCCGGTCGAGTCCGCCGACTCCGAGGAGTACGCGGTCGTCCTCGAACTGCTGCACCGCACGATCGCCGAGGACGGCCAGCGGTGGACCCGGATCGCCGCCGGCATCAAGGGCGTGACCGAGGAGACCACCACCGGCGTGCACCGGCTCTACGAGATGCACCGCAACGGCACGCTGCTCTTCCCGGCCATCAACGTCAACGACTCGGTGACCAAGAGCAAGTTCGACAACAAGTACGGCTGCCGGCACTCGCTGATCGACGGCATCAACCGGGCCACCGACACCCTGATCGGCGGCAAGATGGCCGTCGTGCTCGGCTACGGCGACGTGGGCAAGGGCTGCGCCGAGTCGCTGCGCGGCCAGGGCGCCCGGGTCGTGGTGACCGAGGTCGACCCGATCTGCGCCCTCCAGGCGGCGATGGACGGCTACCAGGTCGCCACCCTGGACGACGTGGTCGAGCAGGCCGACATCTTCATCACCGCGACCGGCTGCTTCGACGTCATCACCAACGAGCACATGGCCCGGATGAAGCACCAGGCCATCGTCGGCAACATCGGCCACTTCGACAACGAGATCGACATGGCCGGCCTGGCGAAGCGCTCCGACGTGCGGCGGGAGAACATCAAGCCGCAGGTCGACCTCTGGCGGTTCGACGACGGGCACGCCATCATCGTGCTCTCCGAGGGGCGCCTGCTGAACCTGGGCAACGCCACCGGCCACCCGAGCTTCGTCATGTCGAACTCGTTCGCCAACCAGACGATCGCCCAGATCGAGCTGTTCACCAAGACCGACCAGTACCCGATCGGCGTCTACGTGCTGCCCAAGCAGCTCGACGAGAAGGTCGCCCGGCTGCACCTGGACGCCCTCGGCGCCAAGCTCAGCACGCTGAGCCCGGAGCAGGCCGCGTACCTGGGCATCGCGCCCGAGGGGCCGTTCAAGCCCGAGCACTACCGCTACTGACCGCACCGACCACGCCCGCAGGGGCCCGGCCGCGACGCGGCCGGGCCCCTGCGCCGTCCGGCGAAGCAGCCGTCCGGCGGGTCAGGCCCCGGGGCGGCGTCGACCGGGGCGCACCCAGGTCCAGACGCACCAGGCCAGCCACCCCAGCGAGACCACGGTGGCCAGCACCCGCAGCCGCAGCGCGCTGAGCAGCAGCACCACCGCGAGCACCGTCAACCAGGGCAGGAACGCCCTCAGACCCGCCATTGTCCCGCCTCCCTCCCGATGGGGCGTGCCGGATCTTGCCACAGTCCCGCGTCCGCCGGGAGGCGCGGACCGGGGTGGGGGCGGTGCGCCGAGCCCGGAGCGCGTACCGTTTCCGCCCAACACGCCTCACCCGGGGCGTGGCGGCGCGGGTCGGGTGTCGCCGGACGGCCGAGCGCAGTACCGTGCCGGGTGACGCAATCACTTCGACGTGAACAGGGATGGGACCATAAACCCCATGAGAGCCCGGGTACTGGTGGTTGACGACGACCCCGCGCTCGCCGAGATGCTCGGCATCGTGTTGCGCAGTGAGGGGTTCCTGCCCTCCTTCGTCGCCGACGGGGAACGGGCACTGGCCGCGTTCCGGGACAACCGGCCGGACATCGTCCTGCTGGACCTGATGTTGCCCGGAATGAGCGGTATCGACGTGGCCCGCGCGATCCGGGGCGAGTCGGGCGTGCCCATCGTCATGCTGACGGCCAAGAGCGACACCGTCGACGTGGTCCTCGGCCTGGAGTCCGGCGCGGACGACTACGTGGTCAAGCCGTTCAAGCCGAAGGAGCTGGTCGCCCGGATGCGGGCCCGGCTGCGCCGGGGCGAGGACGTCGCCCCGGAGCTGCTGACCATCGGCCCGTCCGGCAACCAGATCACCATCGACGTGCCGGCGCACACGGTCAGCCGCAACGGCGAGGAGGTGAAACTGACGCCGCTGGAGTTCGACCTGCTGGTCGCGCTCGCCCGCAAGCCGCGTCAGGTGTTCACCCGGGAGGTGCTGCTGGAGCAGGTCTGGGGCTACCGGCACGCCGCCGACACCCGGCTGGTCAACGTGCACGTGCAGCGGCTCCGGGCCAAGATCGAGCCGGATCCGGAGCGCCCGGAAATCATCCTCACGGTGCGGGGCGTGGGCTACAAGGCGGGTACGGGATAGCCTTGGTCGCACTGTGACCACCTCCCCGACCGTCACCGGGCCCTCCCCGTCCCCCTCCCGCCGGCGTGACGCCGTGCGGGAGTTGTGGCACGGCCTGAGCGGGCGCTTCGCCCACCTGGCCGGTCGGGTGCACCGGACCTGGCGGCGGTCGTTGCAGGTCCGGGTGGTCACCATCACGCTCGTGGTCTCCAGCCTGCTCGTCGGCGGGTTCGCGTACCTGATCGCTGACAAGATCACCAGCATCCTGCTGGAGAACGCCAAGACCGACGTCCTGCTCCGGTTGCAGAACGGCCGGGAGTACTCCGCCAAGCAGTTGAGCTTCTACAGCACCCCGCAGGAGGCGCAGCTCCAGGAGACCATCGAGGGCACGGTCAACTACCTGGCCGGCGGGGACCCGCAGCAGACCAACGGGGTGGTGGTCGCGCTGACCGCCGACCGTTACACCGGCATCATCGAGCCGCGCAGCTCGTCGGACGTGGCGTACCGGCCGCTGATCAGCAAGGAGTTGCGCGACGCGGTCGCCGACGGCAACGTCGCCCACCAGATCCGCACCGGCCGGCTCACCGACCAGCGCAGCAAGTACCTGGTCTACGGCTCGCCGGTGCCGACCAAGTTCGGTCAGCTGGAGCTCTACTACCTCGTCCCGCTGGACCGGCAGGACGCCACCGCCGCCGACGCCCGGGCGACCGTGGTCGCCACCGGGGTCGCCCTGGTGCTCCTGCTCGGCCTGCTCGCCGCCCTGGTCACCCGGCTGGTGGTGAGCCCGGTCCGGGTGGCCGCCCGGACCGCCCAACGGCTCTCCGCCGGCCTGCTCGACCAGCGGATGGTGGTCAACGGCGAGGACGACCTGGCGCTGCTCGCCGCCTCGTTCAACCAGATGGCGACCAACCTCCAGCGGCAGATCCTGCGCCTGGAGGAGATGTCCCGGTTGCAGCGGCGGTTCACCTCGGACGTCTCCCACGAGCTGAGGACCCCGCTGACCACGGTCCGGATGGCCGCTGACCTGATTTTCGCCGAGCGCGACGAGTTCGACCCGGCGGTGGCCCGCAGCGCCGAACTGCTCCAGGCCGAGCTGGACCGGTTCGAGGAGCTGCTCACCGACCTGCTGGAGATCAGCCGCTTCGACGCCGGCTTCGCGATGCTGGACGCCGAGCCGACCGACCTGGTCCCGATGGTGCACCGGGTGGTCGATCGGCTGGCCGGGCTGGCCGAACGGGCCGGGGTGACCATCGAGCTGGACCTGCCGAGCACCCCGGTCATCGCCGAGGTCGACCCGCGCCGGGTCGACCGGGTGCTGCGCAACCTGGTCGGCAACGCCGTCGAGCACGGGGAGGGCCGGCCGGTGCTGATCACCTTGGGCATCGACCAGACCACGGTGGCGATCACCGTCCGGGACCACGGGGTGGGGCTCAAGCCGGGTGAGGAGAAGCTGGTCTTCAACCGGTTCTGGCGGGCCGACCCGTCCCGGGCCCGGCAGACCGGCGGGACGGGCCTGGGGCTGTCGATCAGCGTGGAGGACGCCCGGCTGCACGGCGGCTGGCTGGAGGCGTGGGGCGCTCCCGGGCAGGGCGCCCAGTTCCGGCTCACCCTGCCGGCGCGGGCCGGCGACCGGCTCACCACCTCGCCGCTGCGGCTGGTGCCCGCCGACGCCACGCTCCCGTTCGGCGGGCCCCGCGACGGCGGCGGGCCCCTGGCGATCGGCCCGGGTCCGGACGGCGCGCTGGCGATCGACCCGGCGCCCGTCGACCGCGCCGAGGTGCCGTCGTGATCCGGCGGGCCAGCCGGGCGGTGGCCGTGCTGCTCGTCGGGACGCTGCTGCTGACCGGGCCGACCGGCTGCGGCATCCCGAACGAGTCCGAGGTCCAGGTGGACGAGCGCGGGCCGTCGGTGGTGGCCGGCTCGTCGAGCCTGCGCAGCGCGGAGCCACCGAACCGGACCGCCGCCGGCACCGACCCGGACGCCTTCGTCCGGAACTTCCTCTCCGCCGCGGCCGGCGAGCCGGACCGGGCGTACCAGCGGGTCAAGCAGTTCATCGACCCGTTGGAACGGGACCGCCTCCAGGAGAAGCAGGGCAGCGAGATCGGCCTGACCGTGGTGCGCCTGCGGGACGAGCCGGTGATCACCGCGGACGTGGAGAGCACCAAGGTCCGGCTCGTGGTCCAGCAGATCGGCCTGCTGCGCGCCAACGGCACGCTGGTGCCGCCGGTGGCGACCGAGACCGAGTACCGCTTCGAGCTGGACACCGGGGAGCGGGAGGAGAGCAACGGGCTGTACGTCCGGAACCCGCCGAACGTGCTGCTGCTCAGCGACTCCGCGCTGCGCGAGTTCTACCAGGCCGAGACGATCTACTTCTGGAACTCGGCGCGGACCCGGCTGGTGCCCGACCAGCGGTACCTCCCACTCTCGGTGCCCGCCGAGCGGCGGGTGACCGACGTGGTGCGGTGGCTGACCGCCGGCCCGTCGGACTGGCTCGGCCCGGGGGTGAGCCGGCTGCCCGACGGCACCAACCTGATCAACAACGCCACCGAGTCGGACGGCCGGTGGGAGGTCAACCTGGAGATGCCGGGCGAGAACGACCAGCGCCTGGACCAGCTCGCCACCCAGTTGGCCTGGTCGCTGCCGGAGTTGCAGGGCCCGCTGGAGCTGAAGAGCCGCAACCAGACCCGCCGGGTGATCGACAGCCTCCGCGAGCACCGCCTCGCCAACCTGGCCTACCCGATCAGCGACAGCCCGCAGCGGTTCTGCGTCTACGAGGGAACGATCCAGCCGCTCGCCTTCGCCGGTGAGCCCAGCGGCACGGTGCCGGTGGTGACCACCGCCAGCCAGCAGGTGGTGTCGGCGGCGCTCGCCCGCGCCGGGGACCGGGTCCTCGCCGCCGTGGTGCTCGCCGGCGCCGACGGCCGCCAGCGGCTCGGCGTCGGCGGCGGCCCCGACCCGGTCCGGATCGCCATCACCAGCGCCCCGTACGACGCAATCGGGCGGCCGGTCTGGCTGCGCTCGGCCGAGCCGCACCGGCCGTACGGGCTGGTGGTGGCCGACGGTGGGCTGTACCGCTTCGGCGCCGACGCGCAGATGGAGCCGGTGCCGCTGCTCAACGCCGAGGGGCCGGTGACGGCGGTGGCCGCCGCCCTGGACGGGCACCGGGTCGCGGTGATCGCCGGTGGCGCGCTCTACGTGGCCGCGGTCAACATGGACGGCGGGCAGGTCGGGCTGGGCCCGGCCCGGCGGGTGCCGGTCTCGTTGACCGACCTGTCGGCGGTGGACTGGTCGGGGGAGAACACGCTCGTCGTGGCCGGATCGGGTGGCCGGCCGGCGGTGCACCAGACCAGCGTCGACGGGGCCCTGGAGACCCCGCTCAACAGCGACGTCGGCGCCCGGGTGACCCACCTCGCGGCGTACCCGGTCAACCCGGTCGTCTCGATCTCCATCGGCACCCTGATGTACGAGGCGAACGGGGTGGCCTACCGCAGCAACCCGTTCGAGCGGATCAAGCAGGAGCAGGTGCTGCTCACCCCGCAGTCGGGCACCGGGCAGCAGGGCAACCCGACCGCGCCGTTCTTCTTCCACTGACCGTCGTGCCGGATCTCGGGCGGCTCTGGGCGGATCTCGGCGATCTGGTGCTGCCGGCCGAGTGCGCCGGGTGCCGGCGGCGGGGAGCAACACTGCGGCAGGGCGTCTGCGTCGACTGTGCCGGCGTGCTGCGGGCGTTGCGGCCCCGGCCGGTACGGCCCACCCCGGCCCCGCCCGGCCTGCCGCCCTGCGTCGCCCTCGGCCCGTACGACGGGGTGCTGCGGGAGGCGTTGCTGGCGTACAAGGAACGGGGTCGGCACGGGTTGGCCCGGCCGCTGGGGGCGCTGCTCGCCGAGGTGGTCGCGGTGGCGGTGGGCCCGGTCCGGCCGGTGCTGCTGGTCGGGGTGCCGGACACCGCCGCGGCGGCCCGCGCCCGGTACGGCGACCACCTGGGCCGGTTGACCCGGCACGCGGCGGCCCGGCTCCGGGCGGCGGGCTGGCCGGTCCGG
>NZ_LRQV01000112.1 GCF_001567585.1 Micromonospora rosaria
CGGGCCGGCCGGCCGCTGCCCCCGGTCGGCCGGAGGGGGCGGCCGACGGGGTCCCCGGGCGCCCGGTCCGGCCCTGGTGGTGGTGTTCCCGGGTCGCCGTGCGGCGGCCGTCGCGGCCCAACTACCCTGGAGCGCGGTCTGCGCGGGTATGGCCACCGCGCCCGGCGTGCGACCGGGCGGGGATCGCAACGAGGAGGACCGACGTGACGCGCTCGATCAGGGCATCCCGACGGGCGGCCGTGCTGCTGGCCGGAATGGTGACGGTGACCAGCCTGGCCGCCGGCTGCGGCACCGGCCAGGTGTCGGAGACGGCCAACAAGGTGCCGTCGGTCCAGGGCGTCAACATCCAGACTCCGGACAACGGCTTCAAGATCCGCGGACTCCAGGTCGACTACCCGGGCGCGGAGGGCTACGAGGCCGGCGACAACGCCCCGCTCAGCGTGATCCTCTACAACGACACCGACCGTGCGATCACCGTCACCGTCGGCACGGACAGCGCCCGGGAGGTGCTGCTCACCGGCACCACCGGCACGGCCAGCCCGACCCCGTCCGAGTCGCCGGGCAGCCCGCCCTCGCCCGGTGGCCCCGGTGGGCCCACGCCGTCCGGGACCGGCTCGCCCTCCCCGGAGGCGTCCCCCTCCCCGGAGGCGTCCCCCTCCCCGGAGGGTTCGCCCTCCCCCGAGGGGTCGGCCTCGCCGAGCCCGTCCGACGACGAGTCCGCCTCCCCCAGCCCCTCCGCTCCGGCCGGCCAGCCGGCCCGGATCGAGGTGCCGGCGCTCAGCTACGTGCAGCTCACCGGGGGCGCCACCGGTCAGCTCCAGCTCATCGGCCTGAACGAGGCGCTGCTCGCCGGCCAGCAGGTGAACCTGGTCTTCGACCTCGGCAACGGCCAGACCCTGCAGACCCCGGCCCCGGTCGCCGTGCCGCTCACCCCGGCCGCCCCGCCGTCGCCGATCATCGAGCGTGAGTTCGGCATCGAGGGCGAGGGGCACTGACCCCCGGAGTCGACACCTGATCGAACCCGACACCGCCGGCGTGGAGACCCATGCCGGCGGTGTTCTCGTCACAGCGTCCGGCTAGCGTCCCTGGTGTGACGACCTCCCGATCGAACCTGCCGGCCGGCGCCGGCCGGGGGCGTGCCGGCACCGCCGGCCGGGCCCGCGGCGCCGCCCGTGAGCCCCGCCCGGCGTACGAGTGCGACGCCTGCGGACACCAGCCGCCGAAGTGGGTGGGGCGCTGCCCGGAGTGCGGCGAGTGGGGTTCCGTGGTCGAGTCGACCCTCACCGGCCCGACGGTCGCCGGGCGGGTGGTCAGTTCCCGGATGCCCGCCGAGCCGGCCCGCCCGATCGCCGAGATCAGCGCCGCCCCGGCCCGCGCCCGGCCCACCGGCGTCAGCGAGCTGGACCGGGTGCTCGGCGGTGGCCTGGTCCCCGGTGCCGTGGTGCTGCTCGCCGGTGAGCCCGGGGTGGGCAAGTCGACCCTGCTGCTCGACGTGGCCCAGCAGTGGGCCGCCGGGGCGGGCAGCCCGTCGCTCGTGGTCAGCGGCGAGGAGTCAGTCAGCCAGGTGCGGTTGCGCGCCGAGCGGATGGGCGCCCTGCACGAGCGGCTCTACCTGGCCGCCGAGAGCGACCTGAGCGCCGTCCTGGGCCACCTGGACGCGGTCGAGCCGGGGCTGCTGGTGCTCGACTCGGTGCAGACCATCTCCACCACCGGCACCGAGGGTGTGCCGGGCGGGGTGACCCAGGTCCGGGCGGTCACCGCCGCGCTGGTCTCGGTGGCCAAGGAGCGGGGCATCGCCACCGTGCTGGTCGGGCACGTGACGAAGGACGGCCAGGTGGCCGGCCCCCGGGTGCTGGAGCACCTGGTCGACGTGGTGCTGCACTTCGAGGGCGACAAGCACTCCTCGCTGCGGATGGTGCGCGGCGTGAAGAACCGGTTCGGCGCCGCCGACGAGGTGGGCTGCTTCGAGATGCACGAGGGCGGCATCAGCAGCCTGGCCGACCCGTCCGGGCTCTTCCTGACCCGGTACTCCGAGCCGGTGCCGGGCACCTGCGTCACGGTGGCGATGGAGGGCCGCCGGGCGCTGGTGACCGAGGTGCAGGCGCTGATCGGCGCGACCGTCGCCGGCTCGCCCCGGCGGACCGTCTCCGGGCTGGACGGCGCCCGGCTGGCGATGGTGCTGGCCGTGCTGCAACGGCGCACCGAACGGCTCACCCTGCACGACCGGGAGGTCTTCGCCGCCACCGTGGGCGGCATCCGGGTGGTGGAGCCGGCGGCCGACCTCGCGGTCGCGCTCGCCGTCGCCTCCGGCGGGCTCAACCTGGCCATCGACCCGCACCTGCTGGCGATCGGCGAGGTCGGGCTGACCGGGGAGGTACGCCGGGTCGGCGCGGTCCCCCGCCGGCTGGCCGAGGCGGCCCGGCTCGGGTTCCGGTACGCGATCGTGCCGCCCGGCTGCGGCCCGGAGTCGACCGGCGCCGGCCCGGAGAACATGCGCGTGGTCGAGGCGACCGACGTCCGGTCCGCGCTCCAGGCCGCCGCCCGCGCGTCGGCCGGGTGACGCTGCGTGTACGACGAACGGAAAAGGGCCGGTCACGTGACACATCACAGTAACCGCGACAGCACCCAACGCAGGGCAGTCCGTAGACTGTGCCCGTGCCGATCGACCGCGATGCCACCAAGCCTGCCGGCGCGACAACCCACGTCCGCACGGGTGCCGTGGGTTCGCCCGCCCGTCCGATCAGCGTCAGCGTGACCGGGGGCCCCGGCGGCGCGGGCGGTGACCCGCTGCGCGCCAATCTCGCCCTGATGGCCCCGGGCACCGCGCTGCGTGACGGACTGGAACGGATCCTGCGCGGCCGGACGGGCGCGCTGATCGTCCTCGGCTACGACAAGGTCGTCGAGGGGCTCTGCACCGGCGGTTTCCCGCTGGACGTGGAGTTCTCCGCCACCCGGGTCCGCGAGCTGTGCAAGATGGACGGTGCGGTGGTGCTCTCCAGCGACGGCACCCGGATCGTCCGCGCCGCCGTGCACCTGATGCCCGACCCGTCGATCCCGACCGAGGAGTCCGGTACCCGACACCGCACCGCCGAGCGGGTCGCCCGGCAGACCGGGTACCCGGTCATCTCGGTCAGCCAGTCCATGCGGATCATCAGCCTGTACGTCAACGGCCAGCGCCACGTGCTGGACGACTCGGCGGCGATCCTGTCCCGGGCCAACCAGGCGCTGGCCACCCTGGAGCGGTACAAGCTCCGCCTGGACGAGGTCTCCGGCACCCTCTCCGCCCTGGAGATCGAGGACCTGGTCACCGTCCGGGACGCGGTGGCGGTGGTGCAGCGGCTGGAGATGGTCCGCCGGATCGCCGACGAGATCGCCGGGTACGTGGTCGAGCTGGGCACCGACGGCCGGCTGCTCGCCCTCCAGCTCGACGAGCTGATGGCGGGCGTGGACGCGGACCGCACCCTGGTCATCCGGGACTACCTGCCCACCGGCCGCAAGTCCCGCACCCTCGACGAGGCCCTGGTCGAGCTGGACCTGCTCGGCGCCACCGAGCTGATCGACCTGGTCGCCGTCGCCAAGGCCATCGGGTACCCGTCCGCGTCGGACGCGCTGGACGCGGCGGTCAGTCCGCGCGGCTTCCGGCTGCTGGCCAAGGTGCCCCGGCTGCCGGTGGCGATCGTCGACCGGCTGGTGGTGCACTTCGGCAGCCTGCAACGGCTGCTCGGGGCGACCGTGGAGGACCTGCAGGCCGTCGAGGGGGTCGGCGACGCGCGGGCCCGGGGCGTCCGGGAGGGGCTGTCCCGGCTGGCCGAGGCGTCCATCCTGGAGCGGTACGTCTGACCCGCGTCGGCACCCCTGCGCCAGGCCGGTGGCGGGCTGCCCGGCGACCCGGCCCGTCCGGGCGGGCCGCGCACACCGGGGTCAGTCGACGATGGTGAGCTCCACCGGCTCGCTGAGCTTCGTCCCGAGCCGCCCGTAGAGCTGGTACGTCCCGGGCCTCACCGGCGCGCCGGTGGCGGCCCCCTCGCCACAGCGGCTGCTGTCCCGCCCGTTCCAGGCCACCTGGTACGACCGCTCGAAGCCGGCGGTGAACGACTGCATGTCGGAGCCCTTGGCGGCGCCGCAGGTGTCGGAGGACCAGATCTTCTCCGCGCCGGACTTGATGAACAGCTCCTGCGGGTCCGCGCCGACGTCCCGGCTACAGGTCCGCTCCGACCGATTCTTGATCTTGATGTGCAGGTTGACCACGGTCCCCTTGGTGGCCCGCGCGGGGTTGGCCACCGGGGTCACCAGGATCTCCGCGTCCGTGCACAGGTCCGCAGCCGCCGGCATCGCCGGCACCCCGGAGCCGCCGGAGGACGTGCCCTGGCCACCGGAGTCGCCCGAGCCCGGGTCGCCCGGACCGCCGCCGGGGTTGCCCGGACCCGCGTCCGGCCCGCTGCCCGGCCCGCCCTGGCCACCCGACTCGCCGGAGCCGCTGCTGTCGCCCTCGCCCCCCGGGCCGCCCGGCGCGGCCGAACCGCCCGGCCCCTCCGACGGCGTCCCGGTCTGCGGGGTCAGCACGGACTCGTCCGGCGCCGGCACCCCCGAGGGGGACGGCGCACCGCCCTGTGTCCCCCCGGTGTTCTCCGACCGGTTACAGGAGTACAACAGGACTATCAGGAGCAGGACCACCGCGCCGAGCACGACGGCGCGACGCCGCCAGTAAACGGCGGATGGCAGGGGACCGACCGTCAGACGCATGATGCCCCCACGGTAGCGGCGCGGCGCGCCCCTGCCCGGCACGACGCGCCGGACCGGCGACGGCTCACCGCACCGACCTTCCACTCACGACGGCTGCCCCGGCTGGTCCGGCCCGGACAGGTACACCTTGCGCTGGTGGATGGCGTGCGCCCCGGCGACCCGGTCGAGGAAGAGCTGACCGGCACAGTGGTCAATCTCGTGTTGCAGGGCGCGGGCCTCGAAGCCGTCGGTGACCAGCCGGACCGTCTCCCCGGTCCCCGGCAGCTCGCCCTCCACCACCAGCCGGCTGGCCCGCTTCACGTCACCGGTCAGGTCGGGCACCGACATGCAGCCCTCCCGGCCCGCCTTCCACCGGGTCGCCTCGATCACCCGTGCGTTGCACAGCACGAACGTGCCGTGCACGGTGACCGCCTTCGGGTGCCCGGTGACGTCCACCGCGAAGACCTGCGCGCCGACCCCGACCTGCGGGGCGGCCAGCCCGACGCAGCCCGGGGAGACCCGCATGGTCGCGACCAGGTCGGCGGCGAGCCGGACCGTCTCCGCCGAGGTCGGGTCGACCGCCACGCCCGCCCGGCTGAGCACCGGGTCGGGCGCCGACAGCACCGGCCGGACCTCGCCCGGGACCGCCAGCGCCTCGGGTGTCCAGCCGCCGAGCGCGGTCACAGCAGATCCGTCTCGACCGGCCGGAGGGTGGCCTCCACACCCAGGTCGGCGGCGGTCCGGGTCAATCGCCCGGCCAGCTCGTCGGCGGTACCCGGGGGCAGGTCCACCTCGGCCACCACCACGTAGAGCGAGCCGGCCAGTCGGGTGCTGAGGTCGGTGACGTTGCCCCCGACGTCGGCGAGCAGCCGGGTCAGCGCGGCCACGATGCCCATCCGGTCGGCGCCGTGCACGGCCAGCACGTACGGCTCGCCGGCCGGCACCGCCTCCCCGTCCGGGGTGACCGCGCGTACCGTCGCCAGGAGCTGGCCGTCGGCGGCGAGCGGGGCCAGCGCGGCCTCGGCCTCGGCGGCGGTCGGGCCGACGCAGATCAGGGTCATCGCGAAGTGCCCGCGCAGCCGGGTCATGGTGGAGTCGGTGAGGTTCGCGCCGAGCCGGGCGAGCCCCTCGGCGACGTCGGCCACGATGCCGGGCCGGTCCCGGCCGATGACGGTGATCGCGAGCTGGTTCATCCGGGCATTCTCCCCGAACCGTCCCGGGCTGCGACGACGGCCCCGCCGGGCCCGCCCAACCCGCGGGACGGCGACCCGTGACATCATCAGCGCGCGATGTCTGAGCCAACGTTCGCCACCCTGGTCAGTCGGTGGTATTCCGAGCACGCCCGGGACCTGCCGTGGCGCCGTCCCGGGGTGACGCCCTGGGCCATCCTGGTCAGCGAGGTCATGCTCCAGCAGACCCCGGTCGTGCGGGTGGTGCCCGCCTGGGAGGCCTGGTTGGCCCGCTGGCCGACCCCGGCCGCGCTGGCCGACGACACCCCGGCCGAGGCGATCCGGATGTGGGGACGGCTCGGCTACCCCCGCCGGGCGGTACGGCTGCGCGACTGCGCGGTGGCGATCGTCGAGCGGCACGCCGGTGCGGTCCCGGACCGACTGGACCAGCTCCTGGCGCTGCCCGGGGTGGGGACGTACACCGCGCGGGCGGTGGCCGCGTTCGCGTACGGGCAGCGGCACCCGGTGGTCGACACGAACGTCCGTCGGGTGGTCTGCCGGGCGATCGCCGGGGAGCCGGACGCCGGCCCCGCCACCCGCCCCGCCGACCTGGTGGCCACCGAGGAACTGCTGCCCGTCGAGCCGGCCGCCGCCGCCCTGGCCAGCGCGGCCTTCATGGAGCTGGGCGCGGTGCTCTGCGTGGCCCGTTCGCCCCGGTGCGACCGGTGCCCGGTGGCCTCGGTGTGCGCCTGGCGGGCCGCCGGCAGCCCCCCGGCGACCGGCCCCAGCCGCCGCCCCCAGCAGTACGCCGGCACCGACCGGCAGGTCCGTGGGCTGCTGCTCGGCGTGCTGCGCGAGACCACCGGGCCGGTGCCCCGGCACCGTCTGGACCAGGTCTGGGCCGACGACGTGCAGCGCTCCCGGGCGTTGGCCGGGCTGGTCACCGACGGCCTGGTCGAGCCGGTCGGCGAGGCGTCGTTCCGGCTGGTCGGCGACGGCGGGCCGGCCGCCCCCGCCCCCGCCCTCCTCTGACCCCGGCAGCGCCTGCTCACAGACACGAAAGGCTCGGCCCGGCGGTGGAGTACCGCCGGGCCGAGCCCGTTCGCCTGGCGCCTACCTCAGGTGGTCACTCGTCCGCCCCGGCGGCGGCGGTGCCGCCCAGGTCGGCGGGGACGGCGTCCGGCACCTCCACCGGCTTGTCCGCGCCCTTGAAGACCAGCTTGGACTTGTCGATGTCCTCCGGGTCGCCCTCGCAGTCCACCACCACGATCTGACCCGGGGTCAGCTCGTTGAACAGGATCCGCTCGGAGAGGTTGTCCTCGATGTCGCGCTGGATCGTGCGACGCAGCGGACGCGCCCCGAGCACCGGGTCGAAGCCCTTCTTCGCCAGGTACTTCTTGGCGTTGTCGGTCAGCTCCAGGCCCATGTCCTTGTTGCGGAGCTGGGTCTCGATCCGCTGGATCATGATGTCCACGATCGAGAGGATCTCCTGCTGGCGGAGCTGGTGGAAGACGATGGTGTCGTCGATCCGGTTCAGGAACTCCGGCCGGAAGTGCTGCTTCAGCTCGTCGTTGACCTTCTGCTTCATCCGGTCGTAGTTGGAGTCGGAGTCCTCCGACGCCTGGAAACCGAGCGAGACCGCCTTGGCCACGTCCCGGGTGCCCAGGTTGGTGGTCAGGATGATGACCGTGTTCTTGAAGTCCACGATCCGACCCTGACCGTCGGTGAGCCGACCGTCCTCCAGGATCTGGAGCAGGGTGTTGAACACGTCCGGGTGGGCCTTCTCGATCTCGTCGAAGAGGACCACCGAGAACGGCCGACGGCGCACCTTCTCGGTGAGCTGGCCGCCCTCGTCGTACCCGACGTATCCGGGCGGGGCACCGACCAGACGGGAGACCGTGTACCGGTCGTGGAACTCGGACATGTCGAGCTGGATCAGCGCGTCCTCGCTGCCGAAGAGGAACTCGGCGAGCGCCTTGGAGAGCTCGGTCTTACCGACACCGGACGGGCCGGCGAAGATGAACGAGCCGGACGGCCGCTTCGGGTCCTTCAGGCCGGCCCGGGTCCGCCGGATCGCCTTCGAGACCGCCTTGACCGCGTCCTCCTGGCCGATGACGCGCTTGTGCAGCTCGTCCTCCATGCGCAGCAGGCGGGAGGTCTCCTCCTCGGTCAGCTTGTAGACCGGGATGCCGGTCCAGTTGCCGAGGACCTCGGCGATCTGCTCGTCGTCGACCTCGCTGACGACGTCCAGGTCACCGGCCTTCCACTCCTTCTCCCGCTGGGCCTTCTGGCCGAGGAGCTGCTTCTCCTTGTCCCGGAGCTGGGCGGCGCGCTCGAAGTCCTGCGCGTCGATCGCGGACTCCTTGTCCCGGCGGACCTGGGCGATCCGCTCGTCGAAGTCGCGCAGGTCCGGCGGCGCGGTCATCCGGCGGATCCGCATCCGGGCCCCGGCCTCGTCGATCAGGTCGATCGCCTTGTCCGGCAGGAACCGGTCGGAGATGTACCGGTCGGCCAGCGTCGCCGCCGCCACCAGCGCGGCGTCGGTGATGCTCACCCGGTGGTGCGCCTCGTAGCGGTCGCGCAGGCCCTTGAGGATCTCGATGGTGTGCGCCAGCGACGGCTCACCCACCTGGATCGGCTGGAACCGGCGCTCCAGCGCGGCGTCCTTCTCCAGGTGCTTGCGGTACTCGTCGAGGGTGGTCGCGCCGATGGTCTGCAGCTCGCCCCGGGCCAGCATCGGCTTGAGGATGCTCGCCGCGTCGATCGCGCCCTCGGCGGCACCCGCACCCACCAGGGTGTGGATCTCGTCGATGAAGAGGATGATGTCGCCCCGGGTGCGGATCTCCTTGAGCACCTTCTTCAGGCGCTCCTCGAAGTCACCGCGGTACCGGGAGCCGGCGACCAGGGCACCCAGGTCGAGGGTGTAGAGCTGCTTGTCCTTGAGCGTCTCGGGCACCTCGCCCTTGATGATCTTCTGGGACAGCCCCTCCACCACGGCGGTCTTGCCGACGCCGGGCTCACCGATCAGGACCGGGTTGTTCTTGGTACGGCGGGAGAGCACCTGCATGACCCGCTCGATTTCCTTCTCGCGCCCGATCACCGGGTCGAGCTTGCCCTCGCGGGCGGCCTGGGTCAGGTTACGGCCGAACTGGTCCAGCACCAGGCTGGTCGACGGCGCGGCCTCGCCGGTGGCGGCGCCCGCCGCAGCCGGCTCCTTGCCCTGGTACCCGGAGAGGAGCTGGATCACCTGCTGGCGGACCCGGTTGAGGTCGGCGCCGAGCTTGACCAGCACCTGGGCGGCGACGCCCTCGCCCTCCCGGATCAGCCCGAGCAGGATGTGCTCCGTGCCGATGTAGTTGTGGCCGAGCTGCAGCGCCTCACGCAGCGACAGCTCCAGCACCTTCTTGGCCCGCGGCGTGAACGGGATGTGCCCGCTCGGCGCCTGCTGGCCCTGGCCGATGATCTCCTCCACCTGCTGGCGGACGCCCTCCAGGGAGATGCCGAGGCTCTCCAGGGCCTTCGCCGCGACGCCCTCACCCTCGTGGATCAGGCCCAGCAGGATGTGCTCCGTACCGATGTAGTTGTGGTTGAGCATCCGGGCCTCTTCCTGGGCCAGGACGACAACCCGTCGCGCTCGGTCGGTGAACCGCTCGAACATGCCCTCGTGCTCCTCACGTGCCGTGCGCCTTGATGGTCAGATCTCGGCGGGGCCGGTGCGCGGACGTCCGGGACGGGCGTCCTTGCCTCATTACTCTATCGCCGCGGACCGGCTCCGCTGAGGTCGTGTGTCGCCGCCAGCGCCCAGGTACGCGTCGTTCTACCCAACCGTCCACGCTCAGACGGTGTTCCGGGGCCTGCGGCTGTACGCGCAGAGCGAAATTCCGCAGTACCGGGGGACGGCTCCCCGAGCCCCCGTAGCGGTTGTCCACAGGCTGTGGAAAGACTCTCCACCGGCTGTGGACAACGCCGTCCGGGCCGGATCTCTTCCCGGCGCCGGCCGTGCGGCACCCGTCCCGACCGGAGGGCGGGCCGGTACGGACGGCGACGCCGGCCCGGAGATGCCTCCGGCCCGGCGTCGGTGTCGCCTGTCGCGGTCGCTCAGCGGCCAGCGCGGGAGTGGTACTCCTCGACGATCTCCTGCGGGATCCGCCCCCGGTCGGAGATCTCCCGCCCCTCCTTCTTGGCCCAGGCCCGGATCGCCTTGTTCTGCTCGCGGTCGGCGGTCGCTCCGCCGCGCCCCCGCGCGGCCCGTCCCCCGACCACCACGCCACCCCGACCGACCTTGGTCCCGGCGGCAACGTACTGCGCGAATGCCTCGCGCAATTTCTCCGCGTTGGAGTCCGACAGGTCGATCTCGTACTGAACGCCGTCGAGGGCGAACTTCACGGTCTCGTCGGCGTCCCCGCCGTCCAGGTCATCGACCAGCTTGTGAATGATCTGCTTGGCCACGTCGCACAATCCTTTCGAGCAGGGTCTCCTGCCAGGAGCACAATAGCCCGCTCGATGCTCGCCGCGTCAATAGTACGGCCAGAAAAGTCGGCGCCGACACCGGGGAACTACTCGGGCCGGACCAACGGGAAGAGGATGGTTTCCCGAATTCCCAGGCCGGTGAGCGCCATCAACAGCCGGTCGATTCCCATTCCCATACCCCCGGCCGGGGGCATTCCGTACTCCATCGCCCGGAGAAAGTCCTCGTCCAGGCGCATGGCCTCGGCGTCGCCACGGGCCGCGAGCTGGGCCTGGGCCACCAGCCGCTCGCGCTGCACCACCGGGTCCACCAGCTCGGAGTACGCGGTACCCAGCTCGAAACCGAGCACATAGAGGTCCCATTTTTCGGCCAGCCCCGGCTCGCTGCGGTGCGCCCGGGTCAGCGGGCTGGTCTCCTCCGGGTAGTCCCGGACGAAGGTCGGTGCCTGCAACCCCGGCACGACCAGCTCCTCGAACAGCTCCTCGGCCAGCTTGCCCGGCCCCCACTTCGGGTCCACGGCCAGCCCGACCTTGTCGGCGTACTCGACCAGGCGGGCGCGCTCGGTGCGGACGGTGACCTCCTCGCCGAGCGCCTCGGAGAGCACCCCGAACAGGGAGACGGAGCGCCACTCGCCGCCCAGGTCGAACTGCCGGCCATCGGCGTGCGTCACCACCGTGGAGCCGGCCACCGCGACCGCCGCGCGCTGCACCAGATTGCGGGTGAGGTCCGCCATGGTGTCGTAGTCGCCGTACGCCTGGTACGCCTCCAGCATCGCGAACTCGGGCGAATGCGAAGAGTCGACACCCTCATTACGGAAGTTGCGGTTGATCTCGAACACCCGATCGACCCCACCGACCACGGCCCGCTTCAGAAACAGTTCCGGGGCGATTCGCAGATACAGATCGGTGTGCAATGCATTGCTGTGGGTCACGAATGGGCGGGCCGCCGCGCCGCCGTGCAGCAGTTGCAGCATCGGCGTCTCCACCTCAATGTAGTCCTGCGCGTGCAGGGAGTCCCGAAGACTGCGGACGGCGGCGGCACGGGTACGGACCATCTCCCGGGCCTGCGGCCGGACGATGAGGTCCACGTACCGCTGCCGGACGCGGGCCTCCTCGCTCAGCGGCTTGTGCGCCACCGGCAGCGGTCGCAGCGCCTTCGCGGTGATCGCCCACTGCTCGACCAGCACGGAGAGCTCGCCCCGGCGGCTGGTGATCACCTCGCCGGTGACCCCGACGTGGTCGCCCAGGTCGATCAGGCGCTTCCAGTCCTCCAGCCGCTCCGCGCCGACCCGGTCCAGGGAGAGCATCGCCTGGAGTTCGGTGCCGTCACCGTCCCGGAGGGTGGCGAAGCAGAGCTTGCCGGTGTTCCGTACGAAGATCACCCGGCCGGTGACCGCGACCCGGTCCCCGGTGGCGGTGTCGGTGGGCAGCTCGGCGTAGGTCGCCCGGACCGTCGCCAGCGTGCTGCTGCGGGGATAGCCGACCGGGTACGGCTCGACGCCCTCGGCGAGCAGCCGGTCCCGCTTCTCCCGGCGGACCTTCATCTGCTCCGGAAGGTCGTCGGCGGGGTCGACAGGGACGGGCTTCTGCTCGGTCACGGCACGCTTCCTCGGTTCGGAAATTCGGCGGGGTCAGCCCCCGAGCGTACTCAAGGGCCGTGGCGGCCGTTACGGGATAACCTGCCCGCGATGACCGACCCCACTCCGACCGGTCGTCCACCGCTGGCCGGGACCGCAGGGTGCCGTCTCCGCCCCACGGGGTGAGAAGGGAGCCCTTCTCTACCGTAGGCGTTAACAAGGGGCCCTTCCTTACCCCTCAGACGTTGCGGTCGTAGACCATCCGCAGGCCGATCAACGTGATCATCGGCTCGTGGTGGGTGATGGTGCGACACTCCCCCATCACCAGCGAGGCCAGCCCGCCGGTGGCGATGACCGCCTTCACCCCGCCCAGCTCCTCGGTCATCCGTTCGACGATCCGGTCCACCTGGCCGGCGAAGCCGAAGTACAGGCCGGCCTGGAGGCACTCGACGGTGTTCTTGCCGATCACCGAGCGGGGGCGGGTCGCCTCGACCTTGCGCAACTGGGCCGCTCGGGCGGCCAGGGCGTCGAAGGAGATCTCGATCCCCGGCGCGAAGGCCCCGCCGAGGAACTCGCCCCGCGCGCTGACCACGTCGAAGTTGGTGGTGGTGCCGAAGTCGACCACGATCGAGGGCCCGCCGTAGAGGGTGTGCGCGGCGAGGGTGTTCACCACCCGGTCGGCACCGACCTCCTTGGGGTTGTCGATCGCCAACTGCACCCCGGTCCGCACCCCCGGCTCGACGACCACGCTGGGCAGCTCGCCGTAGTAGCGGTCCAGCATGGTCCGCAGCGAGCGCAGCGCGGCCGGCACCGTGGAGCAGGCGGCCACCCCGGTGATCTCGACGGCGTCCCCGGCGAGCAGGCCCCGGAACATCAGGCCCAGCTCGTCGGCGGTGGACCGGGCGTCGGTCTTGACCCGCCAGGAGTGCACCAGCTTGTCACCGGCGAAGGTCGCCAGCACGGTGTTGGTGTTTCCGATGTCGATGCAGAGCAGCACGTCCGAAGCCTAGACAACGCCGACGCCGTCGCCACCGCCGCAGGTCCCGCCGGCACCGTCCACCTCGCCAGCACCGTCCACCCGCCGGTGCCGGCGGGCCCGCTACCGCCGTAGGTCCATGGCGATGTCCAGGATCGGCGAGGAGTGGGTCAGCGCGCCGACCGACAGGTAGTCCACCCCGGTCGCCGCGTACTCGGCCGCCACCTCCAGGGTCAGCCCGCCGGTGGCCTCCAGCTCGGCCCGGTCCCCGACGGCGGCGACCACCTCGGTCAGCGTCGCCGGGGTCATGTTGTCGCAGAGCAGGAAGTCGGCCCCGGCCTCGACGGCCTCCACCGCCTCGGCCACCGTGGTCACCTCGACCTGCACCGGCACCTGCGGGAAGGTCTCCCGGACCCGCCGGTAGGCGGCGGTCAGCCCGCCGGCCGCGAGCTTGTGGTTGTCCTTGATCATGGCGACGTCGTGCAGGCCCATCCGCTTGTTGGTGCCGCCGCCGGCCCGCACCGCGTACTTCTCCAGGGCCCGCAGGCCCGGGGTGGTCTTGCGGGTGTCCAGCACCATCGCCTTCGTCCCGGCCAGCTCGTCGGCCCAGGCCCGGGTGTGGGTGGCCACCCCGGACATCCGGCAGAGCAGGTTCAGCGCGGTCCGCTCGGCGGTGAGCAGCAGCCGGGTCGGCCCGGTCACCGTGGCCAGCACGTCCCCCCGGGCCACCCGCTCGCCGTCGGCGGCGAGCACCGACACCTCGACGGTACGCGGCACACCCGCCCCACCGGAGGCACCACCGGCTCCGCCGGCCGAAGCGCCACCCGCTCCGCCGGCCGGGGCGGCGTCGGGCGTGCCGGCCGGGGCGGCGGCCACCTCGGCGACCAGCTCGAACACCGCCGCCGCCACGGCCAGGCCGGCGACCACCCCGTCGGCGCGGGCCACCAGGTCGGCGGTGTCCACCTGCCCGGCCGGGATGGTGGCGACACTGGTCACGTCGAGCAGTTCCGGGCCGAGGTCCTCGGTCAGCGCGTCCTCGATCACCCGCCGCACCCGCGCCGGGTCCAGCCCGCCGGCCCGCAACACCTGCTCCGTCGACTGCCTCACCGTTGCTCCTTCGTCAGCTCACGACCGCAGGGGACGCCGACGCTCACGCCGACGGCTCCCACCGCTGGGTCAACCGGCCCTGCGCCCCGATCGAGCCGACCAGATGGCCCAGCCACCGGTCGTCGGCCGTCGGGAAGTCCTCCCGCCAGTGGCAGCCCCGGGTCTCCCGGCGCGCGGACGCGGCGGCGACCAGCGTCGACGCCACCGTGATCAGGTTCGTCGCCTCCCACTCGGCGGTCCGGGGGCGGCCCCGGCCCGCGCCCAGCTCGGTCAGCGCGGCGGCGGTCTCGGTCAGCGTCGCCGCCGAGCGGAGCACCCCGGCGCCCCGGGTCATCGCCCGTTGCAGGGGTGCCGTCACCTCCGCCGGCACCACCCAGCCGTCCCCGCCGGTCCAGGCCCCGGTGGACGCCGGCTGTGCCTGCTCGGGCAGGCCGGTGGCGATCTCCTCGGCGATCCGCCGGGAGAAGACCAGCCCTTCCAGCAGCGAGTTGCTGGCCAGCCGGTTCGCGCCGTGCACCCCCGTGCAGGCGACCTCGCCGCAGGCGTACAGGCCGGGGATGGAGGTCCGGCCGCGCAGGTCGGTACGGACGCCGCCGGAGGCGTAGTGGGCGGCCGGGGCGACCGGGATCAGGTCGGTCGCCGGATCGACCCCGATGGCCAGGCAGGAGGCGACGATGGTGGGGAACCGCCGGGCGAGGAAGTCGCCGCCCAGGTGCCGGGCGTCCAGGAAGACGTGGTCCGCGCCGGTGGCCAGCAGCACCCGGTGGATGCCCTTGGCCACCACGTCCCGGGGGGCCAGCTCGGCCAGGTCGTGCTGGCCGACCATGAACCGCTTGCCGTCGGCGTCGACCAGGTGCGCGCCCTCACCCCGCAGCGCCTCGGAGACCAGCGGCTGCTGGGCCAGCCCGGTACCGGGCACCCGGGCCCGCTCCGGGACGATCAACGCGGTCGGGTGGAACTGCACGAACTCCACGTCGGTGACGGCCGCGCCGGCCCGCATCGCCAGCGCCACGCCGTCCCCGGTCGACACCGCCGGGTTGGTGGTGGCCGCGAAGACCTGCCCCATCCCGCCGGTGGCCAGCACGACCGCGCGGGACAGGAGGGCGCCCACCCCGTCCTCGCTGCCCTCGCCGAGGACGTGCAGGGTGAGCCCGCAGGCCGGGCCGAGGCCGTCCGGGCCGTCGCCGGGAGCGCGCAGCAGGTCCAGCACCAGGGCGTGCTCGACCAGCCGGATCCACGGGTCCCGGCGGACCGCCGCGTGCAGCGCCCGCTGCACCTCGGCCCCGGTGGCGTCCCCGCCCGCGTGCACGATCCGGTCGGCCCGGTGCCCGCCCTCCCGGGTGAGCATCAGCGAGCCGTCCGGGTGGCGGTCGAACTCCGCGCCGATCCGCATCAGCTCCCGCAGCCGGGTCGGCCCCTCCTCGACCAGCACCCGGACCGCCGCCGGGTCGCAGAGCCCCACCCCCGCGACCTCGGTGTCCGAGGCGTGCGCCGCCGGGCTGTCGTGCGGGTCGAGGACGGCGGCGATCCCGCCCTGCGCCCAGCGGGTCGACCCGTCGTCGATGTTGACCTTGGTGACCACGGTGACGTGCAGCCCGGCCTCCCGCAGGTGCAGGGCGGCGGTGAGCCCGGCCACCCCGGAGCCGACCACGATCACGTCGGTGGTCTCCACCCAGCCGGGCGCGGGCGCCGCCAGCAGTCCGGGCAGGGTCGGCAGGCCTGGCAGGGTCGGCAGGTCACCGGTCGAGGAGTCCATGAGCACAGTCAACCGCGCCGGAGGCCCGGCCGGGCCCTCGGGTCCGAGGTGTGTGGTTCCGGCTACGTTGTCCGGACCGGTACGACACGCCGCGTCGCGACCGCCGGACCGACCGGTGGGCCGGGCCGGTCACCGGGTGCGGATCGGCAGGCCGGCCGGGCCGGCCCCCTTCAGCGAGCCGGTCACCGTCCGGTGGCTCAGCCAGAGGTAGCAGCGCACGCCCCGGTCCCCGGCGCGCCACCGGCCCTCGGCCGGCGGGCGGACCACCACCCCGCTGCGGATCCTCACCTGGATGTCGTTCGGCACCCCGGTGTACTTCGCCAGCACCTCGTAGCAGCCCGTGTAGAACGGGGACCAGCCGGCGGGCACGTCCGGGAAGGGCTTGTCCGGCGCCTGCCACACCCCCACGTACTCGGCGTTGTGCCGGGTGTCGCAGGCCACCGGGGTGAGCGTGCTGACGCCCCCGCCCCGGCCCGTACGGGCGTGCTGGCAGCCCAGCCGCAGCGGGGACGGGCCGCGCAGCGCACCCCGCAGGCTGCCGGTACGGGTGACCGTCCCGGCGCCCGCCTCCACGGTGGTCACCTCGGTCAGGTCGCACCGGTACCACCGGGCCCCGGACGCCCAGCCGGTCTCCGACGGGATGGCGACCCCGAGCCGGAGCCGGGCCCCGCGCCACTCGTCACCCACGTACCCGCTGGTCCTGCCGTCGCAGTCGGCGAAGGCGCCGCGCAGTTCGGCGGAGCCGGTGGCCGGGCGGGCGGTCTGCTTCGCCGGGAAGATTCCGACGTGCGTGGTCTCCACCCGGTGCGGCCCGGCGCAGTCGACCGGCTGGTACGCCACCAGCGTCACCACGTCGGTGAAGTCGGCCTCCTGACAGACCCCGGCGGCCGGGGTGAACGGCCCGGCCGGGGCCAGCGCCGCCCAGTCGTCGGTCAGGTCGGCGTCCAGCCCGTCCACGGTCGCACAACCGGCCGCCACCAGCACCGCGACCAACGCCCCGGCCAGCATCGTCCTCGAACTGCGCATCGCGGCCTCCCCCAGCCACCGCCCACGAGGGCGGGTCAAGGGTAACCGGACATGAGCGTCCGGTGACAGACCGGATCTTCCCGACCGGCGGGGCCGGAACCGGTCAGACGGGCAGGGCGTGCGCGGCGCGGACCGGGTCGCCGACCATGCCGGCGACCGCGGCCGTCGGGTCCGCGCCCAGCTCGATGACCCGGTTCGCCGCGTCGACGTGCACCACCCGGGGTCGGTACGTCCGGGCCTCGGCGTCCTCGAACTGCCCGTACGAGATCAGGATCACCAGGTCGCCGGGGTGCACCAGGTGCGCGGCGGCACCGTTGATGCCGATCACCCCGCTGCCCCGCTCGCCGGGGATCACGTACGTCTCCAGCCGGGCGCCGTTGGTGATGTCCACGATCGCGACCTGCTCGCCGGGGAGCAGGTCGGCGGCGTCGAGCAGGTCCTGGTCCACGGTCACCGAGCCGACGTAGTGCAGGTCCGCCTGGGTCACGGTGGCCCGGTGGATCTTCGACTTCAGCATGGTGCGCAGCATCGGAGTGCCTTTCACGAGAGGTCTGTGCTCAGGCGCGCGGCGCGAGCCGGAGCCCGGTGTTGTCGATCAGACGGACCCCGCCCACCCAGGCCGCCACCAGCAGCCGGGCCGGGCCGGCGACCGGCCCCGGCTCCAGGTCGGGATCGGTGAGCACCAGGTAGTCCAGCTCGGCCCCGGGTTCGCCGGCCCCGAAGGCCCGGTGCGCGGCGGCGAGCACCGCCCCGGCGTCGTGGCCCGCCCCGGCGGCCACCACACCGGCCCGCAGCGCCGCGGAGAGGCTCAGCGCCGCCTGCCGCTGGCTCGGGGAGAGGTACCGGTTGCGGCTGGACAACGCCAGGCCGTCCGACTCGCGGACCGTCGGCACCCCGACGATCTCCACCGGCACGTCCAGGTCCCGCACCATCCGCCGGACCAGGGTCAGCTGCTGGTAGTCCTTCTCCCCGAAGAACGCCAGGTCGGGGCGGGTGAGCTGGATCAGCTTCAGCACCACCGTGAGCACCCCGTGGAAGAAACCGGGGCGGCTCAGCCCCTCCAGGTCCTCACCGACCTGCCCCGGCAGAACCCGGACCGTCGGCTCCCCGTGCGGGTACATGTCCGTCACCGACGGGGCGAAGACCAGGTCGGCGCCGGCCCGCCGGCAGACCGCCAGGTCCGCCTCCAGGGTGCGCGGGTACCGGTCGAAGTCCTCGTTCGGGCCGAACTGCAACGGATTCACGAAGATCGTCACCAGCACGTGGTCGGCCCGCTCCCGGGCCGCCCGTACCAGCGCCTCGTGCCCGTCGTGCAGGGCACCCATGGTCATCACCACGGCCACGGTGCCGGTCAGCCCGCCCCGGGCCGCCGCCAACTCGGCCCGGGTGTGCACTACCTCGGTCATGCCGTTCCCCTCGTTACCCGACTGCGACGCCCGCGCCAGCAGTCCACCCCGGGCGCTCACGCCGCCACCTCACGCTGGTGCTGGGTCCGGCCCAGCACGTCGAGCAGGGGCCCGGCGTCGGCCGGGCGGAGCCGGCCGGCGGCGACGGCGCGGTCGGCGGTCCGCCGGGCCAGCGCCAGGTACGCCGGCACGGAGTCCGGGGCGGTGGCCGCCAGCCGTTGCAGGTGCCGCCGGACCGTACCCGCGTCGCCCCGGGAGACCGGCCCGGTCAGCGCGTCGTCGCCGAGGCGCAGCGCGTTGCCGAGGGCCGCCTCCAGCAGCGGGGCGAGCACCTTCTCCGGCTGGTCCACCCCGGCGTCGCGCAGCCGGTCGGCCGCCTCGTTGACCAGGGTGACCAGGTGGTTCGCCCCGTGCGCGAGCGCCGCGTGGTACAGCGGGCGGTCCGCCTCCCCGATCCACTCGGGCACCCCGCCGAGGTCGGCGACCAGCCGGGCGGCCAGCGGCCGCAGCCGCGCCGGGGCGGTCACCCCGTACGAGATGCCGGCCAGGCGGGACAGGTCGTCCGGCGTACCGGCGAAGGTCATCGCGGGGTGCAGGGCCAGCGGGTGGGCGCCGACGGCGGCGGCCGGGGCGAGCACGTCCAGCCCGTGCGCGCCGGAGGTGTGCGCGACCACCTGGCCCGGGTGCAGCGCGCCGGCGCCGGCCAGCCCGGCGACCACCCCGGCCAGGGCGTCGTCCGGCACCGCGAGCAGCAGCAGGTCGGTGGCGGCGCGGGCGACCGCCGGGGCCGCCTGGAGCGGGGTGTCGGGCAGCAGCAGCGCGATCCGGGCCCGGGTCGCCCCGGAACCCTCGGAGACGGCGGTCACCCGGTGCCCGGCGGCGACGAGCGCGGCACCCAGCACGGCACCGACCCGACCGGCGCCGATGACGCCGACGGTGAGACGGGAATCGCGGGATTGGCCGCCCGCTGGTACGCCGGCCCCGGGCAGGGCGGCGGTACGCGGGCGCGACGGTGCGCTCATGGCAGTGATCCAGTCCTCGATGGGGGTACCGGTCGATGGCAAGTATGCGCCGCCGTCACGGACCCGGACCAAGTGGTTGTGAAAACCTTCACCACCCCGCCCCGGGTGCAAGGAAGGGCCCCTTGTTAACGCTTTCGGTAGAGGAAGGGGCCCTTCCAATCACCCTGGGCCGGGCCGCCGATTCGGGCGGGGCGGGGATCGGCGGTCGTCCCGTCCCGGCTGACCGTAGGGTCGACCCGGTGACGGAACCCCGAGCGAGTGACGAACCGGTGCCGATGCCCTGGCGGGCGGCGATGGCGCGGGCGCTCTACGGTCCCGGCGGCTTCTTCGTCTCCGGCCCCGGCCCGGCCGACCACTTCCGCACCAGCGTGCACGCCGCACCGGCGTTCGCCGCCGCGCTGTTCCGCCTGGTCGAACGGGTCGACGCGGCGCTCGGTCACCCCGACCGGCTCGACGTGGTCGACGTCGGCGCCGGTCGCGGGGAACTGCTGGTCGCCCTCGCCGGGCTGGCCGCCCGACCGACGCCGGACGGCCCCGGGGCGCCCGACGCCGCTCCCGGCAGCGGCGGGCTGCCGGACCGTCCCGGGCGGCCCCGCCCGGATCCCGTGCCGGCCGGCGCTGCGGGACCGGTACCGCTCGCCCGCCGGCTCCGGCTCACCGCGGTCGAACTCGCCCCCCGACCGGCGGGCCTGCCGGCGGCGGTGGGCTGGGCGGAACGGGTCCCGACGGGGATCACCGGGCTGCTGCTCGCCACGGAGTGGCTGGACAACGTACCCCTGGACGTGGCCGGCTGGACCCCGGACGGCTGGCGGTACCTGCTGGTCGATCCGGCGACCGGCACGGAGACGGTGGGCGGCCCGGTGAGCCCGGCCGACGCGGACTGGCTCGCGGCCTGGTGGCCGCCGCCCGGCCCGGCCCCGGCGGGTCCCGCCGACCCGGCAGCCGGGCCGGCCCCGACGGGCGTGGCGGGACCGGCCGGCGGGGGCGCCACCGGCCCGACCCCGGACGGACCCGGATCGGGGTACGCGGTGACCGCGCGGGCGGAGATCGGCCGTACCCGGGACGAGGCGTGGGCCGCAGCGGTCCGGCGGATCGACCGGGGGCTGGCGCTGGCCGTGGACTACGGGCACGTCCGGGCCGGCCGGCCCCACGACGGGACGCTGACCGGGTACCGGGGCGGCCGGCAGGTGCACCCGGTGCCGGACGGGTCGTGTGACGTCACCGCGCACGTGGCGGTGGACTCCGTCGGCGCGGCCGGCGCGGCGGTCGCCGGAACGGCGTACACCCTGGTCGACCAGCGGGCCGCGCTGCGCGCGCTCGGGGCCGACGGCGGCCGGCCGCCGCTGGCCCTGGCCTCGACCGACCCGGCCGGGTACGTCCGGGCGCTCGCCGCCGCCGGCGCGGTGGCCGAACTGACCGACCCGGCCGGGCTCGGCGGGCACTGGTGGCTCCGGCAACCGGTCGGCGTCGACCGGGACCCGTTCATGGCACGATGACGGACATGACCACGGATGCCGCCGACCTCCGCGAGCTGACCGTCGGAACCGGCGCGGGCGGGGAGCAGCTCGGCACCGACATGGTGCTCAACATCGGCCCGCAGCACCCCTCCACGCACGGCGTGCTCCGGCTCCGGCTGGTCCTCGACGGCGAACGGGTGGTCTCCGCCGAGCCGGTCGTCGGGTACATGCACCGGGGCGCGGAGAAGCTCTTCGAGGTCCGCGACTACCGGCAGATCATCGTGCTGGCCAACCGGCACGACTGGCTGTCGGCGTTCTCCAACGAGCTGGGTGTGGTGCTCGCGGTGGAACGGCTGATGGGCATGGAGGTGCCGGAGCGGGCGACGTGGCTGCGGATGGCGCTGGCCGAGCTGAACCGGGTGCTCAACCACCTGATGTTCCTCGGCTCGTACCCGCTGGAGATCGGGGCGATCACCCCGATGTTCTACGCGTTCCGCGAGCGGGAGACCCTCCAGGCGGTCATGGAGGAGGTCTCCGGCGGGCGGATCCACTACATGTTCAACCGGGTCGGCGGGCTGAAGGAGGAGGTGCCGGCCGGGTGGACCGGGCGGGCCCGCGCCGCCGTCGGCGAGGTACGCCGCCGGATGCCCGACCTGGACAACCTGATCCGGCGCAACGACATCTTCCTGGCCCGTACCGTCGGGGTGGGGGTGCTGTCGGCCGCCGAGGCCGCCGCCTTCGGCGCGTCCGGGCCGGTGGCCCGCGCCTCCGGCCTCGACCTGGACCTGCGCCGCGACGAGCCGTACCTGGCCTACGACGAGCTGGACGTGCCGGTGGTGACCCGCACCGCCGGGGACTGCCACGCCCGCTTCGAGGTGCTCCTCGACCAGGTGTACGCCTCGCTCGACCTCGCCGAGCAGTGCCTGGACCGGGTCGACCGGCTCACCGGGCCGATCAACACCCGGCTGCCCAAGGTGCTCAAGGCACCCGAGGGGCACACCTACGCCTGGACCGAGAACCCGCTCGGCATCAACGGGTACTACCTGGTCTCGCGCGGGGAGAAGACGCCGTGGCGGCTCAAGCTGCGCACCGCGTCGTACGCCAACGTGCAGGCCCTGGCCACGCTCCTGCCGGGCTGCCTGGTGCCCGACCTGATCGCCATCCTCGGCTCGATGTTCTTCGTGGTCGGCGACATCGACAAGTGATCCAGGAGCCGGGTCGGCTCACCTGACCCGGGAGCCGGTCCGGCTCACCTGACCTGCGAGCCCGCCCGGCTCACCAGCGGCGCGGCGGTGCCTCGTCCGGTCCGTACCCCTCGTCGGCCCGCTGGTGCCGGCTGCGCCGGCCCGGTTCCGGCTCCCCGCCGGACCGGCCACCGGCCGGCGGGTGACCGCCCCGGGGCGCCGGGCGCCACTCGTCGGGCACCGGCACCCCACCGGCGGGCAACGCCGGCCGGCCCTCCGGCACGGCCCGGCCGCCCTCACCGGTCCAGCCACCATCGCCGTCCCAGCCGTCGCCGTTCCAGCCGCCGTCGCCGGGCCGGCCGCCGTCGCCGGGGCGGTCGGGCCGGGGACGCGCTTCGCCGTGGCGTACCTCGGCCCAGCGGTCCTCCATCCGGAACGCGCCGCCCTGCGGGTCGGCGTGCACGCTCGCGCGCCGCTCCCCGACGCGGACCTCGCGGCCCCGCTCGTCGTCACGCACCTCGGCCCACCGGTCCCCGGCCCGCGCCTCGGACCAGGGGCCGCCGGCCGCGCGATCCGGGTACGCCGCGTCCCGCCCGGGGTGGTCCACCTCCCGCCACGACTGTCCGGCCGGGGCGCTCCGCCCGGACTCCGCTCGCCAGCCGGGCTCGTCGCGCCAGCCGGCTTCATCGCGCCAGCCGGACTCGTCGCGCCAGCCGGACCGGCCATGGTCCGCGCCCGGTGGACCCCCGTCCCCGGGCTCCGGCCCGCCGGGCCAGCCGGCGTCCTCCCGCCGGCCGGGCCGGGCCGCCCCGCTCCACCGCTCCGACCCGGCCCACTGCTCTGACCCGGCCCGCTGCTCCGACCCGGCCCACTGTCCGGGCCCGTCCCGGTGGTCGGGTGCGGACCGATGGTCGGGCCCGCCCCGGCGGTCCGGCCCGCCCGGGTGGTCGGGTCCGCCCCGGTGGTCCCGTCCGCTGCGGTGCTCCGAGCGGGGACCGCCACCGGGCCCGCTGGGCCGGGCCGGCTCGTCCGGGTCGTCCCAGCCAGCGTGTCGCTCACCCGGCTGGTCCGGCCACGCCGGGCCGGGCTCGCCCCGGTGAGCCGTCCGGGTGGCCTCGGGTCCGCCGCGCGGCTGCGGCCAGGCCGGCTCGGACTCGTCCCGTCGGTCCGGCGTCCAGCCGGGCGCGTCCCGGTCGGCCCGCCGTCCTGAGCCGGGCCGGTCCCGCTCGTCCCGCTGCTCCCACCCCCGGTCGGCGTACCGGGAGCCGGCCGCCGGG
>NZ_LRQV01000113.1 GCF_001567585.1 Micromonospora rosaria
CGCAGCCGGCGGCGACGGCGGGCGCGGTGCCCGCCCCGCGCGAGGAGGAGAAGCCGTGACCGGGACCGACGTCCTCGTCGAGGTACGCGACCTGAAGGTGCACTTCCCGATCAAGCGGGGGGTGCTCTTCGACCGGACGGTCGGACACGTGAAAGCCGTCGACGGGGTCGACCTGACCATCGTCCGTGGCCGGACGTACGGCCTGGTCGGCGAGTCCGGCTGCGGCAAGTCCACGCTCGGCCGGGCCCTGCTCCAGCTCACCCCGCCCACCAGCGGTGCGGTCACCTTCGACGGTACCGACCTGACCCGCCTGCCGGCCGGGAAGCTGCGCGCGATGCGCCGCCGGATGCAGATGATCTTCCAGGACCCGATGTCGAGCCTGGACCCCCGGCAGAACGTCGAGTCGATCCTGACCGAGGGCCTGCACACCCACGGCATCGGCGGCAACCGGGACGAGCGCCGCCAGATCATCGGCGAGACCCTGGACAAGGTGGGGCTGCCCCGGTGGGCGCTGTCCCGCTACCCGCACGAGTTCTCCGGTGGCCAGCGGCAGCGCATCGGCATCGCCCGCGCCCTGGTGCTCGGGCCGGACCTGATCGTCGCCGACGAGCCGGTCTCCGCGCTGGACGTGTCGATCCAGGCGCAGGTGGTGAACCTGCTCGACGAACTCCAGGACAGCCTCGGGCTGACCTACCTGGTGATCGCGCACGACCTGGCCGTGGTCCGGCACATCTCCGACACGGTCGGCGTGATGTACCTGGGCGCGCTGGTCGAGGAGGCGCCGAGCGACCGGCTCTACACCGAGCCGCTGCACCCGTACACCCGGGCGCTGATGTCGGCGGTGCCGGTGCCGGACCCGGACGTGGAGGACCGCCGGGAGCGCATCCTGCTCGCCGGGGACCTGCCCTCACCGGCGAACCCGCCGTCCGGCTGCCGGTTCCACACCCGCTGCCCGTGGGCCCAGCCGACCCGCTGCGCCGACGAGCGGCCGGCGCTGCGCGAGATCGGCGACAGCCGGGTGGCCTGCCACTGGGCGGAACGGATCGCCAGTGGCGAACTCCGCCCGCACGAGGTCCGCCCCCAGCTCACCCGCCCCGAGGGCGAGGGCGAGGACCCGTCCGTGGTCTCCGCCCCCACCGAACCCGGCTCGTACGTCTGACCGGCGGTGGCCGTCGGCCCGCCCGCCGGGGCGGGCCGGTCAGCCTTCCGGGCGGTCGAGCAGGCCGACGGCCACGGCGTGTACCGCGTCCAGCGCGGCCGGGTCGGCCAGCGGGGCGCTGCCGCCGGTCACCGCGTACCACTCGTCGGCGTCCTTGTACTGCACCCGGACGGTGACCCGGCCGTCGGCGTACTCGGTGCGCAGGGTCAGCTCGCCGGTGACCACCCCGACCTCGTCGGTCATCACCCCACCCGGGCCGGGCACGATGTCGGTGCTCCGGCTCGGCCCGATGGCGTCGGCGGAGCCCTCCGGGGCGGCCGGGCCGCCGGGTGGCGCGGCGCCGCTGCCGGTGGCCGCCGCCGCGTCGTCACCACCGGCGTCCGGCATCTCCTCCGGTGCCGGTGAGCCCCCGGCGCCGGTCGTGGCCTGTTCCCCCATCAGCAGCCTTTCAGCATGTCGGTCAGGGCATCCTTCTCCGCACTGGTCACCGAGAGTTCCCAGTGGTGCTTGACCTCAATCCAGTGCCCGGCGTACGTGCACCAGTATGACTGATTTGACGGCTTCCACTGGGACGGATCCTGGTCCCCCTTGGAACGGTTGGAACTGGCGGAGACCGCGAACAACTGCGGCCGGTCCAGGTCGTTGGCGAAGTCCCCGCGCTTCGAGTCGTCCCACTCGTCGGCCCCGGAACGCCACGCGTTGGCCAACGGCACCATGTGGTCGATGTCCACCTGGGAAGGGTCGGTGAAGCTCCGGCCGTCGTAGACGCTCTCCCAGCTACCACCCACCACGTTGCAGTCGGAGAGCTCGATGTTGCTGCCGTCGCGCTGGAGCACGGTGTCCCGGACGTCGCAGTTCTTGCCGGTCTTGCGCCAGTGCGGGAAGCGGTTGCGGCTGTAGCCCTTCATCGTGCCGGCGCTGGCCACGGTCAACTCGCCGAGCATCGTCGTGGCGTTGCCACCACCGCCGGCCGGTGTCGACGGGCCGGCTCCCGGCTCCTCCAGTTCGACGCAGCCGCTCAGGGCGAGCAGCACGCTCGCCGCGACGGCCACCACCACACGGGATCCTGATCTGTTGCGCACGGACGACACCTCTTCAGCTTGCCGGGCTTGTGGCGAACCCGCACAGTACCCGGCGCGTGATTCACCGCCGGAGTTGGCGATCCGTCCCGCGTGGCCGGAGCGCGACGTGGGGTACTTTCGGCGTTTCCCGTCGTCGGGCCGCCCGGCCCGGCCAGATTGGTACCCATGACCCGATCCGCGCCCGCGCTGCGCCTCGCCGAACCCGCCGGCCGGGGCACGCTGCTCGCGGCGGTGCTCGCCTCCGGGATGGTCTTCCTGGACAGCACCGTCGTCAACGTCGCGCTGCCCCGGCTCGGCGCGGACCTCGGCGCGACCGTCGCCGATCTGCAATGGACGATCAACGGGTACCTGCTGGTGCTCGCCGCCTTCGTGCTGCTGGGCGGGGCCCTCGGCGACCGGTTCGGCCGGCGGCGGATCTTCCTGCTCGGGGTGGTCTCGTTCAGTGTCGCCTCGGTCGCCTGCGGCCTCGCCCAGGGCACCGGCTGGCTCATCGTCGCCCGCTTCGTCCAGGGGGCCGGGGGCGCGTTGCTCACCCCGGGCTCGCTCTCCGTGCTCCAGGCCAGCTTCCACCCCGACGACCGGGGGAAGGCGATCGGCGCCTGGTCCGGGTTGGCCGGGGTCTCCACCGCCCTCGGCCCGCTGATCGGCGGCTGGCTGATCGACTCGCTGTCCTGGCGGTGGATCTTCTTCATCAACCTGCCGGTGGCGGTGCTCGTGATCCTCGCCGCGCTGCGCTGGGTGCCGGAGAGCCGGGACGAGAACGTGTCCCGGGCCGGTGGCCGGGGGGCCCGGCACCGGCGGTTCGACGTCACCGGCGCGGTGCTCGGCGCGCTGGCCCTGGGCGGGGTGACGTACGCCCTGATCGACGCCCCGGTCCGCGGCTTCGCCTCGTGGACGATCCTGGGGTCGGTACTGGTCGGCGTCCTCGCCGCCGGGGCCTTCGTGGTGGTGGAACGGCGGCGGGGCGACGCGGCGATGCTGCCCACCGGGCTGTTCCACAGCCGGCTCTTCTCGGCGCTGAACGTCTTCACCGTGGTGGTGTACGCCGCGCTCGGCGGGTTCACCTTCTTCCTCGCCGTCTACCTGCAGAACGTGGTGGGCTGGTCGGCCCTGCTGACCGGGCTGTCGACCCTGCCGCTGACCGTGCTGCTGCTGGTCGGCTCGCCCAAGGCGGGGGCGTTGTCGCAGCGGATCGGCCCCCGGCTGCCGCTGACCGTCGGGCCGGTGATCGCGGCGGTCGGGCTGCTCCTGCTGCGCCAGGTCCGGCCCGGCGCCTCGTACTGGACGGATGTGCTGCCCGGGGTGACCCTCTTCGGAGCCGGGCTGATGCTGGTCGTCGCGCCGCTGACCGCCTCGGTGCTCGCCGCCGTGGCCGACCGGTACGCGGGGGTGGCGAGCGGGTTCAACAACGCCGCCGCCCGCGCCGGGGGCCTGCTCGCGGTGGCCGCGCTACCGCTGCTGGTCGGCCTGCGGGGCACCGGGTACGACCAGCGCGCCGAGCTGACCACCGCCTACCGGGGGGCGCTGCTCTGGTGCGCCGCCCTGCTCCTGGCCGGCGCCCTCCTGGCCGCCCTCCTCGTCCACCGTCCCCCCGCCGCGAAGGAAGGGCCCCCTCTTAACACTCAGCGGTGAGAGGGGAACCCTTCTCTACCGTATGCGTTAAGAGGGGGCCCTTCCTTACACCTCAGGCGTGGGCGCGGTTGACGGCGCTGGTGACCGCCTTCACCGAGGCGGTGACGATGTTCGCGTCGGTGCCGACGCCCCAGACGGTACGGCCGTCCACCTCGCACTCGACGTACGCGGCGGCGTGCGCGTCCCCGCCGGAGGAGAGCGCGTGCTCGTGGTAGTCGAGCACCCGTACCGCCACGCCGACCGCCTGCAGCGCGTTGACGTACGCGTCGATCGGGCCGTTGCCGACGGCGGTGAGCGAGCGGCGCTCGCCACCCACCCCGACCTCGGCGCTGATCTCCACCTTCCCCTCGGCGGTGCCGATGGTGTAGTCGGCCAGCGCGACGGTGGGGGAGACCTGGTGGTCGACCAGGTAGTTGCGGGCGAAGATGTCCCACATGGTGCCCGGGTCGACCTCGCCGCCGGCGTGGTCGGTGACCTGCTGGACCACCCCGGAGAACTCGATCTGGAGCCGGCGCGGCAGGTCGAGCTGGTGCTCGGTCTTCATGATGTACGCGACGCCGCCCTTGCCGGACTGCGAGTTGACCCGGATCACCGCCTCGTAGCTGCGGCCCAGGTCCTTCGGGTCGATCGGCAGGTACGGCACCGCCCAGGTGACGTCGTCCACCGGCGTGCCGGCCGCCGCCGCGTCGGCGTTCAGCGCGGCGAAGCCCTTGTTGATGGCGTCCTGGTGGGAGCCGGAGAAGGCGGTGTAGACCAGGTCACCGGCGTACGGGTGCCGCTCGTGCACGGGGAGCTGGTTGCAGTACTCGACGGCCCGCTTGATCTCGTCGATGTCGGAGAAGTCGATCTGCGGGTCGACGCCCTGGGAGAACAGGTTCAGCCCGAGGGTGACCAGGTCGACGTTGCCGGTGCGCTCGCCGTTGCCGAACAGGCAGCCCTCGATCCGGTCCGCGCCGGCCAGCAGGCCCAGCTCGGCGGCGGCCACGCCGGTGCCCCGGTCGTTGTGCGGGTGCAGGCTCAGCACCAGGCTCTCCCGCCGGGGCAGGTGCCGGTGCATCCACTCGATCGAGTCGGCGTACAGGTTGGGGGTGGCCATCTCGACGGTGGCCGGCAGGTTGATGATCAGCTTGCGGTCCGGGGTGGGGTCGATGACCTCGATGACCTTGGAGCAGACCTCCAGCGCGTACTCCAGCTCGGTGCCGGTGTACGACTCCGGGGAGTACTCGTAGTGGATCTCGGTGTCCGGGGTGTGGATCTCGGCGTACTTCTGGCACAGCCGGGCCCCGGTGGTGGCGATGTCGGTGATCCCGTCCCGGTCCAGGCCGAAGACCACCCGCCGCTGGAGCGTGGAGGTGGAGTTGTAGAAGTGCACGATCGCCCGGCGCGCGCCGCGCAGCGACTCGAAGGTGCGCTCGATCAGGTGCTCGCGGCACTGGGTGAGCACCTGGATGGTGACGTCTTCGGGGATCAGGTCCTGCTCGATGAGCTGCCGGACGAAGTCGAAGTCGGTCTGGCTGGCCGACGGAAACCCGATCTCGATCTCCTTGTACCCCATCTGCACCAGGAGCTGGAACATCCGGCGCTTGCGCTCGGGGGACATCGGGTCGATCAGGGCCTGGTTGCCGTCGCGCAGGTCGACCGCGCACCAGCGGGGCGCGACCTCCGTGCGTCGGGTCGGCCACTGCCGGTCCGGCAGGTCGATCCGGAACTGCTGGTGGTACGGCTGGTACCGGGTGTACGGCATCCGGCTGGGGCGCTGCCGGGCGATGGGATCGGTGCCGGCGTGCGCGGCGGTCGGATCGGTGTCGGCGTGGCTGGCGGACTGAGCCATGGTGGAACGCTCCTGGTGAAGATCATGTGACGTCAGCGTCGATGGTTCGGCACGGGTGCCGAGGGCGGGGACGTGGGCGGCCCCGCGAGGACGGATCGGCTGGTCGGCGCGCGTCAACTCCGCGACGAGGTGCCGGCCGGTGAGGCCTCGCCGCGGCAACGAAGGAGGAGGCTCGCCTGCCACATGACAGTCGTGACCCTACGTGATCGGGATGGGCTCCGGTAGTCCGGTCCGGAATTTGGGACGCTTATCCCATTCGGCGTCTTCGGTGCGGTGGCCCGGCAGCTCAGCGCAGCAGGAGGTCGTCGAGGGGGTGCCGGCGACGCAGCGCCGTCTCCCGGCAGAGCAGGTCCTCGGGGAGGCTGAACGGGTCACCCAACCGGCCGACCGCCACCACCGCGTGCGGCCGTACCCCGTCCGGTAGCTCCAGGTCGGCGACCAGCCCGGCGTGGTCGACGTCGACGAGTTGGTGGACGTAGAGCCCGAGCGCGGTCGCCTGCACGGTCAGGTGGGCCACCGCCTGCCCGAGGTCGTACGGGCCGGCCGGCGGGTCGGTGAGGTGGGCGGCGAGCAGCAGTACGGCGGCGTGCCGGGCCCACCGCTGGTCCCGGGCGGGCAGGTTGGCGAGGATCCGTTTGCACGTCTCGTCGTCGCGCCACCCCACCGCGAACCGCCAGGGCTGCGCGTTCCCGTGGGACGGGGCCCAGCGGGCGGCCTCCAGCAGCGAGGAGACCTCGGCGCCGGAGAGTTCCGCCACCGGGTCGAACGCCCGGGGGCTCCAGCGGACGGCGAGCAGCGGTGTGAGGTCGGCCATGCCACCGAGCCTCCCCTATGCCGCATTTCAGGCGCAAAACGGGCAGGACGGATGTGAAGAAAACCACCCGTAACGCCCAGAAGGGTCAAGACGTTCCCGTGCCCCCGAGCACGGGGGTGACCGTCGAGCCCGCCTCCGGTCCCGCCACCGCCAACGGCTCCCCGTCGGTGACCGGGCCGGCCAACTGCACCGTGGCCGGCGCCGGGCCGGGCGGACCGGCCAGCGTCAACGTGCCGGTGGCGGTCCGTACCGCGGTGAGCGTCCCGTCCCGGTCGTAGCAGTAGATCCCCACGTCGAGCGGCGGGGACAGGGCCGCCGTGGTCGACTCGACCGAGAAGCACGCGCCGCTCGTCCCGGCGGCCCCGTCCGGTGGCCGCGCCGGTGAGACCGCCAGCGGCGCCCGCCGGTCGGTGAGCACCGCCAGCCAGTCGGTGAACGGGTGCTGCACCCGGGGATCGAGCCGGTACGGCACCGTGCCGTTCCGGTCGCCGAGGCGGACGCAGCCCGCCGCCCGCCCGGCCGACGGCAGGACGCACTGGTACAGCCCGTCCGTGGTGGCGGTGAGCGAGACGTCCACGGTGCCGCCCAGCGCCCCGCCGGCGACGTCCACCCGCCAGGTGCCGTCGTCGGCGCTGGTCACCACGACCACCCGGTCCGGCAGTCCCGGGCTGCGCAACGTGTACCGGGCGGTGAGGTGCCGGTCCTGGGCCGCCGCCGCCAGCGCGGCCAACTCGTCGCGGGCCGCGTCCAACCCCTGCGGGGTCGGCGCCGGGGACGGGGGCGGTGGGGCCGGTGGCCGGTCGGACGCGCAACCGGCGACCCCGAGCGACAGCACCAGGGCCAGCGACAGCACCGGGGCCAGCGACAGCACCGGCGCCAGCGGCAGCAGCGCGGCCAGCGGACCGGTCATCCGGCGTTCCGGGGACAGACGGGCGGACACCGGCCCATTCTGCGGCCCGGCCCCGGCGCGGTGGGCCCCGGCCCGGCCCCGACGCCCCGGCGTGTCGCGCGGGTCACGTCGTCCCGCGGATCCCCCGGTCGGCGCGGCGTTTCCGCCGGCCGGAGGCGGTCCGCCCGCCGGCTGTCCGGGCCGGATGGTGGGATCACCCGACCCGGCGTCGCAGGCCGCCCGATACCCTGATGGCGTCCGACCCACGCCGCCGGTCCAACTCCCGGCGGCGTCGGCACGCTCAGGGACGCACGCTCAGGGACGCTGGGAGGGAGAGCACCGTCGTGGCACTCGTGGTGCAGAAGTACGGCGGGTCCTCCGTCGCCAATGCGGAGCGGATCAAGCGGGTGGCGGAGCGGATCGTGGCCGCCCGCAAGGCCGGCGACGACGTCGTGGTGGTGGTCTCCGCCATGGGCGACACCACCGACGAACTGCTCGACCTGGCCAACCAGGTCAGCCCGCTGCCGCCCGGCCGCGAGCTGGACATGCTGCTCACCGCCGGGGAGCGGATCTCCATGGCGCTGCTCGCCATGGCCATCCACAACCTGGGGTACGAGGCGCGGTCGTTCACCGGCTCACAGGCCGGCGTGATCACCACCTCGGTGCACGGCCGGGCCCGGATCATCGACGTCACGCCGGGGCGGCTCAAGGGCGCCCTGGACGAGGGCGCGGTGGTCATCGTCGCCGGCTTCCAGGGCGTCTCGCAGGACACCAAGGACGTCACCACCCTGGGTCGGGGCGGTTCGGACACCACCGCCGTGGCGCTCGCCGCGGCGCTGCACGCCGACGTCTGCGAGATCTACACCGACGTGGACGGCGTCTTCACCGCCGACCCGCGGATCGTGCCCAACGCCCGGCACATCAAGCACATCACCTACGAGGAGATGCTGGAACTGGCGGCCTGCGGCGCGAAGGTGCTGCACCTGCGCAGCGTGGAGTACGCGCGCCGGGCGGGGTTGCCGATCCACGTCCGTTCGTCATACTCGACCAACACCGGCACGATGGTCACCGGATCGATGGAGGACCTTCCTGTGGAGCAAGCACTGATCACCGGGGTCGCCCACGACCGCAGCGAGGCGAAGATCACGATTGTCGGGGTGCCGGACGAGCCGGGCGCCGCCGCGCAGATCTTCGACACCGTCGCCGGTGCCGAGATCAACATCGACATGATCGTGCAGAACGTCTCGACCGAGGGCACCGGGCGCACCGACATCTCGTTCACCCTGCCCAAGGCCGACGGCCCCACCGCGATGGCCGCGCTGAGCAAGATCCAGGAGCAGGTCAAGTTCAAGGGCCTGCTCTACGACGACCACGTCGGCAAGGTGTCGCTGATCGGCGCCGGGATGCGGTCGCACCCGGGCGTCGCGGCCGGCTTCTTCGCCGCCCTCGGCACCGCCGGGGTGAACATCGAGATGATCTCCACCTCGGAGATCCGGGTCTCCGTGGTCTGCCGGGACACCGACCTCGACAAGGCCGTCCGCGCCATCCACGAGGCCTTCGACCTGGGTGGCGACACCGAGGCCGTGGTGTACGCGGGGACCGGGCGGTAACCGACGGTGCGGGCGCTGCCCACCCTGGCCGTGGTCGGGGCGACCGGTGCCGTCGGTACCGTGATGTGCCAACTGCTCTCCGCCCGCCGCAACGTGTGGGGCGAGATCCGGCTTTTCGCCTCCGAACGCTCGGTCGGCCGGCGGGTGCGCTGCCGGGGCGAGGAGTTGACCGTCCAGGCCCTCACCCCGGAGGCCTTCGACGGCGTCGACGTGGCGATGTTCGACGTGCCGGACGAGGTCTCCGCCGAGTGGGCCCCGATCGCCGTGGCCCGGGGCGCGGTGGTGGTGGACAACTCCGCCGCGTTCCGGATGGACCGGGACGTCCCGCTGGTGGTGCCCGAGGTCAACCCGGATCAGGTACGCCACCGGCCCCGGGGCATCCTCGCCAACGGCACCTGCACCACCCTCGCGATGATCGTGGCGATCGCCCCGCTGCACCGCGAGTACGGGCTGCGTGAGCTGGTCCTCGCGTCGTACCAGGCGGCGTCCGGGGCCGGGCAGGTCGGGGCGGACGCCCTGCACGCCCAACTCGGCAAGGTCGCCGGGGACCGGATGCTCGGCGCCCGTCCCGGTGACGTCCGGCAGGCGGTCGGCGACGAACTGGGCCCGTTCCCCGCCCCGCTGGCGCTCAACGTGGTGCCCTGGGCCGGTGGCCTCGCCGACGACGGCTGGTCCTCCGACGAGGTCGAACTGCGCAACGAGACCCGCAAGATCCTCGGCCTGCCCGACCTGAAGGTCTCCGCCACCTGCGTCCGGGTACCGGTGGTGACCGGTCACTCGGTGGCGGTGCACGCCGTCTTCGCCACCGAGGTCGACGCCGAGGAGGCCCGCGAGGTGCTCCGCAACGCCCCCGGCGTGATCATGGTGGACGACCCCGCCACCGGCGAGTTCCCGATGCCGATCGACGCGGTCGGCACCGACCCCACGTGGGTCGGGCGGCTCCGCCGCGCCCTGGACGACCCGCGCGCCCTCGACTTCTTCATCACCGGCGACAACCTGCGCAAGGGCGCCGCCCTCAACACCACCCAGATCGCCGAACTGGTAGCCAAAGAACTGACCCCCCGCTGACCTGCGTCCTCTCCGCGCCCCTGGCCCCGCCCCGCCCCGCCCTCGCGCGATCTTGCACTTTGCGCCCTTCTTATGTTCCATATGCACCCTTTGCGCGGGCGGCAACTGCAAGATCGCGGGTGCAGGGGTGCAGGGGTGCAGGGGTGCAGGGGTGCAGGGGTGCAGGGGTGCAGGGGTGGGTCAGGTGGCCGGGGCGAGGTGGACGGCGTCGCGGCCGGTGCGTTTGACGGTGTAGAGGGCCTGGTCGGCGCGGCGGAGCGTGGCCTCGGGAGACTCGCGGGGCTCGGCGACCGCGACCCCGACGCTGATCGTCTGACCGGTACGGCGGGCCGCCTCGGCCAACCGTTCACCGATCCGGACCGCCTCGGCGGGACGGTTGACCTCGATCACCGCCACGAACTCGTCGCCGCCGACCCGGAACAGCTCGTCGCCCTGGCGCAGGGCGTCCTGCAGGGCGCGGGCCAGTCCGACCAGCAGCCGGTCACCGGCCTGGTGGCCGTACGTGTCGTTGACGCTCTTGAAGCCGTCCACGTCGATCGCCAGCAGGGCGGTACGGCCCGGGGTGGCGGTGGCGATCCGCTGGCCGAACGGGCCGGTGTGCCGCAGCCCGGTCAGCGGGTCGGAGTTGGCCTGCTCGGAGAGTTGGGCCAGGGTACGGAGCCGGTCCAGGCAGGTCCACGCCTGCCCGGCGAGCAGCTCCATCAGGCTGACCGTGGTGGGGTCGGGGCTGAGCAGCCGCTCGTCGGCGACCAGCAGCACGCCACCGGTGTCCGGCGGGCCGACCGGCACCACGACCAGGGTGCGTACCCCGGCGCGGGCCAGCGGCGCGTAGTCCACGGTCGGCGGGTGCCCCGCCTCGCCCAGCGTGTACGCCGCGCCGTGGCGGTGCGCCCGGCCGATCATCCGGCCGAGCGCCGGCGTACCCGCCTCGGCCAGCTCGGCGCGGAGGCGGTGCTCCAGCTCGCCCGGGGTACGGGTGGGCGCGCCGAGCCGGGGCCCGTCCCGGCCGCCGAGGACCAGGACGGCCGCGGCGAGGGTGGAGACGTCCCGGGCCGCGCCGATCGCCGCGGTCATCAGCTCCCAGTCGGTCTGCGCGGCGGTCATCGCGGCGGCGTGCCGGAGCAGTTTCTCGCTGCGGCTCTCCGCCGGTGGGCCGCCCAGCGCCACGATCCGGGCGCCGAGCCGGTTGGCCAGCCGCTCGGCGGTCTCCCGCCACGGGCCCAGCTCCACCGGGTCCGACCATTGGAGGTCGAGCACGCCGATCGGCCGGCCCGCCGGGTCGAGCACCGGTACGCAGATCTCGGCCGTCACGTCCGGGCGCAGCGGCAGGTAGTCGGGGTCGTCGGCGACCTGCGCGACGGTGGCCCCGACCCCGGAGGCGTAGACCCGGCCGACGATGCCGGCCTTCGGCGGCACGGTGGAGAAGACGTGCCAGGAGCCGGTGGCCGCGATGCAGCGGAGCCGGTCGTGCACCTGGAGCAGGACGGAGATGGTGGCCGGGGCGTACCGGGCGAGCGCGTCGACGGTCCACTGGCACGCCTCGACGGCGGTCGACGCCATCGGCAGGCGGACCGTGACGTCACGGATGACCCGGTTGTGATCCAATCGCACGTCGTTCCAGGTAGAGGGGTGCCCGGCGGGGGTGCCGGGCCAGGTCAAGGGTACTCAGCGCCGGGCGGTCGCCCTCCGTCGTACACATGTTCTATCCACAGGCTGTGGACGGGCGGCCGGGCCGGTCGCGGCGGGTCCGTCCGGCGGGCGGCTGGCCGGTCGGGGCCGGGCCGGCGGGACGGGCGTGTCCCCCGGCGGTCCGGGTCGCAGGGCTGGCCCCGACCGACCGGGGTCGGGGGCTGAACCGTCGGTGCGGCGATCTACACGGCGGCGGGACGCCGACCGTTCGTGCCGGTCGGCTCGACGTTCGGTGACCTCCTGATCAGCCCGGCAGGTCCAGTTGTCGACGCGGGCGCGGCACGGTCCACAAGAGACGACACACGTCGGTAACCTCAGTCGCCCACGCCTCGGGCGTGGGACGTACCGGCCGGGCAGTGGCCGGTCGTCAGTCATCATCCGTGGGGGAATCGCGTGAGGAAGTTGCTGGGCTTCGCCCTGGCCACCGCCGTCGGGATCGGGGCGGCGGTGGCCGCCGCCGGACCGGCCCAGGCCGCCCCGCCGGCCATCGAGATCACCAGGGTGTACGTCAACGCGCCGGGCACCGACACCCGGGCGAACAAGAGCGTGAACGGTGAGTACGTCAAGCTGACCAACCGGCGCTCCAGCACCATCAGCCTGAAGTCCTGGACGGTCCGGGACAAGGCCAACCACGTCCACAAGTTCGGTGACGTCAAGCTCAAGCCCAAGGCCAGCCTCTACCTGCACAGTGGGAAGGGCACGAACACCTCGACCAAGCGGTACTGGGGTTCCGGCTGGCACATCTGGAACAACACCGGGGACACCGCGTACCTGCGCAACTCCTCCGGGAAGCTGATCGACTCCTGCTCCTGGGGCAAGGTCAGCAGCTACAGGAACTGCTGAGGTACCCGCTCTTCGGCGCCGGCCCCGGTCCCGGGGGTCGGCGCCGAAGGCGCGTCCGGGCCCGTGCTCGGGGACGGGTCAGCGGTCCCGGTTCGGGTGCCGGCGGCCGAAGGCCGAGTAGAGGTTCATCAGGATGATCACCGCGCCGAGCCCGGCCCAGGCGTACGGGAACCAGCCCATCCGCTCGTCGAGGCCGAGGAACGCGACCGACGGTACCCCGGGTCGTCCAGGGTCATCCCAGGTCGGAGCGGTCGGGCTCGAAGGTGGCGGCCAGGTGGAACCGGTCCACGCCGAGGAGGCGTACCCCGGGCATGCGCTGGACCCGGTCCCAGAGCGGCCCCCGCCCGACGCTGCCCCCGCCGGCCGCCAGCGCGGCGGGGTGCGCCTCGACGGAACTCCACTCGGCGTAGTTGAGCACCTGAGTACCGTCCGTGCTGACGTGGAAGAAGCCGCCGATGCCACCCGCCGCCGGGTCGCTGGCGTCGAGGGCGGCGAGCACGGCGTCCACCCAGGCCCGCGCGTGGATCTCGTCCTCGGTCTGGACCCGTACCGTGACCAGCGCGCCGGGCCGGGGCGCCGGCTGCGCCCGCCGACCCCGGTAGAGCCGGTACCGGATCAGCTCCAGCCGTTCGATGCCCGGCACCGCCGCGTCGATGTGGTCCACCCGCGGCTGTCGGCTGTCGGCGACGAAGCCCTGGTACGCGGCCCCGTCCCGCCAGAGGGTGTAGTGCCGGAGGGTGTCCCCGTCGGTACCCGGAAAGACGCTGTACGACAGCAGCCCGGCCGGCCCCGGCCGGTCGGCGTACGCCTCGACGATCGCGTCCACCGTCGCCTGTTGCCGCTGCGGGGTGCCCACCCGCCAGACACTGGCGAGGATCAGCCCGGCATCCGGCCGGGCGGGGTCCGGCCAGGCGTCGGTGCGCCGCATCGTCGGCGGGTCCGGCCGCTGTGGCTGGTGGGACGGTGTGCTGCTCATCGCTGCTCCCCGGGAGTGACGGAGGGTGACCCGGTCGACGCTAGGCGCTCAACCGTGGTTGAGGTCAAACCCGTCGATCCGGGGAGCGGGACACCGAGATCCGGGGGACCAGCCGGAACGGTGCGGCGGGCGCGCCGGGTCGACCGGTCGGCCGCGTCGGGCCGACCGGTGGGGCGCGGCGGGTCAGCCGGTGGGGCGTGTCAAGTCCACCGGTGGGGCGCGGCGGGTCAGCCGGCGCGGGTCAGCCGGGCGGTCTCGGTGCCCTGGCCGTCGACCAGGACCAGCACCCCGTCGGCCAGGCCGACCCGCCGGGCGCCGTCGAGCCAACTCGCCACCGGCACGTTCGCGCAGCCGATCAGGGTGGTCGGCCCGGTGACGGCGAGGAACGCGCCCGCCGGCCCGAGCACCCAGCGGCCGGCCTGGCCGTTGCAGCCGTCCGAGCCGCGCCACTCACCGTCGGCGCGCAGCTCGACGTACGCCGCCCGGGGACCACCCCGGGCCCCGCTGGCCGGCACCCACCGGCCCAGCACGCCGTCCCGACCGGGTACGACGAGCGCCTCCGGGAGCCGGGCGGCCGGGTCCAGTCGCCGCCGCGCCTCGTCGGTCACCACCGGCGGCTCGGTGTCGGCCGGGGGGAGGTACGGCCCGGCGGTGGGCCGGGCACCGGGCTGGAGCCGGGCCACCACCTGCTCCTGCTCGTCGACGAGGACCCGGGCGTCGCCGTCGCTGCGGAAGCCGGTGGCCCGGGACAGCCACCCGGGGGTGACCGGGTCCGCGCCGGTGCAGCCCCGGTCGCCGTCGAGGCTGCTGAGGTACGCGACGAAGAGCCCGTCGGCGTGCGCCCGCCACTGGCCGCGCCGGACGCAGTCCGCGACGAGGGTCAGGCCGTCCGGGGCGAGCCGCAGGACGCTGCCGTCGGCCCCCGCGACCCCGGCCACGGTCCACGACCCGATCAGCCCGGTCGGCTCGCCGATTGCCCACCCGACCGGGCCGCCGGGTGGCGCGTCACCGGGCGCGTCCTCGCCACCACCCGTACTGAGGCAGCCGGTGAGCAGCAGCCCCAGCACGGCCAGCACGCCCACGATCCGTGCGCTGGGTCGCATCCTGTCCTCCGATCCCCGTGTTCACCACCGCTTGGACGCCGTACCGGCACCGACGGTTCCCGGCCGACCCCGCTGGGTGAGTCGTCGACCGTGCCGGGCGGGTCCGCAGACCGTGCCCGGCGGGCCGGGGCGGTCAGCGGTCGGGGCTGTCGGCGGCGGCCATCACCCGCAGGGCGTTGGCGTCCAGGCCGATCCGGATCGGCGTGCGACCGCACAACTCGCCGTCCACCTCGACCCGCGCCGGTCGGTCGGTCTCCACCCACAGCTCGCCGACGGCCAGGAACGGATCGTCACCGAGGGTGCGCCGGTGGCCGGTCACCGCGTTGCGCGCCGTCTCGCGGAGCAGGCCGCGCCGGGTCGGGCCACCCACCGGGTACGCGACCAGCAGCCGGTCGTCGGCGTCGGCGTCGGCGGTGATCGGCCGCCCGGCCTGGAACCCACCGTTGGCCACGAAGAGCTGGTGGGTGACGAACTCGTACTCCTGACCGGCCGCGCGCACGGTGGCCCGCATCGGGCGGTGCCGGGACAGCAGGGCCAGGGCGGTCGCCGGGTACGCGAGCCGCCCGGTGGCCCGCTTCAGCCGGTGCGGGGTGTGCCGCATGATGTCGGCCGAGAGCCCGATGCCGACGTGGTTGGCGAAGGGCATGTCACCGGCGAGCCCCAGGTCGACGTCGATGACCTTTCCGTCGGTGAGCACGTCGACCGCCCCGTCCAGGTCGATCGGCACCCCGACGGTCCGGGCGAAGTTGTTGGTGGTGCCCAGCGGCAGCAGGCCCAACGCCATGTCGGCGTGGGCGAGCAGCCGGGCGGCGGCGCTGAGCGTACCGTCGCCACCGCCCGCGACCAGGAGGTCCGGCCCCAGGTCGACCGCCGCCGCGAGACTGCGTTCCAGCTCGCCCGGCCGGTCCACCGGGTACGTGCCGAGCAGGTCGAAGCCGGCTGCCAGCAGCCGTGACCGGGCCTGCTCGTAGAGCCGGCGACCGCGCCGGGACCGGGCGTTGATGACCAGTGCCGCCCGTCGGTGCCGCCGGATCGCCGCGCTCAGCTCGTGCTTGGTCCGCATGGCCTCCGACCCTAGCGGGGAGAGGTGAAAACCCGGTTCGGGCCGGTGGTCCACCATCGGTCGCGGGGCGGCCCGTCGTCGGATACCCGTCCGTGGTGGCGTGCCCTTGGTCACGGCGTCACCGGACGTACCGGCTACGAGCACGTTAAATGTCCTTCCGCCCGGCGGAAAACGCCAGCCGGTTGTCACCCCCTCGTGGGATCGTGTCGGGTGGCCGTGGGGCCGTGGGGGCCGGCGCCCCGGCGGAACGGGGCCGACGACCGAACAGGAAACGGGCAGCCGCGCACGGTGTGGTGCGCGGCCCAGCGGCGTTTCCCGTCGCCTGATCAGGAGAATCCGTGAGCAGTCAACCCGTGGCAGTGTCGGACCGGCTCGACGCTGCCGTACTCAAGGTCGCCGGGGTCGTCGTCCTCGGCGCGATCATGTCGATCCTCGACGTGACCGTGGTCAGCGTGGCGCTGCCCACCTTCCAGTCCGATTTCGACGCCTCGTACGCCCAGGTCGCCTGGACGATGACCGGTTACACGTTGGCACTGGCCACGGTGATCCCGCTGACCGGCTGGGCGGCGGACCGGTTCGGCACGAAACGGCTCTACATGGCCGCGCTGGTGCTCTTCACCCTCGGCTCCGGCCTCTGCGCCACCGCCGACTCGATCGGCCAGCTCATCACGTACCGGGTGTTGCAGGGGCTCGGCGGCGGCATGCTGATGCCGCTCGGCATGACCATCATGACCCGGGCGGCCGGCCCGGAGCGGATCGGCCGGTTGATGGCCGTCCTGGGTATCCCGATGCTGCTCGGCCCGATCGGCGGCCCGATCCTCGGCGGCTGGCTGATCGACATCGCGAGCTGGCACTGGATCTTCCTGATCAACCTGCCGATCGGCGTCGCCTCGCTGGTCTACGCGCAGAAGGCGCTGCCGAAGGACGCCCCGGAGCCGTCCGAGTCGTTCGACTTCGTCGGCATGCTGATGCTCTCCCCGGGCCTGGCCCTCTTCCTGTACGGCGTCTCCACGCTGCCCGAGACCGGCACCTTCGCCGACACCAAGGTCTGGCTGCCGATGCTCGTCGGCGGGCTGCTGGTCGTCGGCTTCGTGCTCTACTCGTTCAAGCCGAAGCACCCGCTGCTCGACCTGCGCCTGCTGCGCAGCCGCAACCTCACCGTGGCGTCGGTGACGCTGGCCGTCTTCACGGTCGCGTTCATGGGCGCCGGCCTGCTCTTCCCGAGCTACTTCCTCCAGGTACGCGGTGAGTCGACGCTCGACGCCGGCCTGCTGATGGCCCCGCAGGGCATCGGCGCGATGGTCACCATGCCGATCGCCGGGATGCTGGCCGACAAGATCCCGGTCGGCCGGACCGTACCCTTCGCCATCGCCCTGATGGCGGCCGGTTTCTTCGCCTTCACCCAGGTCGGCACCGACACGTCGTACCTGCTGCTGTGCGGGGCGCTGTTCGTGATGGGGCTCGGCATGGGCGGCACGATGATGCCGATCATGACCTCGGCGCTGAAGACGCTCACCAACCACGAGGTGGCCCGGGGCACCACCCTGCTGAACATCCTCCAGCAGGTGGCCGGCGCGGTCGGTGCGGCGATCATGTCGGTGATCCTGACCAACGAGCTGAACGGCTCGCCGGCCATCCCCGGCATGGTCGACCCGCGCACCGGCGCACCGGTCACCGAGGCCGGCCTGGCGATCGCCGTCGAGCGCGATCCGGCGCTGGCCCAGCAGCTCCCGGTGGAGCCGGGCCTGCTGCAACGGGGCCTGGAGTTCGTGGCCGACTCGTTCGCCACGACGTTCCTGGTCGCCTTCGTGCTCATCCTGGTGACCTTCGTGCCGGCCTTCCTGCTGCCCCGCAAGCGCCAGGAGTCCCACCTGCTCGACGACGAGGCGGGCGGCGACGGCGAGCGCCCGGCCGCCCCGGTGCTCATCCACTGACCCACCCGCACCCACCAACGGGGTACGCGCCTGCCGCGCGTACCCCGTTCGTCCACGCGGTGTCGAGCGTCACGTGACGTCCGGGGACACGGGCCCCCGGCACGCTGGGAGACCACACCAACAACGAAGCTGCGCTCCGCCCGAGCGGATCATCCTCGCTGGGGTGTGGTCAGGGCGGTGACGGCTGCCTCGACCAAATCGGTGTCGACCGGGTCGGCGGTGGCGAGGTGCTGGAGGGTGACGCCGTCCAGCAGGGCGACGACACTCCGGGCGGCCTCGTCGCCGACGAACGGCGTGAGCACCAGCCGGAGCCGGTCCACCCAGGCGCGGGCGAGCCCCCGCAACTCGGGGTCGCGGGCGGCGGCGAGGTAGGACTCTTACTCGGTGAGCGCCCGTCCCCAGTCGGCGAGGTACCCGCAGACCAGGCGGGTGAGCCGGGCCGGCAGGTCGGTGCCGTCGCCCAGGTGCTCGGCCCAGGTGCCCAGTTCGGCGTCGAGGTCCGCGTGAGCCTGGGCCAGCGCGGCGGCCACTAGATCGGCCAGGGTGGGAAGCCGCTGCGTCCGCTGCAACTGGGTGATCCGGAGAGAGATGCTCACTTGCAGTTGGATCGCCGCTATCGGCAGCAGAGGGCAGGCCGCATGCCGGGGCGAAGCTACTGCTGATGCGGCGGCTGGGGTCGCAGGCGGGTGCATGAGGGGGTGGCGTATAGCAGGTGGCGTACAGCAGTAGGGGTTGGGTGCGCGGATCGGAGATTGCTACCGGCTTTGGTGCGTTGACACTCATCTAATTATCCGCAAGGATGGATGTAGGTCCTATTGGGACGGACGGATTTCCTTCGGCGGATCGAGGAGACTCTTCATGGCACGAGCAGGCCGGTTTGCAGTGGGAGCGGCAGTGCTGGCGGGGGCCGTCTTGGTTGCGCCTCTCGTCACAATCAGTCCCGCCTTGGCGCACGCCCCCTGCGGCACGACGGGGTCCAACAAAGACAACTCTGGCACCAGCAAGACCATAAAGGCTGCGGATGGGGCGCGACAGCGCAGTGGATCGAGCACCTCCTGCGCGATTAACGGTATCGCATACCCGTCCCACACGGTGGACTACTATTGCTACACTTACGCCAACGACGGCCATTATTGGACCTACCTCCGCAACGTCACTACGGGGGTCATGGGATGGGTCCGACACGATCTTCTCACTGACGACGGAGCCGATTACGGCTGCTAGTGCCTCAGTTCTGAACATTGATCGTGCAGCGCCGGGAACGCCGCCGGATCGGCCGGGAGGAACTCGCCCACGAGCTGTGTTCGGGGGTGGCGGCATGACCCAGCCCACCGCACCCCGCGCTGGTACTCGCCCGCCGAGGTCGCCGTCCTGCTCGGCTTCGGCCTGTCCAAGGTCAAGATGAAGATCGCCACCGGCGAGCTGCGCTCCGTCAAGGACGGCAAGTACCGCCGCGTCCTGCCCGAGTGGGTCGACGAGTACGTCCGCGACCAGGTCGAGCGGCAGGAGGCCGCCTGATGCCCGGACGTACCCGCGCCAACGGCGAAGGCTCGATCTTCCCGTACCGCACCGGCTTCGCCGCGTACGTCTGGGTCACCAAGCCCGACGGGAAGCGGACCCGCAAGTACGTCTACGGCCAGACCCGGGAGATCGTCCACGACAAGTGGATCAAGCTGCACCAGCAGGCCAAGGCCGGGCCGGTCGCCACCCGGGTACCAACCCTCGGCGACTACCTGACCTACTGGCACCGGGAGGTGGTGCGCCCCAACCTCGCGCCGCTGACCTGCGCCACCTACGAGACGATCCTCCGGCTGTACGTGATACCCGGCCTCGGCGGGAAGCGGCTCGACCGGCTCCAGGTGCGCGACGTGCAGACCTGGATCAACGAGGTGTCCCGCACCTGCCAGTGCTGCGCCCAGGGCAAGGACGCCCGTTGCCCGGAACTCAGGCGGCGCTGCTGTGCGCTCGGCCGGTGCTGCGGCGACACGCCGTCCCCCCGGACCGTCAAGGACATCCGGGGCGTGCTGCGCTCCGCGCTCAACCACGCGGCCACCGAGGAGCTGGTCACCCGCAACGCCGCCGCCCTGGTCAAGCTCCCACCGGTCCGCCGCCGCAAGGGCCGGGCGTGGACCAGTGACGAGGCCCGTCGCTTCCTGGAGTCCGCGCGGGCCGACCGCGATCCGTTGTACGCCGCGTACGTGCTGATCCTGGTCCTCGGCCTGCGCAAGGGTGAGGTGCTCGGCCTTACCGGGGATGCCGTGGACCTGGCGGCGGGGGAGCTGTCGATCGGCTGGCAGTTGCAGCGGGTCGGCGGCCAACTGCTGCACCGGGAGACCAAGACGCAGACCTCGGACGCCACGCTGCCGCTGCCGGACATCTGCGCGGCGGCACTCGACCTGCGCCAGCAGGCGAGGAAGAACGACCGCGACCAGGCCGGGATCGCCTGGCAGGGGTCGTCGCTGCTGTTCACCACCCGCTACGGAACTCCCGTCGAGCCGCGCAACTTCAACCGATCCTGGGACGCCCGATGCGCCCGTGCCGGGGTCCGGAAGATCACCGTGCACGACGCCCGGCGTACCTGTGCCACCCTGCTCGTCGACCTGGACGTGCACCCGCGCGTGATCATGCAGGTGCTCCGGCACGCGGAGGTGTCGGTCACAATGGAGATCTACTCGCAGGCGTCCTCGGACGCCACCCGCGACGCCCTCAAGCGCCTGGGCGAGAGCCTGCGGTGACCGCCGCTGCTGTACCCGACTGCTGTACAGAAGCACTAGAGGGCACATCCATCGATCGGATGTGCCCTCGTACCTCTGTCGGGGTGGCCGGATTCGAACCGACGACCTCTTCGTCCCGAACGAATGATCATGGCGGGTTGACTAGGCCGGAAAGTGTTACTGAGCTGGGTAGATAGTCTGCTGTCGTTCGCTTGTGTCCGCTGGCGTACGGGCAGGTTGTCACTCAGTTGGTCACGCAGTCGCCGCGCATCAATCGATGCCTACTGCTGGTGCGCTTCGTTGCTATGCGTTACCGCGCGACTGCCCGCGCTGCAATAGCCGCCGCAACCTCGTCCGGTTTGACCACTGCCGTGTTGAAGGCTAGATCGGCAAACGAGATGGATTCTGTTTCGTCCCACGCGCTCAGCCTTAGATTGTCGTCGCCTGTGTTGCGCTCTGCTATTCGAATTGCAGCTACGTTACGGGGGCACCACAGTGAAACAACAAGCCACTCAATTGACGGCACAGAGAGTCTAACTGCGTCAATTGCGGCAACCTGCCCAAGGTGAAGAACCGGCAGCCCTTTACTTGCCGATTCAATCAACCCGGATCGGTCTATCCCGTACCGGGAGCGATAGCGCTCATTTTCCCAGATCAGCTCGCCATGTCGTCGCAATTCTTCGAAATGGCGACTTGAGACCATCCTGTATCCGTCGGTTCTTCCTGCTCCGGCCTTTACGCGAGGAAAGAGAAGGAAGCCTTGTTGCATCGCGACCAGTTCGCGCGTTACGGTGTCCTTTCCTGATGCCGGCGGTCCGTAGAGCATCACGCCTCTAGTCATGACTCCGAAGCTTCCGTGCCTAGGATTTCTTGCACAAGCTCTCGCGCTTGGGTCTGCAACGGAATGCCTGATGAGCAGTTGTCGATCAGGATGTGGGGGAAATCGGGCCGGAACTCTACGTTTATCCTGCTCAGATAGCCTGCCCAGTCTGCCAGTTTTGCTGCATCACGGGCCGCTCCTCGGTGACGGATATAGGTATGCATGGTGCTCGCGTCGCAGTACACCCATACGATCGTAGTAGCGGCTCCCATATCCGAAAACGTTGCTTTAACTCGCTCAAGCCATGCCTGATCCCTGAACTCAGCCAGGAATGGAGCGGTAATGATGGCGCTATTTCCGCACGATACGTTCTCGTTTGCCGCCGACATGAGGGACTCGTATTCGCGCGGCCTCATGAGAGAGATGTAGTCTTCTGACTCTCGGTCATTGGGGGATAATCCCATGATTTCAAGGGCCGCCTCAAGGACTGGCCTCGTTAGGGTGTCTTTATCGAGAATGGGCCAACCTGTTTCGCGCGCAACGATTCTGCCTAGCTCGGTTTTCCCGCTGCCGGCAAAACCCCCCACGATGAGTACGCGCGGTGTGCGTAGCCGAATTTCTTTCCGGCCGCCCTGATCGGGTGCTGTGACAACCCTCTTGGACCGAGATTTGCTGGAAACTAGCCCTTCTTCGGCTAGCACCCGCATGGCTTCACTGATGGTGAAAACGCTCACGCCCCACAGCTTGGCCAGCTCCCGAGTTGTTGGTAGCACCTCTCCATCTCGAAGAATGCCGGATTCGATGTCATTCCGGATGTTTCGGGCTACCTGCTGATGAAGTGCCTCAGGTCTGTCAAGCCGTGGCTCTGACTCGGGCATGGCGCTCCCCTTCTGCAACGTGAACGCTGCGAGCCTACCAGCGGCATACCAGATGATAGGTCGCTGCCGGCTTGTTTGCCCTGCTCAAGGCCGTCTTTGCCCATAACAGTTGACCCGGCACGATACCAGTTGTTAGGTTGCCTGTGTCACAGCCGGTCGGTCACCGGGGAAGGCAGCACTTCGCGGTGCTGCACGCCTACGAACCGCCGTGCACCTGTTCATTGAGAACTTCACAGCAGAAGCGCCGCGTGGACCTGGTCTGCGGCATCCCTGCCTTGAGCCACACGGTGGCCGACCTTGGTCGATCCCAAGCGAGCGGGGCGAGTGGGCTGGTCTGGCGCGCGGTTGAGCTTCTGCCTCCTGTTCTTGCGCACCCCTGGGTGCGGCCGTTCGTGGTCGCACCCAGGGGCCATCAACTACCGGAGGTTTTCCCGTGAGGCACCACCTTGCCCCCGTCGCCGTCGAGCCGACCGCCGCCGACCTGGCCGCGATCGACGTCGAGTGGCCGTTGATCGCGGCTGAGCTGGACGTGCTCGACGCTGAGATCACCCTGTTGTACGCCGAGGATCACGGCGGACCCTCGCCGCTGGACTGGCGCAGGTTGCGCCGGGCCGAAGCTCGTGTCATCCGTGCCGCTGCCGAGGTGGCCGCCCACCCGTACACCGACCCGGTTCGCGTGGCCTGATGCCGCGCGTCCGGGCCGCTTTCCACGATCCGGACGGCACGAAGTTCGGTATCCCCACGTTCTGGTGGCAGGGTGCCCCCTCCGGCTACGCCACCCGCCGTCAACTCCGCGCCGCCGGCCTACGCCCCGGTGGTCAGCCGATTGCCGCGCAGGTCATGTGGCGCGGTGTTGGTGGCAACCGCGTCGCGTACCTGTACCGGGTTGACCTGGCCCGGCCGAAGCGCACCGCCACCCCC